>JADGCS010000009.1 GCA_015228875.1 Deltaproteobacteria bacterium | reverse complement strand
GAGTTTATTGATTTTCTAAAAAAGCAAAAAATTGAATACAACGAAAAATATTTATGGTCTTGAAACCTCCTGCACCCTTTCAGGGTGCCCATCCTCAACAATATTGAATCCGTAGGCTAAAGCCTACACCTAGTGTACCCTTGTCGCTCCGCGACACTAATATTAATCAACATCATGACATAAAGGAGGTTTTCGAATAGGTACTTAGGTTCTAAAATCACAGCCCCCATCTTCTATTTTTGGAAATATCAAAAAAATTTGCCTACGAAGCCCTGTACTCCCAGGATGTACAACCTTAAACAGGATGGTTGTTTTTTTGGCCCACAACATGGGCAACCGAGATAAAGGGATCAATGCGCTTTGTGACAATCACTTCGTCAATTCGTTTTCAAGCAGGGTTGTTCTTTTTTTGTCGCTCATGCGTGTTTTACGGTGGCCTTAAGGCACATCCACCCTGTCCAGTATTTTTTTGATCACATCGTCCGTGGTCAGACCCTCGGCCTCTGCCTCGTAGGTGAGGATGATCCTGTGTCTTAACACATCGAGACACATGGTCTTGACATCCTGCGGGACAACATAGGCGCGGCCCATAAGAAAGGCGTAACACCTGCTGGCCTTGTGCAGATAAATACTGGCGCGCGGGCTGGCACCATACTGAATGTAGCGCTCGATATTGCCCTTGAGAGTCTTTGGCTCGCGTGTGGCAAAGACAAGACTGATGATGTAATCGTCGATCTTGGGATCGATATAAATTTTTGAGACAAGCTCGCCAAGTTTGAGCGCCATCGCGGGATCGAGCAGCCGCTGCGGCTCATGAAAGGCCTTTCTGGAAAAACGCTTCATGATTTTAAGTTCTTCGTCGCGACTGGGATAAGAGATATTAAGTTTGAGCATGAACCGATCAAGCTGGGCCTCGGGCAGAGGATAGGTCCCTTCCTGCTCAATGGGGTTTTGGGTGGCCAGCACAATAAATGGTTCTTCGAGACGAAAGGTCTCGTCGCCAATGGTGATCTGCTTTTCCTGCATGGCCTCGAGGAGCGCGCTCTGGACCTTTGCCGGCGCGCGGTTGATCTCGTCCGCGAGTATAATGTTGTGAAACAGCGGCCCCTTTTTTATAAAAAATTCCTGCGTCTTCGGGTTGTAAATCTGCGTCCCCAAAAGGTCTGCGGGCAAAAGATCGGGGGTAAACTGCAGACGCTGAAAACTTGCCGCCATGACATCGGCAAGGGCCTTGACCGCCGTGGTCTTGGCAAGCCCAGGCACACCTTCGACAAGGATGTGTCCGCCCATAAGAACCCCCATGAGCAGACGTTCGATCATGTATTTTTGTCCCACCACCACCTTGTCTATTTCTTCATAGAGCTGCGCGATCTGGGTGTGCGCCAGCTTGACCTCCTCGGTGAGCTGATTCATGTCCTGTGTCATCATAAGATTCCCCCAAAAAATCCTTTTTTTCTGTTCTTTGGTTTGTCTTCTTTTTTGTTTTTTGTAAGTTCACATTCTTTTGCAAGTTCGTTAAGAAGCTCCCTTTGTCTGGATGTGAGCTTTTCGGGGGTCACAACCTGCAGATGCACAAGGTGATCCCCCCGGCGACCGGATCTGACGTTGGGGACACCCAGCCCTTTAAGCCTGATAATCTCTCCCGATTGTGTCCCCTGTTTGATTTGTATTTTATTTTCTCCATCAATGGTGTTGATGGTCATTTCACCACCTAAAGCCACGTCTGTAAAATTAACTTTGAGTTCTGTGATAATGTGGTCTTCCTCGCGGTGAAATGTGGGATGTTCTTTGACATGAACATAAACGTAAAGATCGCCCCTCGGACCACCATGGGCACCCGCCTCCCCCTCTCCCTGCATAAGAAGCCGCATGCCATCTGAGACACCCGGAGGGACCTTGACCTTAAGCTGTCTTTCTTTTTTTTCGAGACCGCTGCCGCGGCAACTGCTGCATTTTTCACGGATGACCTGACCCCGACCCGAACACTGGGGACAGGTTGTGTTGATGGTAAAAAAACCCTGCGTCATCCTGACCTGACCGTGTCCACCGCAATAGCGACAGGATTCTGGTGCTGATCCTTTTTTTGCGCCTGTTCCCCCACACTCTGCACAGGTGTCATTGTGATACACCTTGACATCCTGCTTGACACCAAAACATGACTCTAAAAAATCGACCTCGACCTCGACCTGCAGGTCCTGTCCCCGCCTCGCCCGCGTGCGTCCGCCGCCTTGTCCCCCAAAACCAAAAAAATCCTCAAAGATATCTCCAAACGCAGAAAAGATATCGTCGGTGCTGGAAAACCCCCTGCCAAACCCGCCGCCAGCACCCTGTAAACCCTCATGACCAAACTGGTCATAGATTGCCCGCTTCTGTTTGTTTGACAAAACATCGTAGGCCTCTGCCACAAGTTTAAACATGTCTTCGGCCTTTTTGTCTCCCTGATTGCGGTCGGGGTGATATTGAAAAGCAAGTTTGCGATACGCCGCTTTGATGTCGGCATCTGAGGATGTCTTCGAAACCCCCAGCAATGCGTAGTAGTCTTGTTTTGCCATACGTGTGTCAGATTAAGTTCTGCTGTTAAAATGTCAACGGGGCAAATCGTAGTCTACAGTATTTGTCCGTTAAAAAAAAATCATCTTTGAACCTAAGTAGGTTTTTTCGACGCGTTTTTGCATCAATATTTTACAAGGTGCCAGCCCGCGTAGGATTTTCCTCTTTATGCGGGTTATGAAATAAATCGGCGGTCGGGTGCGCTACTCGAATAATTTTTCTACAGTGCTCAGCGATTGCAGAATGTTGTCAGTCTCGGCCTGAAGATCAACCCATCTCCAGCCAATCACTCTTAACATGTGCAGAAAATCAATCTCGACAAGGTTTTCCTTGAGAAAGAGATATTCTTTCATATCACCCTTTGTTGCCAGCTCATCTGATATTTTAAGATAATAAAGATCTTTTTTGACCCCCTCGTATTCATCGTCGCTCTTGTGATGATGACGAACGAGATCGATGACCGTCTCTGCAAATTTCCAATCTTTGAGCAGTGCCGCTCCAACCTCGACATGGTCTATCCCCAGCACCTCTCTCTCGGCCTGGTCCGAGGGATAAGGCGCACGCTCGAGCAGTTCATTGTACTTATCGGCAAAATACTGCTTTAAAACCAGATAACCCACATCGTGCAGCATGGCCGCAAGAAAAAAATCGTCCTTTCGTGTGTTATTTTCTTTTGTGGTAAGTATTTTTATAAAGGCCGCAGCCGCCAGCGTGTGCCTCCAGACGTGTCTGACATAGTCTTTGCTGAGGCCGGTGACTTCATCAAAGGCATTCACCAGTACCATGCCGGATGCAATGCTCTTGACCGTCGAAAAACCAAGCAGGATCATTGCATGTGCCACAGAACTCACCCTTTGAGGCAGGGCATAGGCCGCAGAATTAACCCACTTAAGCAACTGCACAACAAGGGCCGGTTCCTGCGTCACGTATTTTTCTAGATCGGCACTCGATGTTGTTGGCCTGTCAGCAAGCGCAAGTATCTGCTGCAATACCTTGGGAATAGAGGGTATCTCTGCGGACTGGACTATTAGTTCTGGAGTTGGTTTCACATCCCGGCACTGAGTTTTACATTTTTGGTTTCTTCGATGATTTTATTCCACCTGTCTAATTGGGCGACTGCGCGCTCGATGGCGGCATCGACCTCGGACAGGTCTCTGAATGGCTTTAAGACGTAATCTGCCGCACCATGTGCCCGGCTCATCAGAACCTTTGTAAGACTTGTGTAGGCGGTAATCATGATGACAATGGTATCACCACGCATTGATTTGATTTCTTCGAGAAAGATAAGACCGTCCATGACCGGCATGTTGATGTCTGTCATGACCAGGTGATAGGGCTGCTTTTGGAAAAGCTCGAGCCCTTCTTTTGCCGAACTGCTGACATCGACCGAATAACCATCGAGTTCAAGATGGGTCTGCAGCGCCTCTAATATGCCTTTTTCATCATCCACTACCAGTATTCTAATGTTTTTTGGATCCATATTTTTTCCTTCTTTATGCTACATAGCCGAGCATTACGTGCGGTCAACTGTTTTTTTTTTCACGAATGACCAGCCATTTTTATAAAAGCCAGACGCCCGTGATTATTCTCCCTTGTGATAAGGAAGTATTAAAGTAACCTCTGTCCCCTGCCCTAGTTCGGACTGAACCTCTATTTTGCCGTCGTGTCTCTCGATGACAGCCTGACACAAGGCAAGTCCCATACCGTCGCCCACACCCTGGGGCTTTGTTGTAAAATAGGGGGCAAAAATCTTTTTAATATGTTCCTCGGAAATCCCGCAGCCGTTATCCTTAAAGGCAATGTGAATTTTGTTGTCCTGTATGGAGACCTTGATAATCAACTTGCCCTTGCCTTCTCCACCAGCTTTTTTGATTGTCTCGGAGATGGCATCGCAGGCATTTGTTAAAAGAATCGACACTGCCTGTTCAAACTGCAGTTTGTGACCGTTGATGGTGTATTTTGTTTCTGGATCGTAAATCAGCTCAAGATCGGCCCATTTGTCGAGAAGAAAACGATGCATCTCAACAACATTTTTAACAACGTCGACCACCGAAAAAACATTGCTCTGTGAAAGCGCAAACGAAGTACACTGTTTGAGCTTGTCCGCAACGGTGATAATTCGGACAGTGGCCCCCACAGTGCTCTCGAGCAACTGCGAGATTTTTGAGCGAAGCTCGGCCAATGTGTAGGGACCAAATTTTTCGTCGGGGTGTTTGTCCTGATACTCGTCAAAACAGGGCCGCAGCAGATTAACCATTTTTTTAATATTCATAAGGTTAAGCCGCACAAAGGCATTGGGATTGTTGATCTCGTGAGCCACCCCCAAGACAATATGTTCTAATATAGATTGATTGACCTTTTCTTTGTCCAATGCATTGTCTGTTTCTGCCATAATAAACCCCTTCTGTACGGATATCTTAAAGATATCCCAAACACACACAGCCGCGCCCTTATAGAACCAATATTATTTTTTTTCGACAACTATTTATTTTTTTTTGAAACTTCAAGTGGTTATGCCGACACATTCAAGCCCTTTTGCGCGATATCACGTCGGTAATGCACGCCCTGCCAATAAATTTTTTCTGTGTTTTGATACACCCTTTTGACTGCCGCACAAAGATCGTCCCCCCTGGCTGTCACCGTTAATACCCTGCCCCCGTTTGTGATGTACCTGCCGTTTCGCGTGGCCGTGCCCGCATGAAAAACAAAGCAATCGGGGTCTGTCACAGAATCCAGACCTGATATCTCAAAACCTGTCTGGTATGCGGCAGGGTACCCCTGACTTGCCAGCACCACACAAACCGCACTGCCCTCGTGAAAAGCAGGCTGGTACTGCTTAAGCGTCCCATCAAGACTGTGCATGACAAAATCGATGAAGTCTGATTTGAGCAGGGGCAGAATCACCTCTGCCTCGGGGTCACCCAGCCTGCAGTTGTACTCTAACAACAAGGGCTCGCCCCCTTCGTCGACCATAACCCCCGCGTAAAGAAAACCCGTGTAGGGCCGCCCCTCTTTTTCCATTCCCGTCAGCGTAGGCCTGATGATTGTGTTGATAATTTTCTCTCTTAAACGGGGTGTGACAAGCGTCGCAGGCGCAAAGGCCCCCATCCCGCCTGTATTAGGCCCAAGGTCGTTATCCAAAAGCCTCTTGTGATCCTGTGAAGAGGAAAATTCGGAAAAATGTTTTCCATCACTCACCACAATAAAAGAAGCCTCATGGCCGTTGATGTAATCTTCGATGAGGATCTTTTGTCCTGCCGTGCCAAAATTTTTGTCGATCATCATGTCTCTCACGGCGCTCACAGCCTCATCATGATCTTTTGCAATGATCACACCCTTCCCGGAAGCCAATCCATCCGCCTTGATCACCACGGGGTATTTTTTTAAAGAATCAAGAAAGGCCACAGCCCTTGCAGCGTCATCAAAGGTTTCAAAGGCGGCTGTCGGTATACTGTATTTTTTTGAGAATTCCTTGGTGAAGATCTTGGAACCCTCAAGAATACTGGCCCTGCGGTCAGGACCAAAAATAAGCAGCCCTTTTTCTTTAAACACATCCACAATACCAAGTGTCAACGGCAGTTCCGGCCCCACAATGGTTAAATCGATGGCTTGTGCTTTAGCAAACCGGGCAAGCCCCTCAATATCATCCTGCTTGATATCCACACACGTGCACACCCCAGCCATACCTGGATTACCGGGGGCACAGTACAATTCTTTCACCCGCGGTGACTCTGCTGTTTTTTTGACCATGGCATGTTCACGGCCGCCAGAGCCGATGATGAGTACGTTCATAAATGGTATTTCGTCATTGCGAGGAGCGCAAGCTCCGCGGCAATCTCTCTGAATCCAAGGGTATCAGCTGGATTGCCACGCTTTGCTCGCAATGACGTTTGGGGCATTTTTCAACGCGCCCCTCATGCCTTTTTTCGCTGCTGTTTGATTTTTTTTCTAAAGTTGATGGCAAGGTCATCCTGCTCGGATTCGAAATCAACCATGATCACATCCTCCCCATCTCCCGGTGTCACCACTTCGATGCTGGCAATATGACTCACATCGTCATCTTCTGTGGGTTCCATAAAACTCGTTGTCTGTAAGGCCTGGCCTGGCAATGCTGGATCTGCGCCGGTCTCGCCTGCTG
Source organism: Deltaproteobacteria bacterium (assembly GCA_015228875.1). Classification (GTDB taxonomy): domain Bacteria; phylum UBA10199; class UBA10199; order UBA10199; family JADGCS01; genus JADGCS01. Next base: position 54,209 of record JADGCS010000009.1, on the reverse strand, counting down.
ATTCCTGCCTGCGCAAAGCCCCTGCCACACTGGAAATCTTTTCTTTGGGACTTGCGCTCTCAACCCTGTCCTTCATCGCCTGATTGATAATGTCATCAACCGTTCCTGTTTTTGTATCATCTGGTTTAGCTGTCATCTGACTTTGTAAAGACTGATCGGCATTTTCGGAGACGGGGTTTTGCGCATGGGCTGCACCCTGCACGATCGGTGCATCCTCGGGGTTAACAACCACAGCGGCTTTTTCGGGCGTGATGATTTGGCCGGTATCTGACGGGCCCGTGTGAACAAACTCTGCGGCTGGCGGCCCTGCTGGTGTGATCCCCTGCGCCTCTGTAACCAGACCCTCGACAGGGGGAACAGTATCGGGGTGATCCCCTGATGGGGCAGGCAGGGGTTGTGTGTTTGGTGTTTTTTCGAACATGTCATCCAGGACCGCCGTCCCTTCGGCCTTCTGGATTTCTTCTTTAAGCCATGGCGCGATGTCTTGATACTGTCCGGTAGAAACAGGCTGCTGTTCTTGAGACAACTCATGATGCGGTGTCCCCGCAAGGGCCCTGTTGTCTGTAAATTGATCTTCGAGACCCTCGGGTGTTACTGGATCCTCTTTTGAAACAAGGTGACTCTCGGCAAAACGGGACTGTGTCGTAAAGGCATCAAACTTGTCAGTGAGATTGCTGATTGCAAATTGGACCAAAAGCTCCAGCGTCTCGGCGTTGGTTGGGTACAAGGCAAATCCGTATTTGACAGAGGGAGGGCTTGCAGATTCAGCGTCAGCCTCAGCGTCAGCTTCAGCCTCTGTCTCAGTTGGCATCTTGAGCGTCTTATAAAACCTTTTTTGAAGCCTTGCGACAATAGCGTTAATCGCGTTAAAATTTGTTTCGCTAAAGACTGTAATAAAAGTATTGTCGTCGTATCTAAAAATCCCATCGTAGGCCCGAAAGGTTTGTTGCAGGATCTCGCTAACCTGATGCATCGTGTGTCTAAAGGCCACCTCGCCAAGGGCCTCCCTGATTTTTTCGTACGCATCGAGCCTCACAGTCAAGAGGCACAAGGGGGCACCTTTGCGCTTTGCCCTGTCGAGTTCCTGTGAGCAGAAAAGTTCGAAACTACTCCTGTTAAAAAGCCCCGTCATGAGATCTTTTGTGCCGAGCAGCGAGAGATTTTTGTTTTGCTCTTCTTTGTGGTAGAAATATTTAAAAACACTCGCAACCACCATGATGGCAAACAAGACTACAATGACCGAACTGACAAGAAGCGCCCTGAAATAAAAGGTGTTGTTACCGGCGTACCGCAGGTTCTGCTTGTCGGCCTTATCCCAGAAATAGTTGTTGTACACCGTGACCAGATGGTCAATGCCGACAAAAATAAGATTGGCATAGGCCTCTTCACTGTCGATGGCAATGAGTCCCTTTTGCTCTGCAGGTCCCACGGTATTATATTCTTTAACAAGCTCATCGCTCTGCATGAAGTATTGTTTTAAATTTTGACGCACGAGAAAAAAAAGTCTCTGAAACTGATCGTTGCCGCTCAGCCCCTTCTGCAGCTCGATGATCTGTTTTTCCAAATCTTTTTTGGGCATCCCGAAGGTCATTTCTCTGGACAGGCTGGTCAGTTCCGGATCCCTGTTATTGTAAACCTCCATGGCCTCGAAGTACCTGTCAATCCCCTTTTCGGCATCCTTAAGATAGGCCTTCCATGTTGGGTCACCTGTATTGATAAACCTGAACAGCGATTTTTTATGAATATAAAGATTTGTCTCTACCTTGGATAACAAATCGATAATCTCTATGTTGTCCTTGGAACGCTGAAAAATCTCCGCATTAAATTGATCGTAGTTCTTTTTAAAAAGATAGAGAAAGGTCCCTGTGTAAAGCACCAAGGCAACTATAAAGACAAATATGATCGGCTTGATTGATTTATTAACTGTCATCATTTTGTTTGTTTAAGCTTCCTCTTTCGGGGCCCCTGTTTTTGTCAAAAAGCATCAATCCTTTCAACTGATTTATTTTTTAACGCGATTGATGATTAACCCATTCACACATGTCTTTAAAGAACAAAATGAATTCACGGGACAAGGAACTTTTTTTATTGTGAAAAATTAACAGCTTATGTGCGAGGGTGATTTGGTTAAGGCATAGAAATTGACGAGGACACCCATTAATAATAGACGTGTCGGACATATGAATATAGCGATAAAAAGAAAACCCTTAAGCCTCTGGGAAAAAATATACGTACCCGAAATTTTAAGGGGCATGGTCATCACGGCAAAGCACCTCTTTAAAAATCTGGTCAGTCCAGAAAAAATGATGACGCACTCATGGCCCGATGAACACAAGCCCATCCCCGAAAACTACCGTTGCGAACACCGGCTGATGCTGCGTGATCATGGCGCCATCCGCTGTACCGCGTGCATGCTATGCGCCACGGCCTGCCCCTCAAACTGCATTCATATCACAGCGGCAGAAGGCGAAAACCCCGCCGCCGAAAAATATGCAGAAGAATACACCATCGATCATCTGCGGTGCATTTACTGCGGCTTCTGCGTCGAGGCCTGCCCCTGCGATGCCATCCGCATGGACACCCAACGCCCCGTGAGTTCGGGTTTTTCAAGAGAATTTTTTATCAGGGATATCAACTACCTTAAAAACAACCACGGCACAAAGGCCCCGTATTCAGAGGCAAGATATCCGTAAGAGCATCATCACAAGTCACCCTGTCAACCCCGCCCAAAGGAGCGTTCATGTCGTCAACCGTCACCACAGAAAACAAGGATTCCCCAAGACCCGGATTTGTGCAGACCGTCGGGAGCTATCCACGGTCTTACTGGTTTGCCAATGTCATCGAGCTTTTTGAACGCTGGGGGTACTACGGGCTCCGCGGGGGATTTTTGTCCGTCTTTATGGTCACGGCCGTTGCGCAGGGGGGACTGGGTTTTAATCACATCCAAAAAGGGAGCATCTACGCGTGGTGGGCCCTGTTACAGTCTTTACTCCCAATGTTTACCGGCGGCTATGCGGACAAATACGGCTACAAAAAAACGGTGGCCATTGCCATCTGCATTACCTGCACGGGGTACGTCCTCATGGGCAACCTGTCAGACTACAGTGGATTCTTTTTAGCCTCGATGCTCGTGGCAACAGGAACAGCCATCTTTAAACCAGGGATACAGGGCATCCTTGCTCACTCAACAAATAAACAAAACGCCCCGCTCGGGTGGAGTATTTTTTACATGGTGGTCAACATCGGCGGGTTTGTCGGCCCCCTGGTCACAGGTTTTATGCGCGTCATCAGTTGGGAGTACGTGTTTTATTTAAGCGCTTTGATGCACTCCCTTAATCTGCTGATCCTGCTGGCATTCAAGGAGCCCGCCGCCGCCCTAAAACAGCGCAATACAGAGCCTTTTGCGTTAAACCAATTCTGCAGGGATTTTATCACGATCTTTTTAAACTCAATCAAAAATCTCTGGCAGTGGCGTCTGCTGAGCTTTCTGATTATCTTTTCGGGATTCTGGCTCATGTTCATGCAGCTCTTCGATATCCTCGCCAACTTTATCACAGACTGGGTGGATACGGCACCTCTTTACACCTTTCTGGGGAATATTTTTAACAGCGATGCCCTGATCCAGAAAGGGCTTGCAGGAACGCAGATGCCCGCGGAGTGGCTGGTCAACATGGACGCAGCGGCCATTATTATTTTTATGCTCCCCATCGGCTGGACCTTTGGACGGATGAAGGCCGTCCCCGCCATGGTTTTGGGGATGACCATCGCCGCAGCAGGTATTATTTTTGCGGGCGCCTCGATGAGTGCCTCGATCTGTATTGCCGGTATTGTGGTCTTTGCCGTCGGCGAGATGATAGCAAGTCCGCGCAAAAATGAGTACCTGGCCTCGATTGCGCCCGAGGGCAAACTGGGATTGTACATGGGATATGTTAATTTTCCGCAGGCCATCGGCTGGGGCATCGGTTCCAAGATCGGCGGTCATCTCTACCAGAACTACGCAGACAAACTCTCCCTTGCGAGAGACTACATGCAGACCAAACTGAACATGACACACGATGCCGTGATGGCCATCCCTCCAGAAAATGTCGTCTCGACACTGTCACAGCAGTTGGGACACGTCAGTCTTAACGAAACAACCGTGCTCCTGTTTAACACCTATCACCCGCAAAATATCTGGTATGCATTTGCGGCCGTAGGGCTGGTCTCGGTTGTCGGCATGTTTTTCTACAATATTATTGTCGAGCGCAAAAGACAGGCGGAGTAAGGCCCCCCTACCCCCCAAACATCACCAGGCAGACCCCCGCAATCGCCATCAGCATGGCATAAACCTGCCGGGCGTTTATTAAGGTGCGCAAACAAAAAAACCTGTCAAAGAAGTCATGCCCCGTTCATTAAAACAAGTGGGAGTTGCCCCCTGTTGCTGCAAGCACAAAGTGCAGAATTTTTTTTCCCACAGCCCCTGTCCTTGCGCTATAATAAGGATGGGGGGAAAGATCGCGTGGATCATTGGGACATGGGGTTATAAAAACCACCGCCCATAACACCATCACTGCCTTAAACAGACACGCATGAAAAAAGAAACAAAACAGCTGATAGCTTTTTTTGCCATTCTGGGTCTTGTACTTATCACACTTAAATTTCTTAATGACTACGTGCAGGCGCAATCTAATAAAACCTTTAAGGCAATCAAAAAACAATACGTGATCTCGGGCAAAGACAAAAAAAACAACAAAGTAAACTACCAGCACGTCACGGACCTCACAGAAAAACAAAAAGAAAAATCAGAGGTGGTGGTGCTTAATTTTTCGGGCGAGGCGCAAAACCCACAGCAATCAAACAATCCCGATGCGACAAAAGAAAAAAATGATCATCTTAAACAGGCACTCGCGTCAAACTCCGAGGCACTTCTCGCAGAGCTGCCCGATCCAAAAACTGAAGAAAAAATGACCGCTGCCTTAAAGCAGCAAGGCCAGCGTATCCTGTCCCGGTTTGTTGACAATGAAGAGGCCGGTTCACCCCACAAGATTCAAATGGCCTGCGATGACAAGAATATTCCCGGGGTCAAAACCCAGACCAATGCCACCGTGCCCCCCTCGGCAAAAGACCCCGAATGGCGGGTCGCAAAATACTCAAAGAGCAATATCATCGACAAGGACAACTACACCATCGAGGAGATGTCGATAAAATTTGCCTTTAAAGGCGGTGAGGTCAACGGTATCTACAACAACAAATACAGCTCGACAAGCGACCTTGATGTGACGGTAAAAAACAATATTTATTATCTCGCGGAAGGCGCGTTTGAAGGCGGCAACGGTGGTATTATTTCGGGCGAACTCAAAAAAATAGACCCGCAGACAGGAGATTTGTTAAAGGATGCAGAACCCATCCCCTTTTACGGAAAGATCTGCGCCTCGGATCACGGTTTTATGATTTCAACATTAAGGGAAAATATTCTTAAGTCCTACACGCTTTCTTTTCCCGCGTTTTGATTCCCCAAAAAAACAGCATGAGTGAAAAAAAGCCAGGTGAACCTAAACATCCATCGGACAGCAGCCGGTGCTGCAGCATGGGCCTTGAGAGGGACAATCTTTTGCGGAGGGACACGCTTGAGAAGCCCCCCCCTTGACCTTAATGCCTCCAATGACCGAGAGTCTGCGTATCACCTTTGCCGATCCGCATTGGCCGCATTTAACCTTACCGATCTCCGAATGATTGATGTACTCTTCAAAATCAGCCCTGCATTTTTCGCAGGTAAATTCAAAAATGGGCATAAACAATCCCCAAAAAGAAAGTTTGTATTGAGACTCACACCCGAAAATCTTAAATCATCCACTGAGGTTAGTCAACGGTGGGAAAAATGTCCCCAGGGCGCAACTTTTGCGTCATCTGCACGATAATACCTTTAGTGCAATGGAATTTCAAAGTCGACAGAGCGCGGGTGCATTCCTTGCAAAATGAAGGAATTCAACCGCGTTAAAGTCAAGTTGGTAACTTGTAGCAGGACGCATCAAAACTAAAACAGGAGTGATTTTATGCCACTTCCCCTCTTGGGACTCGGACTAGCCCTCATTGGCACTGCGGGTGCTGCTGGCTGTGCAGGTCATGATGATGACGACGATGTTGTTGCGACCCCTCAAAACCCCTTACCCAAAGACGATGACAACGACGGTTTTGGGTCGTGCGATTATTTCAGCACAGAACCCGATCTTTTAAGCCAGTGTCGTGAACTCCTTTACGGCGCGCCCGAGGACTGTGATGACGAGGATGCCCTCATCAACCCTGAGGCCGCTGAGATCTGCGATGGCCTTGATAACGACTGCAACGGATTAGAGGACGATGGCATAGCAGACATCCCTGCCGCAAATACAGAAGGGCTCTGCTCCGAAAACACGCTTGAATGTGTTGAGGGTGAATACGTAGAGGCGCCTTTAAATTACACCCCACAGACCGAGACCTGCGATGGCCTTGATAACGACTGCAACGGATTTGAGGACGATGGCGTAGCAAACATCCCCGCCGCAAATACAGAAGGGCCCTGCTCTATAAACGAGCAGAGGTGTGCAGGTGGCGTCTTTGTTGATCTGGAAACCAACTACACCCCTGTTACCGAAACATGTGACGGGATTGATAATGACTGTAACGCTGAGACAGATGAAGCATTGGATGTTACAAGCTACTTTTTCGACGGTGATGGCGATGGTTATGGCGATGCGGACGACATTGACGGCGCGCCGTTCTGCAGGGACCCTGGCGTGGGGTACGCACCAACCAACAATGACTGCAACGACAGCAATGCCTCTGTGAGTCCGGGGGGCACCGAAATCAAGACACAACTGGGAGACGAAAATTGTGATGGCATCGCTGTTGGCAGCGTCGATAATGCCACAGAATACTGGTATTCGACACCCGCACATAATTGGTTTGGGTATTCCCTGTCGGGTGCGGGCGATATGAATCACGATGGCTTTGGCGATTATCTGATCTGCAGGCCTAACGGCACGCTCGAAAATCAGGGGGTCTGCTCCCTGTATCTCGGCGGAAACTTGGCAGGCGGTGGTTATTTTGATGGCTTCTCCGGCACACTCTACAGATTTACAGGCGAAAAAAACGGCGATTTTTTTGGCACTGCGGTTGTGGGTAACGGCGATCTTAACAACGACGGCAATAATGACGTGGTCATCACGGCGCGCAACAATAATGAGGCCCGCGGGGCCGCCTACATTTTTTATGGGCCTGTAACCGAACACCTTGATGCCTCAAGTGCAGACGCCAGGATAAACGGGATCAACCCCAACGATGCCATTGGCGGGGCCTTGGCCATGGGAGATATCAATTGTGACGGCATTGATGACTTGATCATCGGCGCTGACTCTCACGGTCTCACAGGTGCCGCATTTGTGTTTCTGGGCAAGACCTCAGCTTACTCCGGCACCCGCGCCGTGACCGATGCTGATATTACCATCTCAGGTAACACACCAAAAGACAAGGCAGGCAATGCCCTCGCCGCTAACGGTGATGTGAATGGTGACGGGTGCAAGGACCTGCTGGTGGGCGCCCCTGACAACCAAGACAACGGTGCGGTGATGGATTCTGCAGGCGTGTTAACGGGCGCTGGAAAGGCGGGCCTGTTTTTTGGAAGCGCTTCAACATTTGCACCGGGATCAACCTTAAACCTCGATGACGATGCCGATATGATTTTGCTGGGTCGCGCGGGGGGCGATAGGCTCGCAAGTGCCATCAGTATATCAGGCGATATCGAGGGTGACGGGTTTGATGATATAGCACTTGCTGCCGATCAGGAATCATCGACAGCCCCGCTCGCAGGCGCTGTGTATGTAACAGCGGGCGCTGCCGTGGTGGATGGTATCGGTCGCGGTGAGCGCGTCATTGATTTTGCATCATCAGTCCCCAACACAAAAATAGCGGGTGTAGAGACGGGGCAAAGGACTGGTGACTCTGTTCTGTTTGCCGATTTAAACAATGACGGCCTGTCCGAGCTTATGGTGGGTTCAAGTGCTGCTTCAAACGATTCTTTGCTTGGCTCTGTTTCGATATTCACAGACCCGCTTTCACAAGCGCTCTGGCCCGTGTCCGGGGCAAATATAATCATAGAGGACCGTGATTTAGGCTCCAGCGCCGGCAGTGCTCTCTGCGACATCGGCGATGCAGACAAAGATGGCCTTAACGACTTTATCATCGGCGCCTACCTAAGCGACCGCCCCAGCACCGACAACGGTAACACATACACCTTTCTGGGGAGCCAGTTCCTCGAGACACCGTAAAAAAAAAGGCCCGATCCATTGACCGGGCCTGAGGGTTTTATAATCACTTAAGCGTTGTTATTATTTCTTTGTAATGCAAGCTGTTCCAGCAGCGTTTGGCACCTGACCCCTGGGACATGCTATACAACTTGTATGGTCAGCGTTTGGCACCTTGCCAATAGAACAGGCCGCACAGGACGGTTTTGTACGAGGCATCACCCGCCAGTATGTATTGCCCGTGCATTCGCATCGGGTTGTACCAGCCTTGAGGGCCTGGCCGGTAGGACAGGTACAGCCGCTCTTTGAGCTGTTAAGAACTTGGGTAAGAGGGCAGGTACAAGCATTACCGCTTATTGTCCCGCCTGTACAGGTTGAACAAGTCACAGCGTCAGGTGACGGATTTGAATCGAACCTACCAGGATTACAAACACACGCACCACCGACCAGCGATGAACCTGCCGGACAGGTACAACTGTTTACTGTTGCTGTCCCTCCTGTACAAGTTGAACAAGTCACAGCGTCAGGTGACGAATTTGAATCGAACTGACCACTCGGACACACACACGAACCTCCAACAAATTCACTGCCAACCGGGCATTCGCATGAAGTTCCGTTAAAACTTCTGCCGCCTGTGCACGCGCACGCACCTGCAACAACCTCCCTGCCGCCTGTGCACTCGCATGAAGTCCCGTTAAAGATCTTGTTGGTGTCTGTGCAAACACACCCTGTTCCGGCCGTATTCACAGTACTATCTGCCGGACACATCTGGCAGCCTTCCCCTCCGGAGCCTGTCGCGTTAAAGGCCCCAGCGGCACATACGCAGTCATCTTTTTCTGCATTGGGCACAGCGTTTTCGGGGCACTCCATGCAATTGATAACTGCACCCTCTATCGTAAGATCCGCATCATTGTAAAAATTTTCTCCCGTGCATTGGCATCCACCAGTGCTGCTATTAAGTTCTGAGTCGGGGGGACACACACATTGCGCATTCCCAGGAGAAAAACCATCATCAGTAAGAGTCACAGGAACATCAAAATCAATAGGAGGAGGAAGAATAATAGGACTAGCTGTGCCCCACTTACATTCCAGACACGGCCCCACCCCATCATCATTCCAGGTGTTACCCTCGCACCTACCGCATATGCCGTAAGGTTTGCCATATACGGGACTCTCGGGGTCATGAGTAGAGGAGGGGTCATAATAAAATCCCATTCCCGGTGTCGGGTGCCTAAGTTTGAATGGCACGCTGCTATCATCCAGATCTTTATAAAGAGGACAGGCTGTGGAAAGTTGCGCATTTGTCACACCAGTAATTTTGTCAATAAGCTCGCCGCTTTCGTCTTCACCACAATAAGAGCACTGTATCTTATCTATTTTTGCCAAAATGCCTGTAACAGTTGTATCACCACTTGTTGTTACTACATTACCACCAGCGTCCGAACAGATTTTACTCTTTACGCCAGATGCTGTTCCACCAGAACAGTATCCATAAAGATCTGGGGGAAAGTCACAATAATGGCCAGCAGTATCTTGATCAGCACAAGCACACCAAGCGCCTATAGGGTACAGCCCCTCATCCGGCCCATCACAAAATTTAATAGTTTTAGTTCCTTCTACAGTTCTATGTGCTGGTTTTGGTGTACCCGAATACACACTCCCCGAATAGATCACAAAAACAAAAACCACCGCACAACATAACAACAACAAATGTCTGATCCTCATATTTGCTCCTCCTAATTTTTAATTAAGCCATCTTAACAAGACAAGGCGCCAAGAGAAAAGAAGTGTTAAATAACACCCAACAACACCGCCTCGTATCACCACCAAGGCCTAAAGTCAATTATGCGTCAAAAAAAGCCGCGGCTCAATATGATTTTTTATAAGAAATGTGACAAATCAGTAAGTACGCACAAAACAGACGGGTGCCCCAACTGCCGCATGCAGATTCAATCAGGCAATTGCCAGAGCATATTCCCCTGATCCTTGCTGACCGAAAACATCGCGTTGCCTTTATTAACCCCCATGGTCAGCATGGGGTGATGGCTCTTGTTTAAGAACGCCATGATGGGATCGTTCTGCTCTTCCATGAGTTTAAATCTTATCCTGCCGGAGGCATCGTAAAATTCGAACGACGGGTTGTTGTTGTGCAGCATCATGCTGAGCCTTGGCCTTTGCACACTGTCCAACATGGCAAACTGCGGTTTGTTGTTTAGAAGAGAAAGGGCAACCCGTTTTCTGCCGCTCTGATCGTACATCATCATGTTTGCATGATCCTCCTGATAATAGATGCCTATCCTTGTCCTGTTGGCCTCGTCGAGTAACAACAGGCCTGTCATGGTGTCGTTGGCCCCCATGCCCACCTTCTTTTCGTCCTTGTTGGATGTGAGTGTGATTTTGGATTCTTTATTATCGGCAAGGATCTGAAATGTGTTTTTAAGCTGGTCATTAAACAAATTAAGATAGGTTTGTCCCTGCGTGTTATGGGCAAGCTGCATACGGGGGTGTTTGTTTGGATCGGTAAAAATAACGCCGCTCCCGTCTTTACCCGAATGTAAAACCACACGCTGTGAACCATCTGACCCAATCCTGATCAGGGCACCCAACTCAGGGTTATTTTCAAGCGCAATCAGTTCGTTTTTATTATCGTCAATGATGACGATTTTTTTTGTCTTGATGACCTGATCAAATTGAGGGATCTTGGGTCTGGGCACTGCCCCAACCATCAACACGTAGAGAAAAAGGCCCACAGAAAAAAGGCATGACACAGTCGACACCGCAAGACTTACAATAACCAGCCTGTTATTTTTTTTCATTTTGTTGACTCCGCAAGTTACTAACTTGACTTTTACGCGGTTAAGTTCCTTAGTCATGCAAGGACTGCACCCGCGCTCCGTCGACTTTGAAATTCCTGTACATCAAATACTTTCACCCGCTGTATCGAGGGATCCATTCAAATGTTTCGGGTTTTTTTAATTAATCTGGAAAAGTTATACACTGGATGGGTTTATTCAATAAATTGATTGACACAGATTACAAAAAGACAATAATATGCGCCCCCTGCGAGGGTTGGGCAAAAACAGGCACCCCAGTTCTGATATTGGAAATTTTAAGCGAGCGAAGGAGCAAATAAAATGAAGTCTTATCATGCAACACCAGATACTATTAACCGCGAGTGGAAACTTATAGACCTGTCAGATAAAGTACTGGGCAGAGTCGCCACACAGATTGTCAACATACTCAAGGGTAAGACCAAGCCTGTCTACACGCCTTCAATGGATACGGGTGACTTTGTCGTGGCCATCAACGCAAACAAGCTCAAACTCACCGGCAGAAAACTAGAACAAAAAATGTATTACAAGCATACGGGTTACATGGGGGGGATCAAACAAAGAAGCGCAAAGCAACTTCTGGCAACAGATTCTCCAAAAATTTTAATAAAGGCTGTCAAAGGCATGATTGCAAGGGGACCCATGGGCCGCAAACTGATGAAAAAGCTCAAAGTCTATGCTGGGCCAGATCATCCCCACACTGCCCAGAAACCGCAAGTAGTGGCTTAATAAATAGTCTGTCGGCAAACGCGCCCGACGGACACTCATCAACGCTGATTTCAGATTGCAGATTGTCCTTAAGGGACACGGCAGATTTTTAAATCTGCGGTCTCAGTTTGAAGTCCGAAAAAAAACAATGTCTCGAAAAAGATTCTACGGTACAGGAAGAAGAAAAACCTCTGTAGCACGTCTCTACATCACGCCAGGTGAAGGGTTCGTCGTTGTCAACAACAGGCTTTTCGAACAATACTTTCCCCGCGAAGTGCAGCGCATGGTCATCCTACAACCCATGGACTCCACCGGAAACCTCAGCAAGTTCGATATCCGCGTGACAGTCGCAGGCGGCGGCCCGTCGGGGCAGGCAGGGGCCATCAGGCATGCACTGGCAAGGGCCTTGTTGTCACTTAATCAGGATTACAGAAAACCTTTAAGACGCGGTGGATTTTTAACACGCGATGCCCGCAAGGTCGAACGCAAAAAATACGGCCATCTCAAGGCCCGCAAAAAAGGCCAGTACTCAAAACGCTGATCGCTTTTTACGCTTCTTGTATTGTGTTTTTTACAAAGCCCTCTTGATGAGGGCTTTTTTTGTTTGTTGAACAGGCAAAAAATAAAACTTATACGATATACGATCACTGGGAGCCTGTCGGACTCCTCCGAAACAGGAGTTGTCCGACAGGCCCCTGGGAAGGAATCTCTCTATGATCGACCTTAAATCCAGACGAGTCCTTTGTTTTTTTGCCCACCCCGATGATGAAACACTTGCAGCGGGGGCCACGATTGCACGACTTGTGAGCAAAGGCACACAGGTTCACGTAGCCATCCCCGCAACCGGCGTCCACAGCAGGAGAAACACACTCACAAAACCAAAAAGGGATCTCTGCCTCAAAAGACTGCAACAAGACTGCGTGAGGGCACTCTCCTGTCTTGGTGTCCCCAAAAAAAATATCACCCTCGGCGATTTTAAAGACAACGAAATGGACACTTATTCCAGACTCACCATCATTCACTGGCTTGAGGCAATCATCAAAATAATAAAACCAGACACGATCCTCACACACCACCATGCTTGTGCCAATATAGATCACAGGCTTTGTCATGAGGCCGCTGTCATTGCAACAAGGCCCACACCCCGGCAACACATCACCCTGCTCTGTGGAGAGGTCTCCGGAAGCACGGGCCGCCTTAAACCCTCACAGTGGGAACCGAACCTTTATGTCAAGATTACCGAAAAAGAGTTACAAAAAAAAATCATGGCGATGAATGCTTATTCGGGCGAAGCGCGCAAAGACCCCCATCCCCGCTCTCAAGAGGTCTTAAGGGCCCTCGCAAAACTCAGGGGTTCTGAGTCCGGCCATGATTATGCAGAGGCCTTTATGATTCAGCAAATGTATGCGCCAGGAGGCTGACAGACTCCCGGCGTAACAAAAAATTTCTCATAAAGAGAAATTTATCATTTTGAAAAGGGTTTGTCGTTTTATTTGCGCTGCCTTCCCTGTGGCCTTTGTCTAACATTTTGAAATCCCGCCTGATTTTTTTGGCGCCTGAAAACGCCCTCTGGCACTGAATTTGCAGAACATAGGCTGATGCTTCACTCATCAGAAATCTTGCCCCTTCCCGACTGGGCTGGGGAGTTAAGACAACACAAGACGCAGGGCAACTCTGTTTCACAACCTGCAACAAAAAACACATCAAAATGGAATTTTGACTTTCAGGAAAAAAATCAATCAACGTGTTTTGAAGAATCGTCGCAGACAGCATCAAAACAATTTTTTATCAAGCGCATCTTGACCGATCTCCATCACTGGGGCCATCCACAAGACTGCCCACACAATCAAAACTCCCACCACTTTTCCACACCACAGGCAGATCTTGTGGGGTCGACAACATACGGCGGTCCCGGTTCAAAATACATCAACATCAATGAAGACAGTTTTTTCTTTGGGATCAACTCAAATCAAAAAACAATTGCCGGTGTCATCGACGGTGCGGGCGGGAGTCAAAATGGTTACCTTGCCGGATCACTCGCCAACAGGACCATCTCACATCAACTGCTGCAGGGACAGGGCTTTGATACCGCCTTCGAAACGGCCGACAAAATCCTTCAGTTGTCGGCACACGGGGGGTATGCCACAGGGGTGAGTGTCATGATCTCACGGGACCTGCATGTAGAGATCGGCAACAAAGGTGATGCGCGTGCACTTACAATACGTCAGGGAGCAATTTTAAAAGTAGGGACATCAGTGATTCAATCCGAGGTCGCAAGAAAAATTCGTGAAGGACACCTCCCTGCACACGCCATACACACCTCCGATAGAAAAAACATTATTTACTGTGCCATCGGCAAGGATGACGGCAGGCACGCCCAGACCGCATTTAAAGGCCGGCCCGGAGACATTGTGATACTGGGATCGGACGGTCTCTTTGACCTTGTGAGCGATTACGAAATACTCTGTCTCTCGGACAAATACAAAACAATGGAACTGCATCAGGAACTCAACAAACTCGCCTACCAGAGAAACAACTCCACCACACCCTTTACCATAAAGCTCTCCCCACACGAGAGCCATATACTCCCCCCTCTCTACATAGAAAACCAGAGACAATACGGTGACAACATCACGATCATGGTTGTCGAACTAAAGTAAAAAGTTCTGATGACGATCCTCAATGAACCTGCAAATCCCCCACAGCCTTCTCTGCCGCCCTGATCAAAGGTGCTGTAGCGATTTTGTCACCCACCGCCTGCTGCATCCAGACCTGCGGGGTCAACTGCCCGAGCCTGCACATTCTTTGCATCTCAACAGCCAGTTCGTGATTTTTAATATACCCCTCGATCTGGGAGAGGATCACATAACCGAGAGGATAGTCCGGTGTGTACATGCCCAGCTCAACAATGTGCGAATATATGGACAACAGGACCTGATCGTTAACGCCAAACACGGGGGCGTAGTATTTGTTCCAGACATCTTTGGAAATGCTGATCACAGCGCGTTTTAATTTATTATGACAGGCACCCGGATTTTCGTAAAGCCAGCGCCATATGTACATATCGACCAGGGCAACGCCTGATATTTCGTAGGCAGTCCACATGAGATTGAGGGCCCGCAGGGCCTCGCCGTTTTCCTGATTTGTGCTGATACCCAGCAGCCCCCGATCCCTTGTCTGAAACATAAAGGCAAAGGCCTCGGTAAAGGCCGTATTGGGTACCCCGCTGAGCATGTAAGAGTCCATCTCATTAAGTGAAAAAACCTGCTCCACGGTGTGCCCCAACTCGTGTATGGCAACATTATAACCCTGATAATTCATGCCCTCCACGGGGACCCGTGTCCTTAAGTGCGCCTTGTCGGTCCTCATCTCCGCACCAATGGCGTGCCCTGCCCCTCTCGAGGGATCCAGCACGATATGCTGAGCCAGAAACGCGGCCTTGTCCTTTGTAAAACCCAGCTTGACAAGAATATCGGGAATATTTTTTTGAAAAGAGGCGACATCGGGATAAAGCCCCCTCACCCTCTCATCCAGCGCGGTTTCGTTCATGCCTGTCTTTGGCTTAAACCCCGCGTACCAGATGTCAAAGGGTTGAAGCGGTCTGCCAACCCTCTGCTGGATCAATGGGGCGATGGCCTTGATCACCGGAGCAGAAACAATAGAGACAAGGAGTGCCTCGACCTCTTTTTCTGATAATTCGCGCTCCATGTTAAATCGCCGATCAATCAACGATGGGGCCATCGGGTAGTAGGGGTCTGCTGCCCTCTCGGACTTGAATATCGAAAGTATCTGCTTGTACCTTGTCCCCGGTTCAAATTGATACTCGACAGGGGTTTTTGATCCCGCTTTAAAAAGCTTGTTCTGCACAGGGTCCCAGTCGTAATCACCACTGTTGATCACCTCTTGGGGAATTTCCTGCAGGATGATCCTTTCCATGATCTTTTGAATCATCTTTTGTTTCTCCAGGCCGTTTTTGTTTTCGTACTGTGCTTTAAGCTCATCCCGTAATCCCCAGTGACTGATCAGTTTTAATCCTGAGGGAAATATTTTTTGCCCCCCTGTGTTTAAGAGATGATCCATAAAAATATTGTAGTCGGCAATGTAGGTCTCAGCCTTTGTATAGGCCTCTGACTGCATTTGTTCTATCTCTGCAGGGACACGCACCATGTATTCTTCTGCCAGCCGCACCTCGGCCCATTTTTTGCGGGACCACTGCAGCCCCTCCTGGTTCTTTGTTGCCAGGTCTGCGAGGGGAAAATTAAGCAGGGCCACAAAGGCAATCTTGGTGTTAAAAAAATCGTCAGTTGCATGTGCCATCGGGTTAAAGTTTGCAAACAGGTGATCCACAGGGTACATGGGGCCATCATCCACGTGCTGGGCCCATTTAAATTTAAGGTTTACCTGATGCAAGTGCCCCCGGTAGGCCTCGAGGTTTTGTTGAAACCGGTCAAAAAGCCTTTCTCTCTCCCTGGGATCTGCAATAAAATGTTCGAGGCAGAACTCTTTAAAAGCCGCATCTGAACCATCAACAGTCATCCAGCGCGAGGCAACCTGACGGACCCCGGTTTTAATGCCACCCTCAAACGAGCCCCCATGCTTTGTTACAAGGGCATCGATCACTGTTTGTATGGTCGATTCCGAAATTTTTGATCGCGTATATTGTTGCGATTGATCCGTCTCACACCCTGTGAGAATGCAGGCTGATAAAATGACAACAACAGCATGAGCGATCATCCCCGAACATTTTTGAAATGTGTTGGTCAACATGAGGCCTCTCCTTTTTTAGGGAGACCTAACAAAGTTGTTACAGAAAAAAAATGGAATTTTTTGGAGTCTCAAGACAATGCCTTGTTTTTAGGCACACGCAATCTTTAATCCACATCACACGCGTCACCAATCCCGTCTTCGTCAGTATCGTACTGGAATTGATTATACTTGGTTGGGCAGTTATCAATATCGTCCGTGATCGTATCTTTATCCTGATCGGTTTCGCAACTGTTCCCTGTCCCGTCCGCGTCAATATCATCCTGACCGGGGTTATAATCCTCAGGGCAGTTGTCCGAGTCATCCGGGATATTATCCCAATCAATATCGGCTTCACACGCGTCGCCAATCCCATCACCGTCTGAATCCTCCTGATCATCATTGTCATTATCGGGACAGTTATCCATGTCATCAATAATGCCATCATAATCCCCATCAAACTCACAGGCGTCACCAGTGCCATCCCCATCAAAGTCATCCTGCGACTCGTTGGCATCGTAGGGACAGTTGTCACTCTCATACGAAACGCCATCGTAATCATAATCGTCATAATCCTCTGTGCCACCCGCGCTAGAAGAACCGCTCACTACAGACGTGGTGACCGGCGCGCCCGTAATCGTCCCTCCAATGGTGCACCCGTTATACTCTGAGACCTCCGCCGGGCAATTCCCCGAGGTCGCGATAGATCCTGATAAAACGCCATCGAGTGTCTCCCCATCCTCGCTCATCTGCACATCGTCCACCTCGGTTGTACTCAAGGTACAGCCACTCTCCGAAATTGAAGATTCAAATTCAATTCTAATCCTGTCCCCACCTGAGGTACAATTGATCTGCCCCCCTGAACTTAGATGTTTTAAGTATGATGAAGAACCCGAGCTGGATGAAGAACCCGAACTGTAAGCGCTGGCCGTGCACCCGGTCTCCGTCACGTGCACATAGTAAGACGTGACCCATCCCGATTCCATCCCTGGACAATTTGTTTCGTCCACAGAAAGGGTGAGCTTCCACTCGCCCATCAAGTCCTGATCGGCACTGATACTGGGGACTGGCCCGTAAGGGCTGTCGAACCCCTCGTTATCGGAAGACGAAGTCGCGCACGACACAAGCAAAATAGTACACAGCACCAACGCATACACCTTGATCACATATTCTTTACCTGCCATAGCCTGCCTCCTTAATTGCCTGAAATTGAATAACATGTTTTTTAAACACACGGCCCGTCACCATCTCACCATGACACATTGTCCTTTCCTGCATTATCGGTAACAAGGGTGTTCTGGTTGCGCATATTTAAATTATTTCTTTCAAAGCTTGAAAGTAATCCGGCCGTACTCCCGTAAACATGATGACTTTGACACATCACAGCACAGCGCCGCTTATTCCTGTAACAAGTTGACAACACTTGATAAGGGATGGCGATCATATCAGCAATGTCTCTGCCAAATACCACCAGGGTCTGGACACCTGCCCTAACCGCGCAACCTGTATTCATGACCCCTCAGACAGCGCTGGCCTCCCTGGCTGCAAAAGCGGGAGATGCAGTCCCCTCAAGGATTTCAGGGTATACATTAAATCACCAACTCTCGACACTATCGCAACCTGAGGCAGGGTTTTGTCGCGGGCTGCATGTTCTTAAGCCCCGTTCGCAGCGCTACCTTTCGGGACTTCTTGCCCTTACAGAGTCATCAGGACCTGTTTTGGGGCTTGCGCGCTACATCAGCGCCGGTCACGCGGGGGCGGCTTTAAGGATTCAGGCGAAATTTGGCGCCATCAGGGCCTTTCTGTGGGGTGGAGAACTCCTGCTGGAAAACCCTGACGACACAGAACAAACAGGGAGACTCACCGCAATCAACCCGACATCCGGTTTCCTCCACAGAGGCAACCCGCCCTTTGGCGATCACAGCGCTGTGTTTGGCGCGGCAGTTGTCGATAATAAAACAGGACACCTGCTTAAGAGAACAGACCTGCCGTTCCCTGTTTTAACCGGCGGGCCTGCAATCTTTGCCTTTAACCGCGATGCCCCGCACCTCTTTCCGGACATGAATATGTTCGGGGCGCAAAATTTTAGACATGACTACGAAACAGTGATGCGAGGGACAAACGGCTATGTCACTCTCACACAGGAAGACCCCAGCATGAAAGAGGATCTCGGTCTTGGGTCTCTCTATAAAAAAGCACAAACCATGCAGGCATTCTGCATGCTGCTGCTCTCACTCAATGTTGTGGATGAAAATCTGCTGATAGAACTAAACGACCTGCTCACAATGGTCTTGAGCAAACAAACATTAGACGAGGGCCAGTATGAAAGATTCACCACACTTATGACAGAATTATTAGAATCTCTCATTGAAACCATGTCGCCAGACAGTGGGAACGAATACGACCTGTTCAGGTTTTAACCAAAAAACATCTATGGACCGCCCCAAGCTACAGAAGATACGGGATTAAATCACCCCGAACTTTTTGCCGACATCTTTAATCGTGTCCTTGGCAAGGATCTGCAGCATCATCTCGCTGGTTCCACCACCGATCTCCAAAAGTTTGGCATCACGCAAAAACATCTCCACGCCGTACTCATGTGTGTACCCGTTGCCACCGTGAATCTGTACGGCCTCGCTTGCCATCTCCACTCCAACCTTTGCCGCATAGAGTTTAAGCGCTGTCGCCAGCGACTTGATGGAGTGGCCCTGTTTGAGTGAGTGGACTGCCTTTTCGGTTGCCGCAGTGACCATTTCTAGATGCATGCGCATCCGCGCAATTTTTTCTTGAATGAGTTGAAATGTGAGGATGGGCTGACCAAATTGTTGACGGCTGTAGGCATAAATAACGGACTTCTCGATCAGTGTTTTTAATGTCCCCATGATCATCGGTCCCACCATAAGCCTCTCGATATCAAGCGAGTGCTTCATGTCGTAAAAGGCCTTGTGTTCTGTACCCAAAAGATTCTCTTTGGGGACCCTGACCTGATCCAGATACACCTGACCCGTGGGCGACGACCGGTGCCCGTGCTTTTTAAAGGGTTTGCTGACAGAGAGACCTTGCATGCCTTTTTCCAAAATGAAGGCATTACCCGAGTCAAAGCCCTTGCCGCCTGAATTGGCAATCACAATAAAAAAATCGGCAATGGGAGCATTGGTGATGAATGTCTTGGAGCCGTTGACAATAAAAAAATCACCATCCCTTTTTGATGTGGTCTTGACATGCACAGCATCACTCCCCACATCCGGCTCTGTCAGCGCCCAGCAACCGATCTTTCTGTCTTGTATGAGGGGTTTAAGATATTTTTCTTTCTGCTGTGGCGTGCCAAGGTGGGCAATGTTGTAACCAAAGAGCTGAAAACTTGACATTGTGGAGAGGGCAAAGGCCGGTGAGATCTTTGAAAATTCTTCCATCACAACCAAAAGACCGTCAAGGCTGCCGCCACCGCCGTATTCTTCGGGGAGATAGATGGAACCATAACCCGCGTCCGCAACAGCGTTATAGACCTCAATGGGAAACTCGCCCTTTTCATCACACTCCAGTGCGATCGGGACAAGTTTTTCCTTGAGTAATTTTTGCAGCTCCTGTCTGACAAGGTTTAAATCCATATTTTTTTTCCTTTCCTTAAAGTTTTTCAATGAACACAGCCATTTTTTTTGTCATCCATTTTTACCAGATCCCGACATGCCTCTACAATTTTTAACACCGAGTACGATTTATTGAGACAGAAAAAGTGAATCCCCGGCACCCCGTTTTGTATTAAATCACGACACTGGCTCACGGCATGTTCGATCCCGACCTGTCTCATGGCTGTCTCATCTGCACCACAGTCTGTAAGCCTTGCAATCAGGGAATCCGGGAGCGTCGTGCCACATTTTTGTGTGATCAGCCTGATTTGATCGAGTTTGAGGACCGGCATGACCCCCGGGATAACAGGCACCGTGATGCCCGCGTCCCTTATGTTTTTAAGCCAGTGATAAAATATTTTGTTTTCAAAAAACATCTGCGTGATGATAAGATCTGCACCAGCATCAACCTTGCGCTTGAGATTGATGATATCGGTTTTAAGATCGGGTGCCTCCGGGTGTTTTTCGGGATAACCGGCAACGGCAATGCTGAAGTTGTGAAGGCCTTTTAAATAAGCAACCAGTTCATTGGCATAAACAAGACTGTCCGCTGTTTGAGAAGGATGTTCCTTTGCCGGCCAGTCTCCCCGGAGCGCGACGACAAGGTCCACACCTTTCTGGTAAAGCACATCAACATATTTTTTTATTTCTGTTTTGTTCATCCCGACGCAGGTAAAATGAAACGCCGTGTGGGATTTGATTTGGTCGTACACCTCAAACGCCAGATCCTTTGTATATTCACGGGTGGTTCCCATGGCACCATAGGTCACAGAGCAATAGGCAGGATCAATGACCTCCAGTTTTTTGACCACCCCGATAAGGTTGCGCCTCCCCTCTTCGGTCTTTGGAGGAAAGACCTCAACCGTGTATTTAAACTGCCCCTTGTTGTAAAAATCGGAGAATCTCATAATGATCGGCGCTGCTGTGCTGCGTCTTACAGAAAAGCCGCACGCAGTATATAGTGATAAATACTTGCAAATTCAAACCCAAAAACTGCCGCCATATAAAACAAAAAAAGACGTTGATATAAGGGATGATATGTACATAATGGGGCCCAGTACACAAAACACCACAACCAAAATGAGTCTTAAAGCAGTAAAAAAGAGATTTAAAAATTTCTACCACAAACACTTTGAAAACTGGTTTGACAGTGCAGAAAAGGTCCTCTCAAACTTGAAAAACAAAACCCTGCTGGATAAAAAGGGGATGTGGGGACCGCTTGTGTTTGTGATCGCGGCCATCACCGCCTTTTTTAGTTTTGGTGTGGCAGTCCTCTCGCTCATCTCCTTTTTTGGGTCGCTCCTTGTACTCTACTTTATCATCACAAGCATCTTTGGACTTAAGCTGGATTTATCTGATGTGGTCAAGGTTTAAGGGGGGGGCCTGTTGCTTGGTAAAGTTAGATAATTGCCGCATTTGGGTTTAATCAATGCGCCATCTTTTTTAAATAGGCCAGCGCCTCTTCTTCTTGAAATTTATCGTATTCATCCCGCGTGAGTTTAAGGTCTTTGTCGTCCGTTTTGATTTTATTTTTTTTCTTGTAGGCCTTCTGGTCCAGAATAATATCGGGTGTGATCCCTTTGCCGTCTATGAGTTTGTCTTTGGGTGTGTAATAATAAGCAATGGTGATTTTGACAGCATCACCCCCATCGAGATTGACAACCGTCTGCACACTCCCTTTGCCAAAACTTTTTGTCCCCATTAATTTTGCGCGATTGTTGTCTCCCAATGCCCCGGCCACGATCTCGGAGGCGCTTGCCGACCCGCCGTTGATGAGCATAACCATGGGGACCTTTGATAATGCCCCCGCACCATGCGCCTCGTTGACTGTTCTTTTTTTGTCACGCCCCTTTGTTGAAACAATCACGCCTTTTTCGAGAAAATAATCGCTGATCTTGACGGCCTCGTTGAGAAGACCTCCGGGATTGTCCCTGAGATCGAGGATGATCCCTTTAAGTTGATCCGGGTTTTCTTTTCTGAACCTCTCGATCTCCTTTTTAACCTTTTTGCTCACCCCCTCCTGAAATGTTGTGACACGAACCATCACATACCCCTCTCCGAGGTCTTTAAATTCCATTCCGGGGACATTGATAACTTCACGTTCAAGTGTCACTTCTTTTGTTTTTCCCTGTCTCCACAAAGTCAGCGCCAGCTTTTTACCGATCGGTCCTCTCATCATCAGGACGGCCTCGCCCAATGTCATGTCCTTCGTTGATTTGCCGTCAATCGCCAGAATCCTGTCGTTGGCCTTGATCCCCGCTGCCCATGCGGGCGTGTCGCGTAGTGGCGAGATAATCGTAAGAACACCGTCCCTCACTGAGACCTCTATGCCCACACCACCAAAACGCCCCTTGGTATCCGAACTGAAATTTTTGTAAATCTTGGCAGGGAGATAAACCGTGTGCGGGTCGAGCGTGGCCAGCATCCCGTCTATCGAACCCTTGATGATCGCTTTTTCGTCAACAGGTTCAACATACATTTTATCGACGATTTCAAGCACCCTCGAAAAAATGGAGAGCTCTTTGTACACCTTGTCGCTCAAAGCCCTGGCAAAGGGCATGTTGATAAAAAGACAAACAACGAACAGAAAGACAGTTGTTTTTTTGAGCATAGAAATTCCATATCCCGCATGATGCGGATACTCTACGCGGGGTGCATTGCGTTCAAACATGAATGATTTCATGTTTGACGAAATGCGCCAAACCCCTGCGCGTAGAAAAAACCTACCCAGGTTTTAAATACACCCACTGATTGAATCTGCAATCCCCTGCGCATCCAGCCTGTAATGTTTAAGAAGCTCGGCACCAGTACCCGACTGGCCAAACTCGTCCTGCATACCAAGGCGGATAAGCCTTTGCGGGGCCTTTGCTGTCAGGACCTCGGCAATCGCAGAACCCAGACCTCCGATGACCGAATGTTCCTCGACGCTGAAAAGCAGACGGTGTTGCGATGCCATTTGAACAATGAGTGCCTCATCAATGGGCTTGATAGAACCCATATTGACGACGGTTGGTTGCACACCCTTTGATGCCAGCAGTTGCGCAGCATCAAGTGCCGCACGAACCACATAACCCGTGGCGAAAATACAGATCTCCCGCCCCTGCTTAAGAACCTCTCCCTTGCCCAGTGTAAAACGATAATCGCTGTCAAAGACGTCTTTGACCTCCGCCCTGCCAAGCCTCATAAACGTGGGGCCCTTGTCCTTGACCATGAACTCCATCATACCCATCGTCTGATGGGCATCGGCGGGGACAAGGACCTTCATGCCCGGGATCACCCGCATCAAGGCGATGTCTTCCAACGACTGATGACTCGCCCCGTCTTCACCCACGGTGATCCCCGAGTGTGTTGAACAGATTTTAACATTGAATCCCGGATAGGCTATGGACTGACGCACAATCTCCCACGCACGCCCCGTTGCAAAGATGGTGAATGTGGAGGCAAAGACGGTAAATCCGCACTGGGCAAGACCTGCAGCCGTGCCCATGAGATCCTGTTCTGCAATACCCACATTAAAAAAACGGTTGGGGAATTTTTTTGCAAAAAGGTCTGTCTTTGTTGAACAGGAAAGATCGGCATCGAGGACAACAATTTCAGGATGTGTTTCGCCGAGCCCCGCGAGTTTTTTGCCGTAGGCCACCCTTGTCGCAATGTTAAGAGGTTCATTTGTCATGACTGCACCCCCAGTTCCTGCATCGCGGTTTTAAACTCCTCATCGGTGGGAGCCACGCCATGATACTTGGGTTTGTTTTCAAAAATAGAGACGCCCTTGCCCATGATTGTTTTGCCAATAATCGCCGTGGGCCTGCCTTTTGTTGCGGCCGCTTCATCAAGTGCCGCGCAGATCTGCTGCATATCATTGCCGTCTATCTCTATCGCGTGCCAGTTGAACGCCCTGAATTTATCGGCCACAGGATGAATGTTCATCACGTCCGACATGTACCCGTCAATCTGAACATTGTTGAGATCAAACAACACACAGCGGTTGTCCAACTTGTAGTGTGCCGCCGTCATAATACCCTCCCAGACCATGCCCGACTCACTCCCGCCGTCGGTCTCGAGACTGTACACGCGGTAATTTTTATTTTTTAAGCGGGCGGCAAGGGCCATGCCGTTACCGATACTTAAGCCCTGCCCCAGAGAACCTGTGGACATCTCGATGCCGTACTTTAGGTTAAACTTGGGGTGTCCCTGAAGCGGCGTCCCGAACTTGCGAAAGCCCATGAGTTCTTTTTCGTTAAAGACACCGAGCTTGGCAAGGGCAGCATACAGACCAGCGCTCATGTGACCTGACGAAAGGACAAACCTGTCACGGTCCTCCCAAAAAGGATCGTCTGGTCTGTAGTTGAGTTTGTAAAAAAACAGTCCCGTCAGCATGTCGGCGCTTGAAAAAGCACCCCCAAAATGACCGCACCCCGCGTTATGGACCATTTTGATGATATTAATGCGCAAGTGACGCGCAATGTTGGTGAGTTCTTGTATGGATTGTGTCTGCATAGGTGGCCCTCGCTAACACGCCATCCCTTTTTAGGGCAAGGGCTTTGAGTAGTGTCTGTCGGGAACCGCCCTGTTTCTCCGGAAGTTTGAAAATTTTGCCGCTTGCAAAATATTTCAAACCCTGAAAAATCATGTCTTTATATTTTGTCACGCGACATGATTTTTCAGGACTCCTGCGAAACAGGGCGTTTTCCGACAGACACTAAGTAATCTAACCGCTCATTTCATCATCCTTAAAACCAGCCTGTTGTTAAAAATAAATCCCTTTCGCGTGGGTCTGATGGCCAAGTTATCTGTTTCTAAAAGACCATCATGAACACAGTGATCAATCTCCCCTTGATACCCCTCAAGCAGGTCGCCAAATCTGCTCCTGAAATCGGAGACGGCAATCCCCTCCCTCAAACGCAGTCCCATCATAAGATACTCGAAAACGGCCTGATCGCGGCTGATTTTTTCGGGCGTAAAAATCCCGTCTGCATCTGCCTGACCCTTCAGAACGGCCCGCATGTAATCATCGGGTGAATACCGATTGACCTCACGCACCAGAAAATCAGACGAGCCCTCTTTGCAATAGTATTGACCGCAGGCCCCCGCACCCAGACCCATGTAGGGTTCGTAGCGCCAGTACCCGAGATTGTGACGACACTCAAAGCCTTCCCTTGCAAAGTTTGATATCTCATAGGCCCCAATCCCTGCAGTTTCTGCGACATCGTAGGTTGCCTCTAACATGTGGCCTACGAGGTCGGGATCGGGGGGCGGCAACTCACCGCGCTTAACCTTCTCATAATAACTGCTCCCGCGATCGCAGCTCAAGGCATAACAGGAGAGGTGATTGATCCCAAGACCCATCACGCGTTTGAGTTCGCCCACCCATTCATCAACACCCTGACCCGGAAAACCAAAGATGAGATCCGCGCTGGTTTTGACCCCGTCATAACGGTTAAGTAATTCCAAAACAGCAAGGGCCTGTTCTGCGGAATGAATCCTTCTAAACTGCTTTAATGTTTTATTGTTAAGGCTTTGAATTCCAATCGAAAACCGATTTATACCTGACCGCACAAACCCGTCAATCGTGTGCGCGTTAAGGGTCTCAGGATTGGCCTCGATGGTGACCTCCGTCATCGTATCGCAGGTAAAAATTTTACGGATGGCGGCCAGGAGTTTATCAACATCCCGGGGCCGCATCAGAGAGGGTGTGCCCCCCCCTATGTAAATGGAATCGATGGGTGTCTGTTTGCCAAACCCATGCAGACCGCCCTCCTCGAATAAACGGCACCTGTAAGCCAACTCGTTAAGAAGGGCCTGTGTGTATGCCTCAAAAGGAATGGCATCCCGGTCTGTGGGGTACGAGTTAAAATCGCAGTAATGGCACTTTGAAAGACAGAAGGGAAAATGGATATAAATGTGATTGCGCAATAGAACCTTGGAAGGTTTTTTCTACGTGCAGGGGTTTGGCGCATTTCGTCAAACATGAAATCATTCATGTTTGAACGCAATACACCCCGCGTAGTGTCTGGCGCATAGCGCCAAACATGAAACCCTTCATGTTTGATCGCAATGCACTCCGCTTTATGCGGGTTATATTTCACCTCCATCATTGAAGGTCTCATTGAAGGTCACCACAAAGAGGACACGCCCCGTTTGGCTTAAACCGGATCTCGCAAAAATTCATTTCGAGTGCCGAGAAATTGATGAACCTGTTCGCCAACAGATCACCGGCACCAAGAAAGTATTTGATGACCTCGGTGGCCTGCAGTGTCCCCATGATCCCCGCGACAGGACCGAGGATCCCCTCTGCCTTGCAGGGCCCCTGCAGGATCAGTGAGAGCCTGTCGGGAAACAAACACCGCAGGCACCCCGCACCCGGAACATAGGTAAAGATTTGCCCTTCGTACTGCATGGCAGACGCGTGTGAAAACGGCCTGCTGCTCAGTACACAGGCATCGTTGATCAACAATTTTGCCTCAAATGTATCGACCCCGCTGATAATAAAATCGTATTCGTTTATCAGTGACTCAATGTTCACTGCGGTCACCCTCTGCTGATACGTCTGAACCCTCACATCCGGATTAAGGGCCTCAAGCTGCAGACGGGCGCAGTCGACCTTGGTCCTCCCCTCATCACAGCTCTTGTAAAGGATCTGCCGCTGCAGGTTGGAGAGCTCCACTGCCTCATCATCGGCAACACCGATACGCCCAACTCCCGCGGCCGCAAGGTACAAAAGGGACGCAGAGCCAAGCCCCCCCGCACCAATCTGCAACACCGAGGCATTTTTTAACCGCCCCTGCCCTTGCTCTCCAAAATCTTTTAAGGAGAGATGTTTTAAATAACGCGTTGATGGATTTTTGGCAGACATATTTTTACCACAGCATTAAAAATCAAATGCCAATAATCGGGGTATAAAACTTTCGGTGAGAAGAGTGCATTAAAAAACTCACAAAAAAAACGGAGCCAACTCGCATTACTTGCATGACGGAGGAACTTATACTTGCATTGTATCGGAGGAACTTAAAGTCGCACTCTACTCGCATTGTATCGGAGGAAACTCGCATATTTCCCGCAAAGGGTTCAACAGACGCGTAAAATACGTATAAAAATAAAAGTGCAAATGAGAACGAGTAACTTTTTATGTCTGGTCAAATCCTGTCGCATACTGTGCAAGTTGTTGTGCGCGATTTTTGCAACTCAAAGCCCTATCCTGCTGCAATTTTACGAAGGCGTTTTCAATGCGCAGGATGATATCGTCTTTAAGAAATGGTTTGATAATGTAGTCAACCGCTTGGTCTCTTAGGGCCTGCAACACAAAATCTTCGTCGGCATATCCTGTAAGAAAGATTGTTTTGAAATCTGTACTGTACTGTCGCATCTCACGCAATGCCACTAGACCGGATTTTCTGGGCATGTTGACATCCAACAGGGCAATATCCACCTTCTCTTGTTTGAATACATTGACGGCTTCTTCCCCATCGTGTGCAACATGAACAGGCCAGTTTTCTTTGACTGCATTAATATGTCGTGTGAGGTATTTTCGGATGATATCATCGTCGTCCGCCAACAGAACTGTAGGGAGTAAGGAGTCATTTGCAACCCCTGTCTGTTTATCCAGGACGTGCTTCATCCTCCCCAGAGCTACCGTAATATCATCAAGATCCACCGGCTTTTTAATAAAATCAAGCACACCCATTCTAAGAGCCTTGATGATATTTTCAGGGCCGGTATCACCCGTCATGATGATGACTTGCGTCTGTGATGAGATCTCTTTTATGCGGCAGATAAAGTCAAAGCCATTCAATCCGGACAACGCCAAGTCTGCAAGGACAACATCCGGACGTTCTTTGAGAAAAAGTTCCAGTGCCCTCTCTCCATGATCGCTCTCAACAACCTCATAACCTTCCCTCTTAAGAAATCTTGATAACACATTTCTGGCAACACCGTTCCCTTCAACAACAAGCACCTTGTACATAGACGCACCTCATAAGCAAATGTTGGCAGGCAAAAGATGACAGTCCTCGCGCAAAACAAGACTACACATACACAATCACGTAAGTAAACAAAAATGTAACACCGCGTTCTCACGGTGGCACGCCGCGTAAAAGCTGTGTATCAAGTGCGTATGGACAAAATAACACTTAATAAATGCATCGGATCAAACATACACATGATCCGAATCAAAAAGGGTTATGTGCAGGAATATGTGGAAAACTACGGCGTCAATGTTAAACAATACCAACGCATTGAAAGAGGATTGGTCAATGTTACGGCGCACACTCTCTACAGACTCTCCTGTGCCTTCCGATGTTCCATAAATCAATTTTTTCCAAAACCTGACAACAATCATTAGTGTTGCATTGCCCGTCTCGACAAAGGAACATAATCCTGAAACGTCCATGGACCCGTCCTTAGATGTACCATCCAAAGCACTCGTATGACGACACTCGTATCACTCGCATTATTCTATAGCGCTCACCTAAATTCCCCCCACTTTGCTCAGATAAAATCCCCCCCTGTTAGTAAACTCGCATGACGGAGAAACTCCACCACGCCAAAGTTAAATGAGTAACTTGTTGAAAAATAAACGCAAATCGTTATTATCTTGACGGCCGCAATTATAATGTTTTAGGCATTTATAGGGATTATACGACAACGATTTAACATCGGGGGAATCATGCGTCTTGCCACTTTGGCCACACCCAACGGATTAACATTTCCAACAACATCGCTCTGGGGACTGCCAGCAAAACCGGTCTCTAGGCCCATTGGAACGCCACCGCTTGCCTCGCCGACCAAGTCTGCAAGCGTTTCTGCGACTCAGCACCTTGCCATGCAGGTTGCGGATGGCACAAATGACGCCTCACTGCCTGGTCGCGCAACCCCCCCCGACACCGTGCAGCGGCAAACAATACCGCCACCTGCATCACCACCGCGTTCGATCGTAAAAGGCGTCTTGAGCCATGCGGGCAAGGTTCTTACCAGCCCGTTTGTACTGTATTCGGCAGCGCTGGTCGGCGGTTTCTGGGCGGGGGGGCATGTATCTCACCTCTCAGCCAAGGTCTTGTCGGACCTTGCGGTCAACACACCGCTCGATGCGTTTGCCGACGCCGTCCTTCGCTCACGCGATGTCAAACTTTTGGGATGGGCCAGTGGTCTGACCCCTGAGTTAGTTGGCAATCTGCTTGCGACAACCCTCTGTTTCTCAGCCGTCTCATTTGGCATTGGGGCCTTTCATCGAGGACAACATTTCCCTGACAGCCTTCAAGACATGCCCAATCGTTTGCACATCAAAAACAAACATCTGCTCAATTTTGTTAGGCGTACCGAACTGCAGGTGAAGGGTGGATTGTATGGTCAGGGCTGCATCACCCAGTTATCGGACAACAGACCGCTTGTGGACCTTAAAAAAGGGCCCGCCGACTCCTCCCTCATGTTTGGTGCCGCAAAATTTGTCGGTAAAATTAGGGGATTTTTTGAGAACAACCGCTTTGGTTTTATGCGCGCATTGGCACCTGGGGTCCCTGGGACAGTTGGGGGGCTCAAGGCCTTTCCGCTCTTTTCGGGACTGTGTCTCTCATTTTTTATGTCGTTCATGCACTTTGTAGAATTTCCATCAACCCAGTTGGCTTGGGCTATCACAGCCAATGGCCTTATTCTGGGTTCTTTTTATTTTAACACAGCGGCCAATGCCTTTAAAGACAGCATGATCAAAACCATCCTCGCTGATGTCTTCACGGCCTTTGTCCTCAATATTGGCCTGTCAATTGTGAGTAGCAAAACTGACCTGCTCAGCCCCTCGTTCCCCTATTATCGTATGGACCTTGCTCTTCGTCTCTTTATGGTGTTTGCCGAGGCATTTCTGATCAGCAAATTTGTCCTCGACCGCAGAGAGGCACAAGAGGCGGCAGCAGCAAAAAAGGTCGCTTAAAAAGACACACCCCTCAGTCGTTAAATCCTAATCGCAACTAAAGACCCCGCTTAGCGACAGGTTAAAACCTGAACTCACCCTGCCTGGCTTGGGATTCTTTTTTAAGGCAGTCCAACAATTTTTTGGGATCGTAGGGTTTGCCCATGAGCACGGCATTAAACGAGCGGGCTTGGTCTTCTATGCCGGCCTCCATCGAGGCCGTCAGCACAATAATCGCCACGTTTTTTGTGCGGGGATCGGCGCGCAGCCTGCGGCAGACATCCCAGCCATTAAGACCGGGCATCATGATATCAAGCACAATCACATCGGGCGCAAACGAGACAGCCAGATCAAGACCGCCCTCCCCGTCCACGGCCGTCTCAACCGTGTATTCCCTGACCCTGAGAAGAACGGCAATCATGTCGAGGATACTCTGCTCGTCGTCGATAATCAGAACCTTTCTGCTCTGCGCATTTTGATAGGCAATGTTTAAGAGTGACGCGGCACGATCGGATTCTTCAGGATACAATGCCATCCCCACAGATGTGTGCGCAACGATCTCGCGGTCCCTGCCGTAACACTTCATTTGACTCATGACCCCGACGATCTTTGTTTTAAGGGATTCCCCGCCGTCCCTGATGGCATGGACCATCACCATGATGACACCGCGGTTTGAATAATAAGAGACCTTTTCTTCCTTGCGCAGAAGTTTGGATTGTATCTCCGTCTGCGCCTCTTCGAACATCGCCTGCACCGACTCGTGATCTGATTTTTCGTAGAGTTCTTCTATGTTGGAAACAAACCCCAGAATCACACACAGGGCCGCCCTGCTGATGGCCGCCTCGTTAAGGGCGTGGTTAAGGTTTGCATAGAAAATCTTTGCCTCGTCATAATGAGAAAGCATGACATGAAACTGTGACCCCTCACCCTGTTTTGATTTTGCCCAGATCTTTCCCTGATGCTGATCTATAATGGCCTTGCAGATGGCAAGCCCCAGCCCCGTCCCTTTGTAACCGGCCCCGCCGATGGGGCGGTTGATCTGGACAAACTTGTTGAAAAGATCACCCATCTGGTCCTTGGGCATCCCGGGACCATCATCAATCACCGAGATCTGCACGTATTCAGCATTCCCGCTTACACTTACAGTGGCATGCCTGTTTTTTTCTGTTTTGCCCGACAATGTCAGGGCGTCACTGTCGTCTTCTTCTGTTTTGTGAAGACTCTTTGCCTTCTGCACACGGATGATGATCTTTGAGTGCGCGTATCTCATGGCGTTGATGATGAGATTATTCATCACCTGCGAAAGCATGTCGGGGTCTGCAAACAGCGATGGTGTTTTTTTGGGTCTTTCTTCGATCAGGACAAGCCCTTTTTCCTGTGCCACGATCTGAAAACTCTGAATAATACGCTCGATAAAAGAATCCATGTCGATTTGTCTGGGATTGATGCGTACCTTTTCGGACTCAAGCCTTGAGAGGTCCAGAAGATCATCGATAATACGGGCAAGGCGCGAGACATTGTTGTTGGCAATCTGCATGACCCTGACCTGCTGTTCGGTAAGGTCACCCACAATGCCGTCGATCATGTTGCCCACCGCCCCCCTGATAATTGTGAGAGGTGTGCGAAGTTCATGTGATACTGTCCCCAAAAACTGATCTTTGAGTTTTGATATGCGTTCGTACTCGTTAATCTGGCTTTTAAGACTTTCAACTTTTTGAAACTCGGTGACATCCCTGATGGTCACAAGGATATCATTTTTTTTCTCCCATTCGATGTGCGAGGCCCTGATCTCGCCTACAACTTTTTTTCCTGTTTTTTGCAGGATTTCAATCTGGATGTTTTTGTTGATTTCGACGGGATACTCAAAGTTTTGGTTAAGCAGCGCTGTTTGGGTTTCATCAAACAGCCTTTCGGCGGCATCGTTGACAAACAGAATCTTTTTCCCCTCATTAAGAACCACCATGGCATCAAGATTTTTATCGATGATGTGCTTGAATTTTTTTTCCTCGGCCGCAGAAAGTTCCATCTGCAGTTGTTTTCTCTCGCAGGCGTAATCGATGGCCCTTTTTAAAAGCTGCGTGTTGATGGAATCCTTGACAAGATAATCCTGCGCACCAAGTTTAAGGGTCTGATGCGCGAGCATCGTGTTTTCGATGCCGGTCAACACCACAATGGGGATGTCGGGGGCCTCTTCGCTGACAAACCTGAAGGCCTCAAGCCCATGACTCTCGGGCAGCGCAATATCGAGGAGGATGACATCGATACCGCGTTTCTTAATCCGCTCAAGCCCCCGTGTCAGGTTGGTGGAAAACTCCACCATATAGAGAGAGGCCTCTCCCAGTGCAGGCATGAGGTAGTTGGCAATGAGATCCCTGTCCTTTTGTTTGTCTTCGATCAACAGGACCTTGAGCACACTGGTGCGCTCACGATAGGACAGGTTGTTGTTTTGATCAGATGCCATGGAATCTCAAAATCTTCTGTTGGTTGGACATTTACACGAGAGACCGCAAGACAGGCAACAGAAAACCTGCCCGTGCCATCAATGGGCGCTCGCCCAGTTGCTGCCATAACTCGCACTGACCTTAAGCGGGACATCGAGTGTAAATACAGATTCCATGATCGCAGGGATGGTGGTCAGCACGGTTTTAAGTTCATCGTGAGGGACCTCAAAGACCAGCTCGTCATGAACCTGCATGATCATTTTTGTCCTAAGATTGTTTTTAAAAAGATACCCCTGAACAACAATCATGGCCTCTTTGATAAGATCGGCCGCCGATCCCTGAAATACGGTGTTAAACGCCGCCCTCTCCGCGTTTTGACGGCTCAGCGTGTTTTGACTGTTGAGCTCGGGCAGGCAACGACGACGCCCCCTGTAGGTGGTGACGTAACCCGTCCGGCGCGCCTCGGCAAGGACCGCATGCTTGTAAATTCCTACCTGCGAAAACTCCCTGTAAAAACCATCGATGAAGGCCTTTGCCTCGCCCAACGGGACACCCAATTGTTTTGACAGGCCGTAGGGTGACTGGCCGTAGACAACAC
Organism: Deltaproteobacteria bacterium; assembly: GCA_015228875.1. Taxonomy (GTDB): domain Bacteria; phylum UBA10199; class UBA10199; order UBA10199; family JADGCS01; genus JADGCS01. Next base: position 21,109 of record JADGCS010000009.1, on the reverse strand, counting down.
CAAAGTTGATGGTCTTGCCAATCCCGCGCAGTTCGGGCGTGACCGCGTCGAGGGGCATGCCAAAGATATGAGAGGCGGTTTTGGCGTGGATATCCTGATCGTGACAATAGGCATCCGTAAGCCCCCGATCCTTTGAAAATGCGGCGAGGAGCCTCAGTTCGATCTGCGAATAGTCTGCCGAAAAAATAACGGCACCCTCCGGAGCGATAAAACTCTGTCTGATCCTGCGCCCCTCTTCGGTCCTCACGGGGATGTTCTGCAGATTGGGTTCTGTTGAACTCAGTCTCCCCGTTGTGACAATGGCCTGATTGTAATGCGTGTGGACACGACCTGTGCGGGTATGAATTAAATTTTTAAGCTGAACGACATAAGTAGAAAGCAGTTTGGCAACCGTTCTGTATTCGAGCAGACTCTTGGGCAGGTTGTGTTGATGGGCCAGCTCTTCGAGGACATCAACATCCGTCGAGTAACCCGTCTTGGTTTTTTTAACAACGGGGAGTTTGAGCCTTTCAAACAGGATCACGGCAAGCTGTTTGGGTGACTGGATGTTAAAGACCTCTCCCGCCAGATGGTAAATTTGATCTTCGAGCCCCTTAAGACGCGACTCAAACTCAAGATGCAGTTGATTGAGAAACGGGACGTCGATGAACACACCGTTCTGCTCGATCTGTGCCAACACGGGGATCAGCGGGATTTCAAGTGTGTCGTAGATATTTGTTAAACTAAATTTTTGCAGTTCATCACGCAGGGGGTTCACAAGTTGGTGCACCACCCACGCGTCTTCGGCGGCATAGTCCATTGCCTTTTCGATCTCTACATCGGCAAAAGTCATCCCCTTTAAAACCAGATCGGAAAATTTAATGGTCCTGTAATCCAGATATTTCGCTGCAAGGTAATCAAGGTTGTGTTGCCCACTAGCGTCGATAAGATAACTGGCAATCAGCGTGTCGTCCACAACAGGAAAAACAGAAATACCACAGCCCGCAAGGACATTAAGATCAAACTTGGCATTCTGCGCAGCCTTGGGAAAATCGGGGTCCGACAATAAGGGACCCAGGATGTCCTTGACCTTCTGCAAGGGGATGTTGTGTCCCTGCTTGTGTCCCACGGGTATGTAATACGCCCTTTGCGGGTCACAACAGAGGCTCACCCCCACAAGCCCGGCACCCACGGATTGGAGAGAGTCGGTCTCGGTGTCAAATGCGATAAACTCCGGCCGCTGTTGCCTGATCACATGGACAAGGGCCCTGAGATGATCCTCGGTATCAATCAACTGACGTTCAAAGCGGGCCGCGCGGCCTGTAATCTCTACAGCAGGACCCTCCGAGGAACCTTGGAAGGTTTTTTCTACGCCCAATGGAGATCCCCTTGGGGGACGCGCCGGGGTCTGGCGCATAGCGCCGGACATGAAATCATTCATGTCCGAACGCAATGCACCCCGCGTAGTGTCTGGCGCATAGCGCCAAACATGAAACCCTTCATGTTTGATCGCAATGCACTCCGCTTTATGCGGGTTATGGATGATGAACTTGTTAAACTCGAGCCTTTTATAAAATTGATTAAGAGACGCCACATCACGGGGCTTGATTTTAAAACCCTCCCAGTCGACATGAAGATCAATATCGGAGGCAAGGGTCACCAGCTTTTTTGAGAGCAGCGCGTTCGCCCTGCCGCCCCTGATTTTTTCGCCGATCTTGCCTTTGATGTGATCCGCGTTGTTCAAGACATTTTCGAGATCGCCAAACTCGTTGATGAGCTTGGCAGCAGTCTTGACACCCACACCCGCTACGCCGGGGATATTGTCGACCGGATCACCGCTTAAACTCTGCACGTCCACAACCCTTTCGGGCGGCACGCCAAATTTCGCGATCACGGCCTCGCGCTTGATGACAGAGTCTTTCATGCTGTCATAAAGAAAGACACGATCATCAACCAGTTGCATCAAGTCTTTATCGGAAGATACAATAAAGATTTTAAGATCGCTGTCAGCCTTGCACTGGTGCACAAGAGAAGCGATCACGTCATCGGCCTCGTAGCCCTGCCGATCGATGGCAAGGATCGGGTAGGTTTGGATAAACTCGTGAATCAGTTCAAACTGCGGGACAAGATCCTCGGGCGGCAAACTGCGATTTGCCTTGTACTGTGGAAAGATCGCATGTCTAAACCCCTTGTCCGGCCTGTCTTTGCACACAACGATATAATCGGGCCGGTTGTTTTCGATAAGCCGGTTGATCATCGAAACCACGCCAAAGACCGCATTGACGGGAATCCCTTCTTTTGTAGACAGGGGACGTACTGCATAATAGGCCCTGAAAATAAAAGAGGATATATCGATGAGATAGAGGGTCTTCAAGGTCCCGTCCTCTTATACGCAACAATTTAAAAAGACAAGCAGTCAAAAAAGTCATTGAAGTCTCTTCAAGATCAATCTAGTGGAGATGGCCGATGGATTCCCCCCCGCAGGCAAAGCCCCCCAAATTTAATCTGGCCACCAAGCTCACACTGCTCCGATTTATTCTGGTGCCTGTCTTTACCTATTATTTTCTTATCGACAACTTTAAGCTGGCCGTGATTATTTTGTTCATCGCCAGTATCACCGATGTCACCGATGGACTGCTGGCGCGCAGATTCCACATGGCCACAGAGCTGGGTTCTGTACTCGATCCCCTTGCCGACAAGTTTTTGATGATGATCACGTTTCTCGTTTTGACCGCAAAGGATATCCTCCCGTGGTGGCTCACCGTGGTCGTGATCGGCAGGGACTTTTACATCGTCATTGGCGCACTGTACCTTTATTTTATTCGCCAGCTTCAAATACTCTTTAAACCAACCATACTCTCCAAACGAACCACCTTTGCACAGTTTACCCTGCTGGTTTTTTCGTTCATCAGGGTTTACATCGAAAAAAAGAACCCCGATATCAACCCGCAGATCATCACGCTCGTTTCAAATGTCCAGTTTGCGATGATCTACATCGCCTTGCTCCTCACCATCATCACGTTCTTTCAGTACACACAACACGGACTCACGATTTTAAGGCAAAACGTGAAGAGGGAAACAATTTAAGACACGGGGTCTCAATACCATGAACACTTTTTTCATCCATAACCCGCATAAAGCAGAAAACACTACGCGGGCGGACACCATGCAAAAATTGATGCCGAAACGCGTAGAAAAAACCTTCCAAGGTTCCAAAGACACCGACACTCTCACCAGACGCTCTTTAAGTCTCTTTACGGGAACTGTCTTACGCACCCTCATCGCCTGCATCTTAAGTTTTCTCCTCTTTCCCGTTCAGTCGGGGATCATCTCTGTCTTCTTTTTAAGTTTTGCACTCATCCCCAGCATGGATCATATCCTCGAGAAAAACAAAAGCGATGTCTGGCAGAAAAAAATCCCCTCGTTAAGAGCAAACATCGAAATGGCCGCGGCGCTCATTGTTATTTTTCTTGCCGTACTTGCTTCTTACGCCGCCATTGTCATGTTCACCTTAAAGAGCGATCAGATCGGCATTGTCTTTTTTTCTCACATTCACGACACGATGACACACACACACCTTGTCACAAAAGACTTTGCCGCCATACTTAAAAACCGCTATACCATTTTTGTGGTCTTTTTTTTGGTCTCGCTTGTCTACAGGGTGGGTTTTGTCTTTGTCCTCACGTGGCTGGCATCCGTCTGGGGTGTCATTTACGGCATGTACTTTAGACTGGGGTTTACTCTGGATCAACCCTCTTTAAAACACCACATGATCGTGATCACTGTGAGCGGTTTTTTTGTGCTTCTTATCAGGACACTTGCCCTCATCACATCGGGTATGTCGGGTATCTTTCTCTCCAAGGCGCTGGGTAAATACAAATTCGCCTCCAGCGAGTTCAAACAGGTCTTAAGGGCTGTGCTGTTGATTCTGCTTGTCTCCCTTGTTTTGCTGTTTGCTGCTGTCTGTCTCGAATTTAAAATTCTTAATCCTGCATTCGGCGATTAAAGCATGCCTGTCTGTTTGTTTATTGCTACAGCCGCTTCCGTGTTCATCCCTGACGATATTTTTTTTTACGACGGAGATGGTTTTATATGGCCACTGATTCCAGAGCACCCGCCCAAAGTGGCCATCATCCTCGGGATTGGGTGGCCAACATACTCGGGAATCAGTGGCCATCACGGGCGAAAATACTCAAGGAGCATGAGAAGAAAAGGAGCATGAGAAGAAACTGTTTGGTTGCGGCGTGGGCTGTTCTAGACATTATGTTCCGCATCAATAGAGCCAATATGTCAATTTTGTCAAGTTTATTGAATAACATATTGACACTAATCTCCACATCCGGTACGTATCTGGTATTCGGAGATCAATACATGCACCGCCTACAACAAGCTATTTTGGAGTTCGCTTCAAGGCAACCCCTTGAGGGAATGACCCTTCGTGAAATTGGTGACCACATTGGCGAGAAACATCCACAAAAGATCAAGCACCATTTAAACCAGCTCAGGGCAAAGGGCATTCTTGTCAGTGGTGATAAACCCAGAGCTGTGAAAATTGGGACTATACAGGGCAAGGGGCAAGCGAAAATGCTCTCAATTCCCATTCTTGGGGCGGCTAATTGCGGCGATCCACGTGAATTTGCCATTGAAAATCTGGAAGGATATCTCACCGTATCTCCTAGCATGGTGCCCAGGAAAAAACGCCTGTTTGCAGTACGAGCTGTGGGCTCTTCGATGAACCATGCCAATATTGAGGGCAAGTCCATCGAGGACGGGGATTATGTGATAGTGGACCCCGAAACCAAAACACCAAAGAACGGTGAGTATGTCCTTTCGGTAATTGGCGGATCCGCTAATATTAAGCGATTTTGCAAAGATCAAGAAACTGACCAAATCGTGCTGATTTCAGAATCAGCGCAGGAATTACCACCGATTTATATCCATCCTAATGACTTTGCTGATGACATGGTGAATGGTAAGGTGGTGCAGGTGATTAAGAAACCAAAGATAAAGCAATAGGCAATAAGATGATCACGGATATTGGCTTGTACAAGAAGATTATAGGTGATAGCAAACCTCCAAACAGGAGGTATGTAAGTTATGAGTACAGATCTTCTTTCAGACTATATACGAAAAAATTATGAGGTGCATGAATGGAAACATGCTTGCGCAATTTTAAAACACGATTTTCCACAAGAGTGGGAGGATGTTGTATCTGTTTTGACGGAGTTCCGGCTAAATAAAAGTTGGATTACCAATCCAGGCGGCAGGAAAAGCAAAGTTTCAGAATTTATAGATCATTATCTATACGAGCGAGGATGGGTGGAAAAGGAATTTAAAACAAAGGTTGTGGTGGATGACAATTCCATGGATACGCCAACACACAAGGTGGATTGCTTCAGAAATCGTGTCGCACTGGAAATTGAATGGAACAACAAAGACCCTTTCTTTGATCGGGACTTAAATAACTTCAGACTCCTCTTCGACTTAAGGGCCATTAGCATAGGTGTTATCATTACCAGATGTGATGATTTACAAGATATATTTAACAAGTTGGGCCGTGGAGCTTCTTATGGCGCTTCTACAACCCATATGAGCAAGTTACGACCTAGAATTGAGGGTGGTGGTGGTGCCGGATGCCCCATATTGGTTTTTGGAATATCTAAGAATTTGTATTTGGAGGATGAATGAGCCAAAAGAATGTACATGAAAATTTATTGTCTACGGTTGGGGAAAAACAGTTTTCAACAATTTTGGCGGATCCGCCATGGCAGTTTAAGAATAGAACAGGGAAAATGGCGCCCGAACATAAACGACTGTCAAGGTACCATACGATGGATTTGCAAGACATAAAGGAGATGCCTGTAGCTAACATTACTAAAGATATGGCCCACCTTTATTTGTGGGTTCCGAATGCTTTGCTGTCTAACGGCTTGGAGGTAATGGCGCATTGGGGGTTCACTTATAAAACTAATTTGATTTGGTATAAGATTAGAAAAGATGGAGGTCCAGATAGACGTGGTGTTGGGTTTTATTTTAGAAATGTTACGGAAATCCTTTTATTTGGTATCAAAGGGAAAAATGCGCGTACTCTGCAGCCAGGTAGAAGCCAAGAAAACATTATATCCTCACAAAAAAGGGAGCATAGCAGAAAACCAGATGAGCAATATAGCATAGTCGAGAGCTGCAGTCCGGGCCCGTATATCGAACTCTTTGCCAGAGGAAGTCGAAAAGGGTGGTTTTGTTGGGGCAACCAAACGGGGGAATACATCCCAGATTGGCACACGTATTCCAACCACTCGCAATCAACAAAAAGCAGTTCGAAGCAAGAACAACTAGCGCTCATAGCTTGACCATGCCTTTCTTTATGACATACCACCCTCCCTCATTACGGAGGTCCATGCCTCAAAAACACACCTCAAAAAACCGCGGGCATAAGTCCGTGATCCCCTGAGTCTCAAAACTGAGACTGTGTGGAACATGGGCGGTGGAGAGCATTCGGGTGTCTGGCAGTATTTTCTCAATCATTTCAAAGCCTGAATAAACCTAAAAACGGCGGTTGAACCCCATTTTTCAGAAGGAATGTAACTGTAATTTTGGCACCGCAAGGGGTCTGCCCTTCAAAAACCACACGAATATTCGGCTCAGAATTCTTCGCCAGCGTTCCAACCACGTCACCTGCTCCGCATTTATTTTGATTATTCACGCGCTATTCAGGCGTTGGATATCGACCTCCGTCATTTTTTCCGCCCCACACCCGCGATCTCCATCACCGCCCTCGAAAGCTCATCAACGCTGTGCTGCGCGGAGATGCTCATTCTTAAAATCCCCCGACCCTTGGGGACCGCGGGATAAATCGAGGGGTTGATAAGAATCCCCTTCTTTCTTAACCGCGCTGCCGACTGCATTGTGGCAACCTCATCCCCGACAGGCACGGGAATTGTGGCTGTATCATCATCATTGACGGCCAAACCCCGTTTTTTCATGGCTTCACGCACAGACCTGATATTGGTTTTAAGTTTCTGCACCAATGCGCCCGACCGCATGATCTCAAGTGACTTCAGCGCTGATGCAGAGACCGTGGGGGGCAGCGCCGATGAAAACATATACGGGTGGGCCCGGTAGCGCAGAAACTGACAGAGGGACCTGTCGGCCGCAACGTACCCCCCGTGCGTGGCCAGGGCCTTGCCCAAAGATCCCGTGATCACGTTCACGCTTGCTGAGAGACCAAGGTCGCACACGCGACCCTCACCTTTTTTTCCAAAGACACCCACCGCGTGGGCCTCATCCACAACCATCATCGCCCCGCTTTTTTTAACAAGGGCAACCAGGGGGACAAGATCGGCAACGCACCCTCTCATGGAATACACAGAGTCGACACAGACAAGGGTTTTTTTAGGGTTTGTTTTTTTGAGAATTTTTTCAAGATCACCCGGGTCGTTGTGTTTAAAGATCACAACCTGACAGCCCGCAAGCAGTGCCCCGTCCCTGACGCTTGTATGAACAGCCTGATCAAGGATCACGCAGTCTGATGTGAGCAGCAAACCCTGCAGGACGGCGAGATTTGCCGCATAAGTTGACGCAAAAACAACGGCATCTTCTTTGTGATGAAGCCCGGCGAGGGCGTGTTCGAGTTTTAACGTTGCCTGAGAATACCCGCTCAACAAAGGTGAGCCGTCCGTCCCCATGCCGTAGAGTTTAAAGGCCTCATCAAACGCCCTTTTAATCGCTGGATGTCTGCCGAGTCCCAGATAATCGTTGGAATCAAGCCTGATAAAATGCCGCCGCGGCCCTGCCCCGCTCCCCCTTTGTTTCTGAGAGCTGCAGGGCGCCCCCCCGCCATGTGCCCTTTGAAACATCCAGTCATGAGTCCCGCGAATTTTGTTTAAATAACGATTAAACCTCTCCACTCTGACGGCAAGGGGATCTTTGGGATTGTTAAAATCGTCGATGAATTTCATTTGACCTCGACAACCTCTTTTGCCGTCGTGCCGTAAACCTCGGGGTGGTACATCTCGACAGCCCTTGCGGGCGGCACCAGATAACTCCCCCTGTTTGTGACATGGGCATAATATGAAAAATCAAAAAATCCGCGGGGGGCGTAGTTGACAAAAAGAACAACCTTTTGATCACGAAACTCGCTATAACTGCTGTACCAGCTTAAATCGCGCTGCCCGCCTTTGGGTCTTTCATCAAAGCGAAACTTTGAGGTGTTGATATTAAAATTGACTGGCTCCATTCCCGCGGGGAGTGTCTCCTCGACAGCCAGATAGTCAACCTCATCTGCAAAATAAAAATGAAGCGTGACCCTGTATGTTTCCCCGTGTTTTATTTTTGAGGGTTCTACCGCGTTGCCGTCAAGGTCTGCGTATTCACGACTGATGGAGATCCCCTGCTCAACCCCGTATGGCCTGTAATCCTTAAGGGCATAATTGTAGCGGATATCATAAAACAGGGAGGCGCGACTCCCCTCGTTGATTATTTTGAGTCTTAACTTTTGCGGCAGCTTGTCCATCGGGACGTCCAGATAATCCTCAGGTCTCTTTTCTGTAAGCTCGCTCCGTGCCACCTCTTTGTCATTCATCAAAATGCGGGCCGAGAACCTCTGTGCGTCAAGAGATGCATATTTTGACTGAAACACCTTTAACACCTTGAGGGTGTTTAACAGTTCAAGTGATGAATAATAATCTGATGCACTTTTTTGAGTGACCAGATAATTGAGGATCTGAAAGATAAAGGGGTGTGACGGATTCACCCGCAACAGGCCCTGAAAAATACGCGCCGTTGTTGTCCTTGCGGTCTCCCCAAAATAATATTCCCCGACGACGGGATCAAAATAAGCGGTGCTCCCCTTGATGCGCAGGTCTTTCTCGATCGCATCCTGCCAATCCTTGACCAGGGGGTCCGCGGGGTCATGCCCTGCAAGCATTTCAATAAAACGTGCCCGGGTTACAAGATCCATGCCCTCATAATCTGGTTTTAGTCCATCGTAATAGACATACTGCGGGTTCTCCAAAAGATAAAACACATAAAGGGTGTTGATCTTGAGACGCAAAAGAAATTCTGGCGAATACTCCTTGAGGCTGAAGTGTTCTCCGGCAAGATAGACGTAGAGCCTCTCGCTGATTTTATCGAGCGGCTCCCTGACATCATGCCCCGCCTGTCCCGCCGCAATGAGAAACTCGGCTGTCATGAGTGTTAAGGCAGGAGTGGCGCGCCCTCCCGGCCAGTAGCTGAATTCTCCATAGTAATCCTGCTGCTGACGGATGTGTTGAATAAAATCCCTGACGGTCTCAAAACGAAAGGCCGCCTCACGGTCACGGCCCTGAAACAAATCGTCCCGGTCCGGAAAGAGGACAAATGGATAGATCTTGCCAAGCCTCTGCTCCAGACAATCAAAGGGATAAATTCGCAATTGTGCAACCTGCGCACGCAGTTTGGACAACAGGTTTGCGCTGATATCCACCCTTAAATTTCCATAGTTTTCATCAATATCGGCACCCTTTTCCACGAACTCGGAGACCTCTCCCGTGGACACACCCGAGGTTGCCACTGTTTCCACGGCCCTCTCATGAAAGACAGGAACAGCGATCTCAACCCTGTCATCTGCGCCCGCTGCCTCTGCCACAAAACTGACGACGGCATTTATTTTGGTATCGACCTCTCCGGCCTTTAATTTCGCGTCCATCTGACGTGTGAGTTCCGCGACCGGAGTCTTTAAACCAACCAGATAACTGACCGCAGACTTTGGCGGCACCTTGATTTTTTGATCTCCACCAGCGACAACCTCAAGGTTGTTTGCCGTTGTGACAACATGGGCCTCCATCTCTTTTTCGGTATTGTTGTGCAGCACAACCTCTGATTGGATCTGGTCTGAGACCCTTATAAACCGCGGCAATGCGGGTCTGATCATCAGATCCTTCTGTGTTTTGATTTCGGAAAAACCCAGACCAAACTTGTCCACGTTGGCATTAACAACCCCCATAATCTTGAAGGTGGTCAGTTGATCCGGCACTGTAAACGTCACCTTTGCCCTGCCGTTCTGCGTGACCAGTTCACCATTGTAATAAGCGAGCGGTATGAATTTTTTTCTGAACCCGCCCTCCCGGCCGCCCCCGCTTGCCGGAGACTCAAGTTTTTCCTCCAGCCCCTGTCTGCCGACATAACGTGTGCGCGCATCAAACTGACCCACGTTGTTGTAGTAAGGCGCAAAAAAAGTATCGAGGGGATTTTGAAGATGATACGCACCCGCCATCAGAACGCCCTCATCCACAACCATGACCGTGACCTCCGCCTCCGCGTTATCCGTGACACCGGTGACCGCAAACTCAACCTCTGCCGTATCTCCAGGCCGATATGTTTTTTGGGCGGGCTTGATCTCCATCGCGAGATTTTTCTGATACGGTTCTACCACCAGTTCCACACGCCCCGACTTGACAAGGGCATCTTCTGTAACTGCGTTTTCTGCACCGTGGGAGGGGTCAATCTGCAGGGCCCCCCTCACCAGCACAACATTGACAAAAATATTGGGGGCATGTTCCTCCCTGATGGGGACCTCGATCACCGGTGTGGACCCTGAGAGTTTTTTAAACTCGTAACTTAAGATGTTTTCCCGTTCGATCGAAATGATGGCATTGGCGTTCTGGTAGGGAGATTTAACAATCACCCTGGCCACATCGCCCTTGTTATATTTTTTTTTGTCTTTTACGAGTTCGATCTCGTGGCCGGTCTCACTGGGCCAATAGGCGTAATCGAGACCAGAGCAATAAAGGGGGATCTCGGTCAGCGCGAGTCGTCCTTTTTCGTCTTTAGCCGTCAATTTAAAATAATAATACCCGCTCTCAGTCGGTTTAAAGGTGCATGTGTTTGCCTTGAGCGTTTTCTTTTCGCAGATGTCTACCCTCTCCTCCTTTTTTTGTGTCTCGGTTTCAAACTGGCCATCAATGACCTCCCTCTTCACGCTCACCCATTTGACGCGCATGAGTTCAACTGAAACTGGTTTATCCAAAAGATACTGTCCCTCTGCATCAAGCGCCGCAAAGGCCACAGAGACATCCTCCCCCACATTGTAAAACATCTTTTGAAGTTTGGCCCCGATGTAATAAGACGCCGGATGAAGCAGAATCTCCGAGTACCCCGTCACAGTCTGTCCCCCAAGATCCGAGACCATGGCATCGACCCCAAACCGGACCGGTTGCGCAATCTCTGTCCCGGTGTTTTGTGTGATGAGGAGCCTGCCCTGCTCATCCAGTGTTGCTGTCTCATCCTTGTTTGTCTCCAAGAGCAACACATCATCGATAGTATCGGCATCGTAGATCTTGCCAAACTGCCAGTCCTGGTCATTCGTTGGGGCAAAATCACCAACATTTTTTGTAATATAATACCTGACGCCTGCGCCCTTCATGGGGGCCCCAAATAAATAGTTGGAGGCGATGTTGATTTCCAGAGGGTCTCCCTGAATGATTTTCTTCTGTGGCAGGGTCACATCAACCTTAAATTCGGGTGTGCGAAATTCTTCGGTCTGAAAACCGCTGTGACCAAACGCCAGCTTGATGCTTGAATCCTCTGACTCAAGGTCGATGCTGTGATAACCCAGAGGGGCCTTGGGGGGAATGTGATACCTTGCGGTAAAATTGCCGCGCGCGTTTGGGGTCACATTAATGACAAACGGTTTGCTGTTGCGCGGCTCTGCAATCTTGAGAACCACCGGCTTTGTAAACACCTTAAGCCCCTTGTCGGTGACCTCTCTCAGATACCCCTTGATCTCAACTGCCTCTCCCGGTTTATACAACCCGCGGTCTGTCAAGAGATGAACCCTCACCTGTTGTATATTTTTAATACCCTGTTTTTCTTTAAGCCCGGTCTCTGCCGCGGATGCATCACCCTCTTCACCCCACTCGTAGTCATCGAAATAGGCATAGCCTCCAAGGCCGTCAATCCAGTCCGTGTGTATGTAAGCCCTGTCAGAATCTTTTTTTGCAAAAAAGTAAAAGGGGACCCCCGCGTTTTTTTTGGCCGCGCTGTCAAGCCCTTTTGATCTGGTTTTAAGCTCATCACGCCCCGGTATCCGTGCCGTACCTTGAGCGTCTGTGACCCCGCTGTAAAGCCTCTGCCCCCTGCTGTTGTAGATTTCAAAAGCGACTGCCGGGATGTTTTCACCGGTCTTGAGACTACTCACCCAGATCAGCCCGTCCGTCACTGACTGTTTGACGTCGATAGCAAGGTCTGTCACCTGTTTTAAGAGCCAGTATTCTTCGGGCTTGCGGGTCACGCCATCATCATCATACGCGGTGACCTCGGGTGATACATAACGACTTAAAATAATGGCCGACTCGCCAAGACCCTCAATCTCTGTATGAGGGACAGAATAAAATACTTTTTTATCGTTGATCTCACCCTGAAAATCTTTGACAAAATCCCATGACCCCGCGTCATCAAGCCCGCGAATGACGGCCTGGTGGTCGGTATAAAGACCGATGATCTCGGCATTGGACAACCCCGACTTAAACGTCGCCTTGGCAGACAAAATATTGGTCGCAGTAAAACCAAGATCCAGGGTGTCTTTATAATCTACAACCTGTTCCTTGACGTAGGGAAAGTTAAATGAGGCACGTGCGTGCCCTGTTTTAAATCTGTATTCGAATGGCTTTTGAAGCTCCTGTTTAAAGATATCTTGAAGCCCCTTTGTAATGGTGATCTTGTAATCTGTAAACGGTTTGAGTGTGGGATAGTAAACAAGACGTTTCTCGTAGTTTGACCAATATGCATAAGAGCCCCCCGTTTCTCTTGCAGCGGGGGTGATCTTGACATGTTTTTTAAAACTCTCCTCATCGATCGGGGTTGTGGCCTTGATAATCAGGGAGCCGTTTTGTTCGCAGATATTTTCCTGGCAGTGGACCTCTGTAATGTTAAACGCACCAATTGTCTTGAATGAAAAAATACTTTCCGCCTCGGATAACCTGGGACCCTCAAGACTTTTGATCCCTTTTAATACCGTAACATTGACCGCTGTGTCCCTGCCCAAGGGCTCTGCAGGGCGCACATGCATTGTCTCACAGGTTTGAGGAGCCTCTTTTTGATCTGTTTTTTTGGGGCAAGAAACATCCACCGGCACAGGCCCCGCCCCGCCCGCCTTGACCTGTATAAACGCAGCCACATCTTTTGGTTTAAGCGGCTGGTTAAATGTCAGACTGATCGTGCCATGAAGTTCGAGTTGATCATGCCCGTCTTTGGGTTGCGTGCTCGTTACCGCAGGGGCCGGCGTGTGAAAGGCAAACTCAAAATCCTTGATCAGCATGAACCCAAGCAGAGATTCCCTCCCCGCCTTGACAGTCACCTTGTAATCGGTCGCAAAGGGCAGATCGCCCTTGGTTTGAAAGACCAGTGTCTTGGAATTGACCCATTTATAATACCCGTCCAGTTTTGGCGTGATGACAACAAGCCCGTCCTGTTCCAGACCGCCCACCGCCGACAGCGCAACCATGGGCTGGTTAAAATGAATCACGACCTTGTTTTGAATGACCTCGGTAAGCCCCTGAGGCGTGTAATAATCGATAGCCAGGGGCTCCTTTTGATCGGTGTATTGTTTAAGGTACTCTTTTGTGGCCGCGTCTTGAAAGACGGATTCGCAGGTCACGTTAAACAACACAAAGACGGCCAATATATAAGAAAAAAATCTTTTCATGTCGCTGCGCAATGCACTTGGCACCGCATGTCCCGCAAAAAAAAGGCGCAACACCGGGTGCCTCTGACATCACGAACATCACGAACCACCTGTCGACCCAAACCCCCCGCTCCCACGATCTGTTGTGGATAATTCAAGCACCTCTACAATTTCGGGTTTTACCACAGGCGCAATCACCATCTGTGCAATCCTGTCACCGCGTTTAATTACAAAATCGTCTTCTCCAAGATTGATTAAAATCACACAGACCTCGCCGCGATAATCTGCATCTATAGTGCCGGGGCTGTTGACCAGGGCAATCCCTTTTTTGATGGCAAGACCACTTCTTGCCCTGACCTGCGCCTCGTGTCCTAAAGGAATTTCAACAGAGATCCCCGTGGGGACAAGGGCCCTCTGCCCTTTTTTGAGGCAGATGTCCGACTGCACATCGGCCATCAAATCCATGCCGGCCGCAAAGAGGCTCTGATAACGGGGAAGAGGGATATCGTGATTCGCCCTGACGCGCTTTACTTTTAACTGCATGATTTTACGTACGAAGTTGTTTGTTCAAAGTCAATAAAACACTTTGATAACATTCTTAACCCGCATAAAGCGGAAAATACTGCGCGGGCGGACACCATGCAAAAGTTGATGCCGAAACGCGTAGAAAAAACCTTCCAAGGTTTTAACATCAAGCATCACTCGCTTATGCGTTTTTTATTTGAGATTTCTGACCAATTGATCAAGAAGGGGCTTCGTTTGTTATTCGCATGTTATAGGGCCATCAACCATCCGGTGCTCAATTATGAAAAAACAAAAAAACAAAACCAATATAGAAAACTTTAAACCCATGACCGCAACACTCACACTGCAGGATGCCATAAAAGAGGCAGGCAGGTGCCTGTTGTGTTTTGACGCGCCCTGCAGCAAAGGCTGTCCCGCAGGGACAGACCCCGCAAAATTTATAAGGCAGATCCGGTTTGAAAATTTTAAGGGGGCCGCGCGGACAATAAGAAACAACAACATCCTTGGTACAACCTGCTCTCATATCTGTCCGGTAGAAAAACTCTGCGAACAAAAATGCTCGGCACTCGCCCTCGAAGACCCCATCAACATCGCAGGTCTCCAGCGTTTTGCCTGCGAGTATGGCAAAACCTTCGAGATCGAGTCCCTTGAGGCACAACCAAAAACCAGGGGCAAAATCGCCGTGATCGGCTCTGGCCCCGCGGGCATGAGCTGTGCCGCGGAGCTTGCAAAATCAGGCTACGATGTCCACATATTCGAAAGACGCGACCGGGCTGGCGGGGTAGCGCAATACACAATCCCCCGCTTTCGTCTCCCCGATTCTGCGGTAGAATACGACACAAAAAACTTGAGCGACCTTGGCGTGACTGTTCATTACAATACAGCAATCACAAATACAAATGCCCTCACCTCGCTGCTCAAAGACGGGCACAAGGCCGTCTTTGTGTCGACGGGACTCACCGAGCCGTTCTCACTCCAATTGATCGACGGGCACAAAAATGTCATGTCCTACATGGATTTTTTAAGCGCCGTAAAAAACAACAACCTGCGACACGATCTTAAAAACAAAAACGTTGCCGTGATTGGCGGCGGGAGCGTGGCCCTTGACTCCGCAAATACCGCAAAGGCACTGGGTGCAAAAAATGTGTACGTCATCTCGCTGGAACACCTTGACGAACTCCCCGCCGATGCAGAAGAAATCAGGCTCGGCCAGCTCATGCACGTCATCTTTAAGGCTGGCTGTCAGGTCACAGGCATGATCTCTGCCGATGACGCAAATGTGAGTGTCCTTGTGGGGCAGGAGATCGAATGGAAGGAGCCCAACAATTTCACCCCGCAAAATGCGCGGCTTGTCGAGGGCAGTGGCTTTCAAATTAAAACCGATTTGATCATTCAGGCCATCGGGACAAAGACGGGGCAGGAACTCAAAACAATGGCCCCCGATTTAAAAACGACCGGCAAGGGGTTGATTGCCGTGGGCGATTCCTTTATGACAAGCATCCCCAGTGTATTTGCGGGCGGTGATGTTGTAAACGGCGGTAAAATGGTTGTCGCGGCCGTGGGCGAAGGAAAAAAGGCCGCGCAGTGTATTGACCAGTATATCAAGGGATCAAGAGAATAATCCACCCGAAAAAAGGAAAACCACCATGAGCAAAAAAGCAAATTTAAAAATTGATTTCTGCGGCGTACACTTTGAAAACCCCTTTCTCCTTTCATCATCCCCCGTGGGCAACCACGCAGAGATGTGCGCACGGGCCTTTGATGCCGGCTGGGGCGGGATTGTCTACAAGACACTTAATCTGGAAAAAACTTTCAAGGTGGTCATGCCCTCTCCCAGGCTCAACGCCCTTAACTACGGGGACAAGAGATTTATCGGCCTGCAGAATGCCGAACAGATCACAGACCGCAGCATCAACGACAACATCACCGACATCGCCGCTCTTAAAAAAAAATACCCGCACAAAGTCCTTGTCTCAAGCCTGATGGGATTTAACGATGAGGATTGGCGAACCCTTGCCCGGATGTCCGAAGACGCGGGCGCTGATATGCTCGAACTCAACTTCTCCTGTCCGCAGATGGCCCGCAAAGATGCGGGGCACCGCGTGGGTCAGGACTCCGACATCGTTTCATACATCACCAGTGTTGTCAAAAAGGCCTCAAGGCTCCCGGTGATGGCAAAGATGACCCCCAACATCACCGACATGGTCCCGATTGCTGTGGCCGCAAAAAAAGGCGGGGCCGATGCCATCTCTGCCATCAACACCATCAAGGCCATCACCGACATCGACATCAACGCGCTGACCCCGCTCCCCAATATTCACGGCAACTCCAGCGCAACCGGTTTTTCTGGTCCAGCCGCAAAACCAATCGCCCTGCGCTTTGTATCCGATCTTTACAACGCAAAAAATTTAAACCTCCCTGTCTCTGCAATAGGCGGTATCGAAAAATGGACTGACGCCCTTCACTTTATCCTGATGGGCGGGCGCACTGTACAGGTCACGACTGCGGTCATGCGGTACGGTTACCGCATTGTCGAGGATCTCATTGAGGGACTCTCAGACTTTATGCTCGACAGAGACATCACCTCCATCGAATCCCTTATCGGCAGGGCAGCGCAAAAGCTCACCGACCCCTCCGAATTCAACACAAGGTATCAGGTGGTCTCTGTGATCAACCAGGATAAATGCATCGGCTGCGGTCAGTGCTACATCTCGTGTCAGGACGGGGCCAATCAGGCGATTAAATTTGACTCTGGTTTAAGAAAGGCCAGTGTGGACGAAGAAAGATGCGTGGGTTGCACTTTATGCAAACACGTTTGTCCGGTGTGGGATTGTGTATCAACCAGAGAGGTAGATACCAGAGATCAAAGACACGCAGCGGTGTTTTAGTTTTTTAAGTGCTCCACATCGCCCCTGTCTTTGTTTCTATCAGCGGCCCTTTTGTTTTTCATTAGATCGTCGAGTGAGATAAAATAGACCGGCAGATTACCGTATTTTCCCTCAACCTTGTTCTCCCAAACCTGGTCAAACTCTATACCATCGGCCTGATTGATGAGATCAATGCGGTTGGGTGGGTTTCCCAATTGAAAAATCTGTCCCTTTTTGTTGAGTTCTTCGGGAGTTAATTCGAGAAAATCAAAACCAAACTCTTTAAGTGCTGTTAGAAGAGATTTGGTGTTCTGTTCTCCAAGTTGGTAGTAGATATCGATATCACCGGTAAACCTGGGATAACCGTGAAAAATGACAGCATAGCCACCAACAATAACATACTTACAGTTATGCCGATTTAACAATTCTAAGAACTCTTTGAAATCCTTGTTGACATCCATAATGAAACAACTGGTACTCCCGCCTCAATTGTTCCGCAATTGCCAATCTTTTTTTGGACGTTAATGAACGGTAAAATTTAATCTCAGCCCGTTCAGCTTCATTGAAATTTTTAAAAATTTTGAGGCGTTTATCCATCTCTCATCATTTTAGCTTATTACATGACGGGGCTCAATCTAAAATATCCAAAAATTCAATAGCCCAACCTCATCCCGGTTCCTACTGGGAAAAGGGCATTACTACAGGCCTTGCGGACGTTAATGTACTTTCCATCTGCCCCTTTAACGTAAATGGCATTGAGCAGGGCAACCTCGCTTGCGTCCCATTTTTTTAAGATCGTGGCAAACCTTGCTTTAAGTGCCTCTGCTTTGGGCAACTGACCGCCATTGATATTAATACGATGGCTCAGGGAAAGATCCAATCCTTCACAGGTGATGCGCACAGTTTTTCCCTTGCTTGTTTCCAAAATGACGAGGTTCCCTTTTTTATCAAGGTCAAAATTAATCACAGCGTCCTTTGGAATACCGTTGATGTTTTGGGTGATGTCCTTGGTGCCTTTGAAATTGATTGTATAGGCAGCCTCGTTTTGAAAATCTGATTTTTTAATATTGACGCTTGCACCGGCCTTGATCGCTGTGGTCCCGATACTGGTCCCTGTGGTGCCACCCGATGAGACCGTGCTGACAGAGCTGGTCGGGGCCGCTACAGCCACTACGGGCGGTGTTGCACCAGTGAGCGGCTTGGACGGTGTTGTGCCGCCTGCGGGAGTGGCTGATGAGCCCGCAACCGGTACTGTCGGTGTGGCAACTGAAGGTGTCTTTCCGGCCGTTGGTGTGGCTGCGCCCGCGGGTGCCGCCCCTGTCGATGTTGTTGAGGAAACCGTAGCTGGGGGTGTTGCGCCCGCTGGTGCTGTGGGTGTGCCAACCGGTGAGGGGCCTGTCTCTGAACCAACTCCGGCCAACTCTGCTCCGGAGCCAACAAGTACCGGTGCTACCAAGTCCAATAGACTCAAGACACCATTCATGACACCGCTCTCGGCCAGGATAATTGGCAGCAGTGTCTCCATCATCGTTGTGGGTATCGTGGCCGTTGGCGTTGCCGTTGGCGCAACTGTTGCCGGGGGTGCGGCATCAGCTGGGGCCGTGGGTGTGCCAACCGCGGGGGCTGTTGGTATTGCTGTGTCTCCATCAGTTTCTCCACCAGTTAACGCCCCTCCTGCGCCCTCTAACCCATCACCCGTGGATGATGTAAACACTGATGGGTCGACTGCCCCAAATAAAGCTAAAAGGCCTCCCATAATACCGCTATTGGCCACTAAAACGGGAAGCATCGTCTCCATCACTGCCATGACCCCAGCAGGCAGAATACCTGCTGTACCGGCCCCAACATTTTCAATGGTTACGGTCTTCCCCGCTGCCACAGCCAAATCGTGCAGGGTCGTGCCGCCATGGGTAATCATATCAAACAGACCACCCCTTATAGCGATCTCTGTTGCCATGCCCCCAGAGTATTCAATAGGAACACGAAAATTCTGCAGGGCATCAAAGTTTGCATCCAAATCGATCTGACCGCCTGTGATCTTGAGCGTATCCAACTCTTTAACGCCCGGCATAGCATTCAATACCGCAAATGCCTTTTTGATCACTTGCACCGACTCACCTTTGTTGTTTGTCACCGTCATTATCAGATCCCTGCCCCTGCTTGAAAACCTGATCTGCGCATCCGTGGGGAAGGTCATTTCGAGGATATCAACAACACCCGCGTCACAGTTAATGGTGTATTCCCGGCCGTTCTTAAAATCGGCAGCAGAAGGGATAATGGGAGGTAACTGGTTATGCGCTGTCACGGGTGGGACTGCTGCTGCATTTGCCGCAACAAAATAATCGCTGGTATTATATACGGAGTAATAGTCTATTTCCGCCTCGCCCGGCAAGGGGCTCCCATCAACGAGATCCCAGAGTGACATCTTTGTTTTGGCATTTTCGTAGATCATCGAGGCAATCTTTGGTGGCAGAGCGCGGATGCTCTCTTCGGTAAAACCGCCACGAGACGCACCTGAAAAAACAATCTTAAAATGACTGAGTTGCTCTAAACCCGGGATCTGTATCGAATACGTGCCGCCCTCGGCCGTCAGGAATCTTAAAGTGTCGGGGTTTGCTTCATCAACCAAACACGTCGTCCCCTCGGCGAGGTTAAGATTAAGGACCTGGTCAGGTGTCTCTACAAAATTGGGGTTGTCCCTCTCGCTGATAACACCATCCCCGTTCGCATTGGTGGTCACCCTGCCGCTTGCATCAAATCTGACCTCTGCCTCGGGATTATCAATATCACCGTACCCGTCATGATCCCTGTCGTAATAGAGGGGGTTGCCCTCCTCGCCATTTGCAGGGTCAAGTGGCGAGCGCCCGGACATATTACTCTCGCCTGTATTTGCTGCCACATTGACAACATAGGTTGTGCCATTCTCGGGGTCGAGTTCTGCCTCGTTAAATGTGTGTGTCCCTTTTAGTTCAATCTTCTCGGAGGTCACTTTTTTAAACACGTCCTCAATATCATCCGTTAAGTCATCAACATCTATCGCCTCATCCAACTCTGCAATCTCTGCGAGAATCCTGTCGATCTTGACACTTTCGAGCGATGTGATCTGGCCCTTCTCTTTTCTTTTTTCAAATTCGAGCGCCATGGCCCCTGCCACGTCTTCGTAATCCTCTACCTCGGGCTCAAACTTTTCCTTTATAAAGGTATCAAAATCGGCCTCGGTCCAGCCGTCGATCTCGATGCGATCCCTTACAAACCGCATCAGCAAGGTCTGCCTCTCGTCCGCCGACATGCTCAAATAGTCTTCATAGGCGACGTCCAGACCATACTCTTGAAAACACTCCATGTCGCCATTGACATGCTCATAATAACCGGTTGGTGTTGCATTGACTGTCATAAATCTTTCTCCTGTATGACAACAAGCTGATCAGGGGTGCTGATTTCAATTTGTTGTGGGTCATGTATTTTTAAGTCTTTCATCCTAAATTATTCCTAAAATACTTGAATTGCAAAACCTGTGCCAGTTTTAAAGAACTCGCAAATTAAGCAACACCTGATTTTTACTCGACTATACGGGTATCACAAAGGCAATGTTTGAGCAGGCCGCATTTTTGTGGGGCAGGGAGACATCAGGGTTGTGGTAGACATGCGGGGTGCAGGCAGGTGAGGACGGGCACAGAACCCCATTGCATCAAGTGACTCACTCGACTGTGATGCGGCAATCCATATGACCCCAGTGACGATGCGTGTCCTTTCGGCAAAGAGTTATGGCATCCCACCCCCGGCTGTCGATTTAGACAGCCTCCCTCTATTTTCAATTTTCCATTTTCGAAAAACGTCAATGAAAATGGCATGAGAAAATGGAAAATGGGGGGAGTCTGATCGATTTTCTTCGAAAATCGACAGCCACCTTATGGGCGGGTTGGGCGAGCCGGGCTGCTTGGGGCGACTGGGCGGGTTGGGCGGCTTGTGCTGACTGTGTCAGTTGGGCTGCCTGGGGCGCTTGGGCGCTCTGGGCGGCCTGGGCCGTCTGGGCGCTCTGGGCGGCTTGTGCTGACTGTATCAGTTGGGCTGCCTGGGG
>JADGCS010000099.1 GCA_015228875.1 Deltaproteobacteria bacterium | reverse complement strand
ATCAACGCCGAGAAAACTATAGGTTTGATTACTGGTCATCTTTTGATATAAATAGCCCGCAATGCACAAATCAAAAAACACCACAGCCCCTCTCGCACAAAACCTTGCCGAAAAGATTATTTACAATTATTCCTTTATTTTTATTGTTTTCATTTCATGTCCGAGCCGACATCAAAATGACGGCAGAGATTGATGCCCCTGCGGTGACCATTGATGAAGAGGCGAGCATCACTGTGTCGGTGTCGGGAAATCTTAACGCAAGCGATCCCGTTATTCCCCAGGTACAGGGGCTTGAGATTATTCAAGTGGGGCGCACATCCCAGATTCAAATAGTGAATGGCAACATGTCCATCACGGCCCAGTTCTTGTATACCCTTGTCCCTTCAGAAGAGGGTGATTTTGTTATTCCACCTTTCAAGATGGTGTCGGGTGGCAAGCAGTATGCCTCCAATCCGCTTAAACTCAAGGTCACACGCAATAGCTATTCTGGGCAGGTCCGCACAGCACCTTATAACATGCCCGTTCAGCAACAGCAACAGCCACAGCAACAGCCACAGCAGACAATGCCGCAGGCACCCACAGATGCGGACCCGAAGTTCTGGATAGCAACGTCAGTCAGTAATCCCAACCCTTATGTGTCCGAACAAATCTTATACAGGTTCAAGCTGTACACACGTGAAAACATCACCCAGGCAGCGCCCGAACTCCCCCAGTTTACCGATTTCTGGTCGGAGACAGTTGTCGGCGACCAACGTGGCACAGAAGAAATCAACGGCGTCAACTATGCCACGTGGGAGAAGGTGATTGCGTTGATGCCTCTTAAAGAAGGAAAAATACAGATAGAAGCGGCCTTGCTCGATATTGTCTACGAGGTTTACGATCAACCCACAAGGTCGCTTAACAGGTGGGACCCTTTTTTCAACAGTTCTTTTTTTAACCGGGCCTTGGCCCAGCAAAAAAAGGCGTCTCTTAAATCGCGTGCCCTCGAGATCAATGTCAAGCCGCTGCCCAAACCTTATCCTGCCAACTTTACCGGGCTTGTGGGCGAGTTTGGCGTGCAGGCAAACTTGAGCGGAAAAAAGATTACAACCGATGATTCTATCACGATGACACTGGGCATTTCGGGTTCTGGCAATATAAAAGACGCGGCGCTGCCGGATCTCAAATTCAAGGACTTTAAGGTCTATTTTGACAAGCCGTCTACCGAGCAGCACAAGTCAGAAGACGGTATTTCGGGGAGAAAGATATTCAAGATCGTTTTTGTTCCACAGAGAGAGGGGACTTTAAAGATCCCAGAATTCACGCTTGGTTATTTTAACCCCAAAAAGGACAACTACATTCAGGTCCGGGTTCCGGAGCAGGTCTTTGAAGTCTCCCCCGGTAAACAGCAAAAGACCAACACGGTCCTCACCAACCCTGTTCCCTTAAACGATGATCAGGGTGTGCAGTATCAGGATATCGCCCCCATATTCAATACGGCAGCGGATGTCATGGGGCTTTCACCGCTGATCGTTGGGGATACGCTCTTTGGGGTTGTTGTCCTTGGTTTGCCCGCGTTGTTTGTTCTTTTTTTTACAGTGACAAAAATTTCAAAGAGACCCAGGGAGAGCAAAAAGAAAAAAACACGGATGGCCTATCAAAAACTTCTTAAACAGCTGGAAGTGGCAAAGGGCGGAGATGTGCATTGTCTCGAGTGCGTTCGTGATTACATCTCTGCAGCCTTTGATGTACAGGGTCAGGCGTTGACAGCCATGGAGATACAGGAGCTATGCATCAAAAACAAAATTGCTCCAAAACTTGCCGAAGGGCTTGGGACTGCGATTCAAAATATCGAAATGGCGCAGTACGGGTTTGACAAAGAACAAGTGATGGACAAGGTTTCCAAGGTATTAAAAAAAGTTGTCAGTGAGATTCACAATGAAGTTAAAGCAAAATTATAAAATCACTTTTTTTCTCCTCTGTTTTTTTGTTTCACAAGCAGCGTTTGCGGGTTCCACCGAGGCTTTGCAATCATACGAAACGGCCCAAAAGTCCTATTTCGAACAGGATTATCAGGGGGCCTTGAAAATTTTTGGTGAGTTGTCAAAAAATGAGCCTGACAACGGTTATCTGTTGTACAACCTGGGAAATTGCCATTACAAAATGGGCGAGACCGGCAGGGCTATACAGTATTACGAAAAGGCGTTGCTTAAAATTCCACGGGTTTCCGAAGTCAAAACAAACTTGAGTCTGGTGCGAAAAGGCGGGGATCAAGAGCCCCCGCAAAACTTTACGGATTACCTTGTCAGTAATTTTTATTTCTGGTCCGCGCATGTTACCCTGCCAGAGTTTCGTCTGGCCCTTATGGTCCTCTCTGCCATTTTTTGGGGATGGGTCTTTTACGAGTGGCTTAAGAACAAGAAAATACTTTCCTTAAAAACAATCCTTGGGTTTGTGATTCTGCTTTATCTTGCGGGGGGCTATTACCTTAAAAGTGACATGGCGACCCCCGGACGGTTCGCTATTGTGATAAAACCAGAGATCAACGTCAAGGCCATCTATATGGATAAAGACAAACCTCTCTTTCAACTGCACGAAGGGACCAAGGTTAAAATTATAGACAGGCAGGACTTTAATCAGGGCGCAAAATGGCTGAGAATCGCACTCCCTGAGGGTCAGACGGGGTGGGTTTTAGCCGATGATCTGGGTGTGATTTAAAGGTTGCCGAAGGTCTGTGTTTTGCAGTAGTCAACCCGCCGGTCGTGGCTTTAATGTGTGGGAATTTCAAAGTCAATCGAGCGCGGGTGCATCCCATGCAAAACAGAAGATTTTGTCGCGTAGTTGCGCCAAGCGCCGGCTTGAAAAAAGTCAAAAACTAACAGCAAAAATCACAGGAGTGTTTGTTATGTCAGCCAAGATTCAACAGTTACAAAAAGATGATTACAAAGTAGCCGATATCTCTCTTGCCGCGTTTGGCCGCCGGGAGATCGAGATCGCCGAGACCGAAATGCCGGGTCTTATGACCACCAGAAAAGAATACGCCGCAAAAAAACCGCTTAAAGGCGCACAGATTGCGGGCTGCCTGCACATGACCATCCAGACGGCAGTTCTCATCGAGACCCTTGTTGAACTTGGTGCCTCTGTCAGGTGGTCAAGCTGCAATATATTTTCAACACAAGATCACGCGGCGGCTGCCATTGCACAGGCGGGGATCCCTGTTTTTGCCTGGAAGGGTGAAACCGAAGCGGACTACGATTGGTGCATCATCCAAACACTTAAATGGCCCGACGGCTCAGGCCCCAACATGCTGCTTGATGACGGCGGGGATCTCACACAAATAGTTCATAACAAATATCCGGAGCTGCTCAAAGATATCAGAGGCTTAAGCGAAGAAACAACCACCGGTGTTCACAGGCTTTACCAAATGGCCGAAAAAGGCACCCTTGCTGTGCCCGCCATGAATGTCAACGACTCGGTCACCAAGTCCAAGTTCGATAATCTCTATGGCTGCCGCGAGTCCCTTCTTGACGGCATCAAGCGTGCCACAGATGTCATGATTGCCGGCAAAGTGGCTGTTGTCTGTGGTTACGGCGATGTGGGCAAGGGCTGCGTGCAGTCCCTTAAAGGTCAGGGGGCGCGTGTGCTGATTACCGAGATCGACCCTATCTGCGCGCTGCAGGCGGCGATGGAGGGTTATGAGATTGTCACCATGGAAACAGCGGCCCCGATAGGCGATATTTTTGTTACCACCACGGGCTGCAAGGACGTGATCAGGCGTGAACACCTCGATAAAATGAAGGATCAGGCCATTGTTTGCAATATTGGTCATTTTGACAGCGAGATTCAGGTGGCATCGGTGTTTGACGATCCCTCAATCAAGACCGTCAACATCAAGCCGCAGGTCGATCAGGTGGTGTACCCCGATGGCAGACATATTACCATTCTGGCCCGCGGCCGTCTGGTTAACCTTGGGTGTGCAACGGGTCATCCCAGCTTTGTCATGAGCAACTCTTTTACCAATCAGGTGATTGCCCAGATAGAGCTGTATAATAACTACAAAAAATACGCGAAAAAGGTTTACACTTTACCCAAAATACTGGACGAAAAGGTGGCGCGGCTTCATCTTGAAAAATTAGGTGTAAAACTCACGCAACTTTCGCAGGATCAGGCCGAATACCTCGGAGTCCCTGTTGATGGGCCTTATAAGCCCGATTATTACAGGTACTAGCATTTTTTTGCGGTAACAAATTGTGAAGACAACAGTTTCAAAACGTTTCCCCAATGCCTCGGTCACTTTAAAAAACTTTTTTGATCAGATGCAGATTGAGGTTGCCGATCTTAAAATCAACTCGGCGGAGACCTTTCACAAAATGAAGGCACGGGTCCTTGTGTCCTGGAGCAAATGGCCGGATGTGATCAATAATTACAAGGCCTCCATACAAGAAATGCCCAAGGCGCTGCGCAGGATGGATTTTATAAAAGAGAGCCTGGCGCAGATCGAATCCTGCGAGGCCGATCTTAAAAATTTTATTGCCGAAATAAGGGAGACCTCGTTCCAGGACTTTAAAGACGGCATCGACAAACGCCTTAAGGGTGCCGATTTCCGCGTCAAGGCCCTGCAGCTTAAATTTAAAGAGATGTCCCTTAACCTTGATGAGCTGCAGGAAAGAACCCTGGTCCAGAAGTTTCTTCACGGTGAACGGGTCCTGTCGGCGCGCGAAAATCTGCAGTGGCGCAGAAAAATATTTCACTGTTGTTCGGGGTTGTTTTTCTTTTATTTGTTCGTTTATGCAGGACTCTCGCAGACCACGATACACGTCATCGGCTGGACATACAGTATTTTCGCTGTTTCTGTCGAGACGTGCAGACATTTAAATTCCACGTTTAATGACTGGTGTTGTTGGATCTTTGAGCCCATCATGAGGGAGCGTGAAAAAACAAAAATCAATTCGGCTGTCTTGTATATTGTGACGATGTGGGTGGTGTATCTCCTCTTCCCCATCGAGGTAAGCATGCTGGCCATTCTTTTTATTGGTGTTGGTGACCCTGTGGCTGGTATTGTTGGTGTGCGCTGGGGCAGGATAAAAATCAAGCCCCACGTCTCTCTCGAGGGCTTTATAGCCTGTGCAGCGGCCTGCGGGGTCATCTCTTTTATCCTGGCGGGTTTTCTTTTTGACAAAACACTTTCCATCCTTCCCCTTGTTCTCTTCTCAATGGCAGCGGGTCTTGTTGGAGCCTTTGCCGAGAGTTCCTTTAAAAAACTGGACGACAACCTCGTGATGCCCCTCCTGTCGGCACCCTGCTTATGGATCCTGCTGATGGTTTTTGGGGTGATTTGAGGCGCATCAATCAAAATCAAATTGTCGCGGCGGGGCATTCTGTCGGTGGCGCTACTGTTTTGCTGCTGGCCGGGTCAAGGCTCTCAGAAAAAGATTTTCAAAATCCCGTTCCCTATTGCTGGCCGCTGCCAAAAGAAATTGATGACGAACACTGCGCAGAAATTAAAAAGCATGATTTTCAGCAATACCCCAAAAGGGTGATAGAACAATCTTAATGGTCAAGCCACAGCGATGAAAACTGGGATAAAACTTGCGTGGTGGTGTGATCAGGGGATAAAAATAAAAGTTGATACATACGATGACATATCGTATGCTTAATCGTATGAAAGTCACAGCCCTCATACCCGATCAGGTTATTAACGAGGTCGTTCGTCTGGCACAGGGCAAAACAGTCACCGAGTCTTTGTTTACCGCGCTTAAGGAGTGGATTGCCCTTAAAAAACTTACGAAACTTAACGCATCAATCAAATCCGCCCCGCTTGGGTTCAAAAAAGGATTTACCGCCTTCGGAGTGCGAGAAAAAAACAGAAAAAGATGATTATCCCCGATACATCAGTCTGGATAGAATTTTTTAGAGGGAACGCATTAATACATCACACACTCACATCAGAGATAGAGCGGCAAAATATAAACGCGGTAGAGTGCGTTTTTGCAGAATTGCTGCAAGGTGCCAAAAACAAGAGGGAGATTAAAATTATCAGCGAATATTGGGATTATCTGCCAAAAATCGAGTGGAAGGGTATGTGGCTTGAGGCGGGACTGCTGTCTGCACAGGGCAGGTATTGTTCGAAGGGCGTTGGCCTTATCGATGCAGTAATCATTGCTTGCGCAAAACGGTCGCAGTCAAAAATCTGGACACTTGACAAAAAATTACGTGCTGTTTTGAGTGATGCAAATTTGTTTGACGAGTGAAGGGGCAAACTTTTGGTTTTAACGGGTGTGTCAGTTTGTTTGGCGGTTCTCGCAGTAAGAGCAAAAGTACTTGGCACCCGATTTTTATACTTTTTTTCCGGACTGTTTAATCAACAGATCAAGAAACTCATCGTATTCGAAAGGCTTTAAGACCAGCTTTGTTTTGTATTGCGCGGCTTTTTCCTTGAGGTCGGACGCCACCAAGGCTGTCAGAAAAATAATGGGGATGTGGCTTGTATCCGGGTCTTTGCGCAGTATTTCGCAGACGGTCCAGCCGTCCATGACAGGCATCATGATATCAAGCACAATGACATCGGGGCTAAAGGTCTTGGCAAGATGAATGCCTGTCTCTCCGTCAAGTGCCGTCTCGACGATAAAATCCCTGGATTTGCAGAAGGCGGAGATGGTTTCGAGAAGGTTTTCTTCGTCGTCAATAAAAAGGACCTTCTTTTTTTGACTTTTTTTGTAGGCAATGTCCAGGAGCATGTGCGGTTCGGTGGCATCATTTGGAAAAACGGCTGTACCTATGGAGACCTCTGGCCGGGGTATATCCTGTCTGTCCGGATGGTCCTGGTGGCGAACGTGTTCCATGATTCTTTTTTTGACTGATAGTGCCCCTGTCTCGTCATCTTTAACGTGAATGATGATCTGCCCATTTTTTGGAGATAGAAATATTTTGTCTGTTTGTCTGAGTATTTTTTTTCTGATGTCGTCCTTTAACTGATTGATGGTTTGAAAAAAGGCCTCTTCACCTGCGGTCTCCCGGATCATGCCGGCATTATCAATAAACACAGCCATCAGGCAGAGATTTGTCTTTTCGTTTTTTGCCTCTGTCACGCTGTTGATGAGCTGGTCCTCAAATTCTGTGGTGGGATCATAAACGGGGAGTGTAAAATAAAAACAGGCCCCTGTCCCCTCACCAGACTCAACCCCTATTTTGCACTGATGGTGTGAGAGGATCTGTTTACAGATTACAAGTCCGAGGCCGGTCCCTTTGTAGCCCTCTCCCCCCTGCAGGCGGTTGATCTGTGAGAACTTCTTGAAAAGGTTTTTTTGATTTTCGACCGGAATCCCCGGACCGTCATCAATGATATCAACCTGCATAAGACCGTGCTGTTGCGCAGCAGTAATTTGTGAGATCCTGATTGTGATCTGCGATCTGGCAAAACGAATAGCATTGCTGACAAGGTTATGAAAGACCTGAGCGAGCATGTTGCTGTCAAAATAAACGTCGGGCAGCGAGGTTGTGGTCTCCGACTTGAGAGTGAGATTTTTTTCCTTTGCCTGTGTTTGAAAGCCCTGCACAATTTCGATCAGCAGTTCGTTAAGGTTGATTCGTTTCTTGCGGATCAGGGCCCTGCCGGATTCCAGACGAGACAGGTCGAGAAGGTCGTTGATGAGAAGAGAAAGGCGGCTCGCAGCGCGGTGGATGACCCTGGTTGTTTGCAGTTGGAGGCTGGTCATCGGCCCCATCATTTTTTCGTTGCTTAAGTTGTTGATGGCCGCCTGTATAATAGAGAGCGGGGTGCGCAGTTCGTGGGAAACAGTGCCGATAAAGTCATTTTTAAGACGGTTTAATTTTTCATCTTCATGAATGTCTTGCTTAAGGGTGTTGATGATCTTTGTCTCCGAAACATCCCTGAGAGCGATCAGGACGGCGGGCTTGTTCTGCCACCGAATACCCGCGGCCTTGATGTCTCCAAACATTGTTTGGTTCTCAGAACCTGTGATTTTGATGGGTGTGGTTTTATTGATGTCGTAAGGATGCGTAAAGGTTGTGCCCTCAAGCTGGTCTGGTGTTTTTGAAAAAAAAGACAGCGCAGAGGGATTGGCATAAAGGATTGTCTTGTCCTGATCGATGATGATCATGCCGTCGGGGTGGCTGTTGACAAGTGCGGCAAGGTTTTGTGCGAGAGGGGCTGTGGTGTTTTTTGATTTGTGCATTGCGGGCTATTTATATCAAAAGATGACCAGTAATCAAACCTATAGTTTTCTCGGCGTTGATATCCGGGAATGACCCGATAATTAAATCGGCCTCACCAAGATCATCAGGGGTCGCAGTGCTTGTGATGCCTATGGCCTTCATTTGTGCGTTTTTGGCTGCCCTGATGCCTGCGCTGGCGTCTTCGATCACAACGGTGTTTAAGGGCGAGACGCCGCAGAGCCTTGCCGCCTTGATAAAAATTTCGGGGTCGGGTTTTCCGTGTTTAACATCATCACCGCTGACTGATATTTTAATCTTGTGGGTCAGGTTTGTTTCAGCGAGGATCAGTTGAACATTTTCTCGTGGCCCCGATGAACCGACGGCTATGAGAAAACCGTGGTCTATCAGGTCGTTGATGTAGAGTGTGAGCCCATTTGGCGGCACGACCTTTCCCTTGATGCACTCGCGGTACAAGGCTTCTTTTTCTCGATCCAGTTTTCTGTAATCAGCTGGTGAAAAATGGTTTGGAAAAAACAGCGGGATGATTTCGTCGTTTCGCAGGCCAAAGGTCTGGTAAAAGACCCTGTCTTCAAGATGAAGACCGTACTTGTGTGCAAACATCTTCCAGGCCACAAGATGAAAAGGGCACGAATCAACCAGCACACCATCCATATCAAAAATGACGCAGTATTTGTTCATCCTAGATTCGGCAGTTAAAGAGTACAGGGCGACGGGAGATACGGGATTTAATTGGGTTCTGCGCGACTTCCCGTGCTTCACCTGTTGGGTGAGCAACTTTGACTCTCCGAACCCAATTAAATCCCGTATCTCCCGTCGCTTAGGGCGGTTCAATAGCCGTTTTTAGGTTCATAGTTTTAATTAAAAAAATCGGCGCTCCCGTAGTCGCGGATGGTCTTGACCATGCGCTCCACCTCATAAATGGGGACGCCCACCATTTCCAGGGCATAACGCGCCATTTCTATTCCGCCTTCAAGTTCTTCGGAGATCACCACATCGGAACCCGCATGGTAAAGTTTGGCGACATCACTGCGAAATTTTGCACGCGTGATGATCTGGATTTTGGGATTGAGTTCTCTGGCCTGTCTTAAGATGGATATGTTGTCCATAAAATCGGGGACTGTGATGGCCATCAGACGGGCATTTTCTATCCCGCTCTTGTACAGTATTTCCGCCGACGTGCCGTCGCCATAGAGGGCGGGTTTGTCCTGTTTTTTGATATTTTGTATCGTCTTGGGATTAAGCTCAAGCACGATAAAGGGGATGTGGTGTTTATCGAGGAGCTGCCCCAGGGCCTTGCCAAGAGGACCAAACCCGCAGACGATGACATGGTTGGTAAACTCTGGCGCAGGGCGTTCTGTGAGATCGCTGATTGCCGGTCTGCCTTTTGACCTGCGTTTGATTTGGTCAAAGAGAGAGGCGATTTTTGGTGCGTAGTAGATGAGCAGTGGTGAAATCATCATTGAAAAAACAGCACTCGCGATAATCAATTGATGCAGGTACGGGCCGATAATATTGGCCTTGTAACCGTTGTGCACAATGAGAAAGGAAAATTCGCCAATTTGAGCGAGTGAGATGCCCACGACAATGCCAATTCTTAAAGGAAACTTTATGATCATACTGATGACAACGATCACCAGCATTTTGATCAAAGGTATTGCAAAAAGCAGGACGGCAATGACGAGAATGTGGTCGATGATAAAGCCAAAATCGAGGAGCATACCAATCGAGCAGAAAAACAGGCTGTTAAAGCAGAATCTGAAAGGGGTTGTCTCCGAGATGGCCTGATACCTGTATTCGGTAAAACCGATGAGCAGCCCCGCCATAAAAGAGCCCAGCGCAAAACTTAAGTTCATCCGCGCTGTGAGCCAGCTGGCGCCGAGGCCAAGCATGATCACCGTGATCACAAAGACCTCTCGTCTTCCCAGGGTTGTGACTATTTTTAAAAGATAATTGATGACGAGTTTTCCGATAATAAAAAGACACGCAAGGATGACAAGGGCCATAGCCTTGTCAGATAATTGGTCAACCCAGTCAAAGCCGACAGTGGTTTTAAAACTGACGAGCGGCAGAAGGACAATCATCGGGATAAAGGCCAGATCCTGTATGATAAGGATGGTCGTTGTGATCTTTCCATGCACAGAGTCTGTCATCCTGCGGGCGAGCAGTACTGTCATTACAACGGCAGAACTTGAAAGGGACAGAACGCACCCAAAATAAATCCCGCGATCCGTGGGCCAGTGAAGCAGCCATCCGATAAGCCACCCGCACAGAAAAGTGAGGGTGATTTGCAGAAAGGCCGCGATGATGGCCCTGCTTTTAATATCACCAAAATGCTCAAAGGAAAACTCCAGACCAACGGAAAAAAGGAGCAGTGCCAGACCAAATTCTGCAAGCGCATGAATATTTGCAGTATCGGAGACCAGCCCGATCCCCTGTTGCCCTATAAGTGCGCCTGTGATGAGAAATCCGATGATGACCGGAAATTTTCCCTTGCGCAGGAGCAGGACCACGGGGATGGAGACGGCAAAGATGACAAGGATGTCTTTAAGCAGTTGCTGGTTCATGGGTTTTATCCTGACCAGAAAACCGATACATGAACCCGTGGTGGATTTCAACCCCCAGATGGGGGGGGATAACCCGCCCCTTGTGGGGCATGTGAGGATTTTCTCGACTTGATAGGCGTAGCCACAATTTTTCAAGGTCTGCGGGTTGCGACAAAGTTTGGCATGCGGAATTCAGGTGTCTACAGTTTGATAGAAAGTGTGTGTGCGTCGTTGGTATTGTCTGATTCATCCAGGTCGTTTCTCTCGTAAAGAAAGACAAGAAATTCCTGCGGATTGATGGCAACGGCCCTCCCAAAATTCGCGTAGTCAGAGGTGACATTAAAGGCTGTGGTGTTGTCTTCAAGGTTTTCGAGTCTGATGTATTTGTAGCGGTCGTTTTGCAGGTCGACATCGTCATTACCCGTCTCCAGTGTTTCGACATCATCAAAACGATAGGTGGGTTCATCGAGTTTGATAAACTGGATGTTGTTTTCCCTTAACGTGTTGTCAAGTTGTGTTTGCACCGCTGTGAGATTTGTCAGATTGGCATTAACCGCCTGCAGAGCCTTATCAATGGCGGTAATGGCGTCGCTTGAGTCTTGATAGGTGTCGATATTGCTATCGCCGATGTCGAGATTATAGGGTGTGTGCCCGCTGATGCTTATATTGAGGCTATCAGAGCTGTTTGGCCCGACGGCGTAACTTTGGTCAGTAAATGATCCATCCAGAAGTTTGCCGTCCTGAAAGCGTGTATCGTTGACAACGGCATTGATCGTATCCTTGTACTGATTAAACACCGAACCCCATTCTTCACGGAGCTCCGAGCTCAAGGAGGTCGTCTTTCCCAGTACAGCAACGATACGCATTTCGTTGAGGGTGCTTTGAATCTCCGCAAGACCCTCTGTGGCGCTGGTCAGAATCTGATAGGAATCCTTGGCATTCGTGATATAACCTGCATAGCCGGAGAGGGTGGTCTTGATGGACGCAAGATTATGAACGCCGGTGTAGGCATCTGCCGTTCCGTTGGGGTAGGCGATAGAGGTCTCGTCCAGGCTGCTTGTCGCCTGACGCGTCACGGTCAACAGCTCTCTGGTGCTGTCCCTGATGCTCAAGATAAAGGCCATTGAAGGGCCGCTTTCTGTTGCCTCTTTTTGGTGTTTGACTTACCGCCCCGAGTCCCAAAGCAAACGTCCCATGACCGTGTCCCGTTTGTGCCTCTAGAAAAAACGCTACAGGATAGTGTAGCATGAAAGTGACGGCCCGATAAAGAGTTAATTTGTTACGAGCAGAAAAAAATTACACGGCCTGTTGGCGGTGTTAAACAATGTGGGTGGTGTTTAAAGAATCACTCGGCGATGGAGATCGATGCGCTCTCAAATCTCATTTGAACGGCATCCCCTGTTTAAAAAAGAATCTTGAATTTTTTGCAAATATCCTTCATGTTGTCATGATCTGTTAAATCAAGGGGGACTGATGTCCTGTCACAAACTTTTTTGTTTCATTGTGTTTTTTTGGTCAGTCTGTGTCGGTTGTTCTTCTCCCGGTGTGAGCGATCTTGCATCCGATGAAGAAGTGATTTTATTTCCTGCATCCCTGACCTATAACTCATCTTCAAAAAAATGGGAACTACCCGTGCATGCCTGGGTTTATGAGAGAGAAACAGGGTCTGTCCTTCGTCATGCCTTTGTCAATCAACTCTTTGAAAGCATCAAAATCGCGGGGAAGGATCTGGACAGCAGTCTCTTTAAAAAACGGGTCTGGTGGTTTGTTGTCGATAACGAAAGAAATAAGCATCTTGTGATCGAGTTCAACAAAAAGACATTTGCCCTGGGTGAAAAGACAGGGGCCAACGGACATGTGAGAGATAAAATATTGTTTGACGACATGCCAGCAGAGATCGCGGCACAACCATTACCAATCAACATCGTCCTCGGTGACGACCGCAGACACTTTGGTGGTGAAGCGCAGTACATCCCGTCAGCAGGAGCTTCAGTCATCAGCGATATTGATGACACCATCAAGGTATCTCACGTTACAGATAAAAGAGAGCTTATCCAAAACACTTTTTTTAGAGAGTTTAAGCCCGCACCAGGGATGGCCTTGTTGTATCAAAAACTTAAAGCGAAGGGTTATTATTTTCATTATGTATCCGCAAGTCCTTGGCAGTTGTTTGAGCCTCTTTATAAATTTTTTAAAAGAGAGGGATTTCCGCCAGCCCTTTATTACTTAAAGGATGTTCGTCTTAAAGACACCTCTGTCCTTAATCTGTTCAGTCAGACGCTTTCATGGAAGATTGATATCATCGAAGGTATCTTAAAACAGTTTCCCGGTCATCACTTTATTCTTGTTGGGGATTCCGGAGAGCAGGATCCGGAGGCGTACGGCGAGATATCCAGAAGATACAAAAATCAGATTCAGGCAGTCTGGATCAGAAATGTCACCCAAGAAACAAGAGACAATGCAAGGTTTAAAAAAGCATTTGATACAGTCCCGGATGCAGAATGGAATTTATTTACCGAGGCAAGTGAAATCAACATCGATCAATCCATCGTGAGGTGATGACCTTCATTGCAGGCACAGTGCTTTGCATGACTGTGATCCCCTCATTATGTTGATCAGGAGGGTTTATGAAAATATTGTATGGCGTTGTGGGCGAGGGTATGGGGCATTCAACACGGAGCAGTGTTCTCATCAGACATCTTTTGGAAAACCAGCATGAAGTTATTATTGTGGCATCAGATCGGGCATATCATTATTTAAAAAACAACTTTCCCGGGTGTCAGATACTTGAGATTGAAGGTTATAAGTTCATTTACGAGCATGGGGCTGTGGATCGAAGCCGATCTCTTACAGAACTCATTAAACGACTGCCCGAAATGTTGGCCAAAAATGTAAAACAATTTATCAAACTTTGCGGCGATTTTAACCCGGCTGTGGTGATCAGTGACTTTGACAGCTTTGCCTATACCTTTGGCGTTCTCAATGATCTGCCTATTATTTCCATTGATAATATCCAGATGTTAAACAGGTCCGAAATTGAGATTGACATCCCCCAGAAATATCAGGGCGATTTTAAACTTGCCAAGGCCATTGTCAAGAGCAAGCTTCCCGGCGCCCAACATTATATGATCACGAGTTTCTTTTATCCAAAACTCAGAAAAGAGCGCACCACCCTTTATCCCCCCATCTTAAGACCTGAGATATTAAATCAGGAAACTTCAACGGGGAATCACGTTGTTGTGTATCAGACTTCAACCTCTGATCACGAGCTTATTGAAACCCTTAAGACCTCTGACTGTGAGTTTCGTGTCTATGGTTTTAGACGCAATGAAAATCATGGTAATGTCATATTAAAGGATTTTTCAGAAAAAGGGTTTGTCGAGGACCTTGCTTCGGCACGGGCGGTGATTGCCAACGGGGGTTTTTCGCTGATGAGTGAGGCCGTGTTTTTTGGAAAACCATACCTCGCGATGCCTGTAAAAAAACAATTCGAACAGGTTTTTAATTCCCTGTATCTTGAGAAAATGGGGTATGGCATGTTCTGTGAAGAGCTGACAGCAGAAACCGTACGGACTTTTTTGTCTCGTACAGATGAGTATGCCCGGCATTTGGAATCCTACAAACAGGATGGTAACGAGCTGATCAAACGCGGACTTGATGCACTGCTTGGCGAGATTGAAAACAAAAAGTAAAGACTGTGCAAGAGCGGTGTGCCTGTTTTTTGCGCAACTTTTACTCTCCGAACTTAATTAAATCCCGCAACACCTGTCTGTTGCCTGATTCGGCGCTGCCATGTTAAAGAATCACTCGGCGATGGAGATCGATGCGCTCTCAAATCTCATTTGAACGGCATCGTTGTTGTGATCCCTTACAGTGCTGATTCAGCCGTCCTCAAGGATGTTCACATTAAGTACGGTGTCTGTTGAGAGGGGACGGTCCCCTGCGTTGAAGGCTTAAGCTACAATTTGTCAAGGTCTGCGGGTTGCGACAAAGTTTGACATGCGAAATTCAGTACTCATGGCCCCACAGTCTGTCTATAAATTCGCGCCATGGGAGCACTGTGATATTGTCAGCGAGCGAACGGGGTTCTGGTTCGAGGCTGACCACCACCTTTTTTCTGACAGGGCCGTCGCGGGAGAGGGTGGTCAGACCAGTGAGATCGCCTTCGTGAACCCTTTTTGAGGCCTTGATTTCGATGGCCGTCTGTTTGTCGTTGATAATAAAATCTACTTCCTGATTTGAACAGGTCCTCCAGAATGTGATTTCCATATCAGGACTTTTGTAGGCCTTGTAAGCCAGAAGCTCCATGAGGATGTATTGTTCAAAGGATTTGCCAAATTCCGGCGTGCCTGTTTTGGGTGAGCGTCTGGCGAGAAAATTGGTTACACCCACATCAAACAGGTAGAATTTTTCGGTTTCAATCATCCTGCGGTTTTTTGATTTGACCCAAGGCCTTACTCTAAAACCAAGATGAGTGTCTTCGAGAATATCAAAATAGACACGGACGACCTTGGGTGATACGCCGGTC
Source organism: Deltaproteobacteria bacterium (assembly GCA_015228875.1). GTDB lineage: Bacteria > UBA10199 > UBA10199 > UBA10199 > JADGCS01 > JADGCS01. The sequence goes on along the minus strand of JADGCS010000099.1, from coordinate 1,550 downwards.
TCCCTGCCCACATTGGTGTAGTTAAGTAGTTCACTGCTGGTGATGGCCGCAACCCTTAAAAATTCGCTGAACGCCGGTATGTTTTGTGTCAGGGCCTCGCCCGCGATTTCTTCTTTTAAATAATCTGCAATATAGGCACGCAGGTCTTCGAGGGGACTGGGTGACAAATAATGGGGAGGGAGAAGTCCACTCGTCATGATTTTTTCCAGATCAAATTTATCGACCTCAAGGCAAGACAGTGGCGTCATGGTGCGTCTCCATGCGCGTCCACCCAAAAGGTTGGCGTGACCTTTTTTGAGTTTGCGGGCGCTTGATCCGGTCAACAAAAAAGAAAGATTTTTATTTTCGATGAGCCATTGGACCTCATTTAAGAGTTCGGGGATTTTTTGGATCTCGTCGATGATAATAAGGTTTTTTTGGGAGTGATTTTGATAACGTTCCCTTAAAAGGGCCGGACGGGATTTATAGTCGGCGAAAACATCTGTTTTTAACAGATCGATCAAGGGCAGGTGATTAAGGTGTTCCCTGATCCAGTAGGTTTTTCCAACCTTGCGGGGACCCCACAAAAAAGCCGAACGGTTTTTGGCGAGATTAAGCTCGAACAGTCTTTTGATAATCTTTCCCATAAGGGCAGTTTATCTTGATAAACTGCCCTTGGCAAGCAGATTATCATTCCCCCTCAAGCTGACCAGGGCTCATTGATTCAAACTTGTATGTTATTGATTTATGATTTCAAGTTTAAATAATGACGATGAGAGCAATTTTTTATACAAGAGTTAAAGGATGATGAATCTGTCAGTTGTTGTTAAAACTTGATGAACACAAAGCGGATACGGTGTTAATTGATCGCCACGAGCTCGAGGTCAAAGGTGAGATTTTGACCCGCGAGGGGGTGGTTGGCATCGAGCAGAATCACGTCATCATCAAACGATTTGACCATCACCATGACGATTTCGCCGTCCGGTGATTTCATTTCAAGATATTGGCCCGCTTCTATTTTGATGTCGTCTGGCAGTTGAGTTTTTGCGATCTCAAGGAGCATTTCTGTGTGGTAGGGGCCATAGGCATTGTCGGCGGCGATATGTATTGTCTTTTTTTCTCCCACTTTTAAACCCGTGACACCATCATCAAATCCCGCGATGACCATGCCGGAGCCGAGTTCGAACTCAAGCGGATTTTTGTCGCGTGATGAATCGAAAACGGATCCATCTTCGAGAGTGCCGTGATAATGAACCTTGACCCTGTCGCCTTTTTTTGCCTGTGTCATGTGATTATACCTTTCGATAAAGTTGAGATGGTCTATTGCGGTTGAGATCAGGCGGCTGCTTAACACAGCACCCATGTGTGTCAACACAATACTGCGCGTCAGGTCATACGAATCAAGCCGGAGCAATTTTGCCCCCTCGTCCGGTCATGGGGTACGTATACTCAACGCGGTCACAATTTGAGTTTTTCTCAATAAAAAAAACATTAACAAGTGTTGTATTTCACTTTTACATAGATTGATACTTTTGAGGTCTCCCCCCCCTCCCTTGATGGGCGGGGGTTGG
>JADGCS010000098.1 GCA_015228875.1 Deltaproteobacteria bacterium | reverse complement strand
GAAGCAATCCAGTTAAGAAAACAAAAACACCCAAGACTATTGAGTCAAAGAAAAGAAAAAAGTGACTGGCTGATGACGGATCGGTTTGCTCAGACTAAAATTCAGGCAGGGGTTTTTCAGCGGAATCGACATAGGACAATAACGCTCATTTTATTGTCCTATGTCCAGTCCTGACCCCTTCACCGCAGCCCCCTTCACCATGCTATCCAAATATTTTTTGCCACAGGGATTTTTCGATCCCCTCTTTTTGGGTCAGAATTTCTTCGACAAATTTATACCAGCCGAGCTTCTCCCATTTTTTGAGCATAATACGAAAACCGTTGCCATAAACCGGGTCATGGTTTTCAACAAGGCTGCTCATGAGATATTGAGATATTGGGCAAAATCGGAACTGTCCTCCAAATAAATCCAGTACGAGGCAAGATTACACAACCCTTCCGCATGCATGGGGCTTAATTTAAAATTATTTTCGTTCTGCCAGACATGAATAAATTCGTGAGCAAGCACTCCTGCAAATTCAATTTTGGGGAGACCATAAAGAATGAATATCTGGTGACGCTGACCAGTCTTTTTATATTTATCAAATAATGTCTGCGTCACAGCGAGGCCCTGCACAAGTGAGGGGGGCCTTTTGAGAGGAAGGTGTCACTGACCCCTTATGCCAGCACCGTCAGATCGATCTCGACACTCGCCCTGAGCGGGAGCTCAAAGACACCTATGGCGCAACGTGTGTGCTGGCCAATGGCCTCTCCAAAAACATCGATCAAGAGGTCGCTCGCGGCATTAAGCACAGCCGGCTGATCATTAAAAGACAGGGCCGAACAAATATAGCCATTCATCCTGACAATTTTGGTCACCTTGTCGAGATCGCCGCAGACATGTTTGACGGCTGCCAGGGCGTTCATCACCGCGGCCCTGGCCGCGCGCTTTGCGTTTTCGAGGGTGACCTCTTTGCCAACGCGCCCGGGAAAAACAAGCCGCTGATCCTGAAAGGGGAGTTGGCCCGATGTGATGATCATGTCCCCGCACCTGACGGCCGGAACATAAGCGCCAACAGGCTTTGCGGGTTCTACTAGAAAAAGTTTCAGCTCTTTTATGCGTTGCTCTATTTTCACGGTCAAAAACCAGAACCTGTTTTGTGCCGCCGTCTTTTTGACCAACACGGCCAGAAAGACAGCGCCGGTTGCTGGTGTGTGTTGCTGGTGTGTAAGGTTTATTCCCAAGGGGCCCATGACCCAAAGCGCTCCAAATATTTTTTAAGTTGTCCTGTTTCATTCGCGTGCTGTTTGATTCTCTCGCGCGCCTTTTCGACAAGGTCTGTCTCCTGCGCCAAAGACAGGCTGCCGCGCACCACCTTCCATCTTAAAAAGACAAAATAGGTATCAAGGGCATCTCCCAGACAGTAGTCTTCTATTTCGTCTATTTTGTTTTGATCGTGAAGATCCTGCACCATTGCCCCATTGGTCTCCATTTTTCCGGGCTTGTTAAGCATCTTTGCAAGCAGATTGAGACCGCCCTGATAACGTATGGACATGTTGTTAGTCACCACCTCGTGCAGATCGAGGTGTTTGTCGTCCGAGTAACGGTACCGCACACCAAATTTATCGAAATGCTTGTAGTGGATGGGGATCCCCTGCCGAAAGGCCCAGAGCTCCATGAGGCGAAGATCATAGCCCCGGCCGTTAAAATCGACCAGAATAAAACTGCCGCGGTTGTACATGTCCCAAAAATGTTTAACGATGGCCCCTGGTGTGCGCTTTTCTTCTCCCAAAAGACCAATTTTTTGGATTGTAAAATCCTTGTCTACAGCAATGGCCGCGATACACACAGGGACATGAAAGGCCGGATTGGGAAAATTGTTTCCTTTTTCTTCCTCTATTTTTTTGATGTAAAGACTAAATGCCTCCTGATCAGCAAGTCCTTTGTCCTGATAGAGGACCCTGTTGAGAAGCTGTTTGTCTACAATGGATTCGATGTCATAAACAAGATACTGGATAGTCATGTGCCTCCTTATAATGGTTCCGTTTGCTTTTTTCTGCTTCGCTGATAGTCGTTGACTGCTCGATTATGCTCCGCAAGAGATCTGGAAAAATAATGGCTGCCATCTCCTTTTGCAACAAAATAGAGATAATCTGTTGTTGTGGGATTAAGAACAGCATCTATCGAAAGAATGCCCGGATTACATATCGGGCCCACGGGCAAGCCCGGTCTGGTATAGGTGTTGTACGGCGAATCTGTGGTAAGGTCTGCCCGCGTGAGATTGCCATTAAAATTGCTGATGCCATAAATAACGGTGGGGTCGCTTTGAAGCAACATGCCGATTTTGAGGCGATTATAAAAAACCCCGGCGATCAGGGGGCGCTCGGACCCAAGCCCCGTTTCTTTTTCAACAACGGACGCAAAAGTGACGAGATCATGCACCGACAGGCCTTTTTGTTTGGCCTTGATAAACCTTTCTTCTCCCAGCTTTTTATAAAACTGCGCCGTCATCTGCTTAAAAAGCTCTTCGGGGGTGGTTCTTTTTTCGTACAGATAGGTTTCCGGAAAAAGATACCCTTCCAGCGTAACCGCGGCGCTGCTGTCCTTAAGCCAATCAACCCTGCGCGTCAGTTGCAGACAAGTGTCCCGGTCCACCAGCCCCTTTTGCGCAAAGAGATTACAAACGTCTGTGAGGTTGTAACCCTCTGGTATCGTCACCTTGTATCGCCGCACCTTGCCACTCACCATTTTTTCGACAACAGACTCAAGGGAGAGGCCTTGTTCGAAAACGTATTCCCCTGCTTTTAACAAATGGCTTTTCTTTTTTGTCCTTAAATAAACCTCGAGATCAAGCCAGTGCCGGATGATTTGTTGAGCCGCAAGTTTTTTTGCAATAGCCCTTGGCCCAAGGCCTTTGTGGATTTCGATCACGGTCTCCTGCGGGTTTTTATAAAGCGCGGCCTCTCTGATGTGGTAGCCAACGCAAATCCCGGCAGCCAGCAGGACAAAAAAACAAAATAATAAAAACAATCGAAATAATTTAAACATACAGGGAGGCCATTTTGGTGAGGGCCCTCAAAAAACAAAATTACCGGATTGAAAAAAACCCCGGCCCTGTCTAGTACTTCGTTTGTGTTTATAAGATCAACAGATTTACCCCCGTCCCAAATCGCCGGATTTCTCTCACGTTTTGACGATTTTTCCTGGATCGACAGCGCTGATGGTCGTGGTTTTTCCATCATGGCCTTCAACAGTTCTCGGCAGGCTGTTTTTTCACAGCAGACGCCGCCGCAACTTTTTTTACAGTTTTTAAACAACCTTCCTTTTGGAAATATTAAACCGCTTAAGGACCATGGTCTTTTTTTTGCGGGCGGCTGGATTGGTTTTCTCTGCTATGAATCTTTTTTATTTAATCCCCTCATTCCTTTCTCTCCATCGAGGTATAAGCCTTACCCCTTGGCGGCCTTAAGATACTACGATACATTTTTTTATGTGGATCACGAAAACAAAACAACCCGCTTTGTTTCGCTGGAACCCGATGCAGAAACAAAGTGGGTGACATTGCAAAAAAAAATTTCTGATTACAAACCCCATTTTTTTTTGGAAGACTCTCCTGCGCCTTGTGTGACCAGTCATTTTGAGGCAAATCTATCAAAAGAAGAATACAAAAAAAAATTTGATCATATCAAAGCCGCCATTTTTCGCGGAGATTATTTTGAACTCAATTTTTCGATAGAATTCCACACATTTTTTCCACAGGACCCTTTCTTATTATATAATACCTTAAGAAACATCACTAAATCTCCCATGATGAGCTTTCTTTCCTTTCCAGGTCTTAAAATTCTTTCGTCTTCTCCCGAGCGTTTTTTTTCAATTGACGGCCGCGATATCACCACACTGCCGATCAAGGGAACGATTGCAAGGGGTTCCTCTCCGGAAAACGATGCTCTAAACAAGACCGCGCTGCTCCAAAGCGCAAAGGACCGCGCCGAACTGATGATGGTGACAGACATGCTGCGAAATGACCTTGGCAGAATTTGCGAGACGGGCTCCGTCGACACCAGACAACTCGCACAAATCGCAACCTTCTCCCATTATCACCATCTCTACTCAGAAATAACCGGGACACTCAAGTTAGACTCCTCATTACAGACCGTCTTTCAATCTCTTTTTCCTGGCGGTTCCATAACAGGGGCGCCAAAAATACAGGTCATGAAGCATATCAACCAAATAGAAGAACGCGCCCGTGGTGTCTATACGGGGGCCATTGGTTTTATCAGCAACAACGGCAAGGTTGATTTTAATATTCCTATAAGAACAATCACGGTGTGTCAGGATCAAATATCTTTTGCCACAGGCGGCGGTATTGTCGCTGACAGCGGGGCCGAGGAGGAATACCACGAATGTCTCATTAAGGCTGCCGGAATTTTTGAGGCCATCAAGGGCTTTGGTGGTCAAAAAAACAACCGCTGTTGACCATTCATGTGATTTGTGTTCTCTTGCAGCCGCGTGTCCCAGAATTCATTTTTTTTTAAAACCAATCTTTTTTTATTTTTCCTGCTCGCTCTTTTCTCCCTTGCCTGTGGAAAACAGGTCACTGAAGATACCGATACCGAGGGCAACCTGATCATCACTATTGTAGAAAACTCCTTTATTCCAGAGTCCATTACAGCCGTCTCTGGAGATGTTATTTATTTTTTCAATAATGACACAATAGAACACAGGATCAAAAGTCAGTCTGCCGCAAATCTTTTTGATGATGTTGGTTTTTTTGATTCTGATATTATTCCACAGGATGGGGTGAGTTTTATCACAATCCATTTAGATCAAACGTCGGGTAGTATTATTTACTTTTACGACGATATTTTAAAGGGTCAAATGAATACGCCCAATGGACAGATAAATATTGAATAATCTACTTACCTTCGCATGGGCATGACAACGGATTTAAATCCTGGATTTGAGTCGCAGGTGATCAGGCAAGGTGAAAGCGCATCCTTAAAGGCAATTTTTACACATTCATCCTCAATAACGTTAAGAACATCGATAAAGAAAAAGGCATTAAAGCCAATGGTAAACACTGCTCCGCTGTAGGTGATATCTATATCTTCTTTTGCCTCTCCTACCTCTGGGTCTGATGAACTGATGGTGAGGGAGTTGTTGCAAAAATAAAGCGATACGCCTTTTGAGCGGTCGTTAACAAGAAGCGAAACCCTTTTAAGCGCCCCTAATAATGATTGTCTTGGAATTTCTATAACCACAGGATTAACTGAAGGAATAACTCTGTTATAATCCGGAAAATTTCCGTCGATGATCCTGATAAAAAGCAGAAACCCTTCTGTTTGCGCCAATACATGGTGATCAGAAATGCATAAATCGATTTCTTTTGCTTTTTCGCAAAACTTTTTCAGCTCATACACACCCTTTTTGGGGAGAATGACCTTGTCTTGTTGCATACCTGATATATCAAGTGCGCCTTGCGTGTACGCTAATCTGTGGCCGTCGGTTGCCACCATCACAGCACCATCGGGGTTTTTTTCAATGAGGATGCCGTTGAGGTGGTATCTGGTTTCATCGGAGCTCATGGCAAAACTTACGTTATCAAATAGTTTAACAAGGCCCGCGGATGAAATTTTTGCAAACGTTCCCTTGACCTCTGGCAAGGCAGGGAATTCTTCACAGGGAAGCCCCATTATTTTATACTCGCTCTGATTGGAAATAATCTGCACCCTTTCGTTTTCTGACTTACTGACCAGAATATCCTGCCCCGCTGATTCTTTAACAATTTCGAAAAGACTCTTTGCACTGACTGTAATTTTTCCCGATGTCTGGACCTCGGCCTGAAGGGAGAGATTAACAGCAACCTCAAGGTCTGTTGCTATGATTGTAATGTTCTGCTTTTTATTATCGGCTTCAATAAGGATGTTGGAAAGAATAGGCATGACGTTTTTTCTTTCGACAACACTCTGAGTTATTTGCAACGCATCTAAAAACTCACTTCTTAATATTTTGAATTTCATATTTTTTTCCAAAAATAGATGTCAAATTTTGTTATCAAACACGGCCGTTTGTATTTCTATATGGCAGATAAATCAACACCAAGTTATAAGCAAGCAGAGGAGGAAAAATTATCCCTCTCATACAAAAGCAAGAAAATTATGCGTAGTAATATTTTTTCCCCTTCTTTCCCCCTATTTTTAAAATATAATAATAGTAGTTGTAGTCGTTACGGTGGATAAGGGGATAACGGAAATAGGGTATTGAAAAGGAAGGCATATTCATAACCAAAACTTTGTGGGGTGGCGACGTCTTGTGCACAGGCAAAATTTTTTTACTGGCTTTGCTGTGAGTAAAAAAGGAAACAAGCGCAGTAAAAGTGGATAACAATGCAAAAGAGTGCGGGATATAAACAGGGGGGTGGGGATAAAAAGGTCAGTTTTTTTTAAGAAGGGCCATAAAAAAACCCTGTGTGGTATTTGTAGGATAAATGCGACGCGCCCATGCCACACCTGTAAAGTTCACATTGTCCCACTGACTGATCGCTGGTTTAAAGAAAGGAAAGGCGGGAGTCATGGGTACACACTTGATATTGGGTTGTGAGAGAAGGGCATCGTACACAATCTTTTCATTTTCCTCTGGCGCAAGGCTGCATGTTGAATACAGTATGTGACCGCCTGGCTTACAGACTTGTATGGCGGCATGAAGTAGTTTTTTTTGAAGAGCGGCCATCTCTTTAACAAACAAGAGAGACCAGTGAGCAAAAGAGGCCTTGTCGTTAATATAAAAAGTTCCTTCACCACTGCATGGGGCGTCAACGAGCACTTTGTCGAAGAGGGCCACGGGGCAGGGTTCGCTTGTTGGATTGAGATATTTTTTATAAAACACCTCTCCCCTGGCTTTTATACAATGAACGTTGTTTGCACCGAGTAATTTGCAGTTACTGAGCAGCCGTTCATACCTGATAGCATCAGGCTCAAGGGCTGTAATAGAGCCACTGTTTTTCATGAGGGCAGAGATTTGCGTCGTTTTACTGCCGGGGCTTGCACAAAGATCCAGGATGTTCTCTCCAGGCAGAGGCCCTAGAACCCAAGGGACAACCTGACTGGATGCGTTTTGAAGGTAGATGCCGCCATTTTGATACAGGGAGAGCTCCCTGATTTTTTTAAGAGACGTGTCTTTAAAATAATAACACAGGGGGATTTGCCTGTCCTTTTGAAAATGGATCTTGTTTTTTTCGAGAAAGGTTAGGGCCGCCTCCTCTGTGTTTTTTATGGTATTGACGCGAAAAGAGATCGGTCTTTTTTCCAGAAATGCCTTGAAGATACTCTGGTGCAGACCGGCTGGAAATATATTTTGAATGCGCTTGATGAAATCAGCAGGAAATGATTTTAATCTGGCGTCCATGATTTTATAGTTACAGATGCTTTAAAAAAAACACAATCGCAAGGGATAAAAAGCAGGGGGTTTTACATGAGTGATGATTTTAAAAAAAACCACAAGCCCGAACCATTAAGACTACGCGAGCAGATCCAAAACATGCCGGGTTGGCAGATTAAAAAGGAGCGGCTTGAAAAAATATACCAATTTGAAGATTTTTCCAGTGCCATTATCTTTGTTAATAAACTTGTAAACCCCATTGAGGAAAATCAAAATTATCCCCGGCTGCTGATCACCTATAATCGTGTCTTTGTGTCCCTTTTTACAAACCAGGCGGGCGGGGTCACTCTCTTGGATCTGGATATGGCCAAAGAGTTTGATGCGCTTGCCGGGGCACAGCCAGAGACTAAGTCCCCCGACTCATAAATAGGGCGACATGTTTATTCACTCGGCATTCAGTACTGAGTGAGCAAAACGAAGCACTAAGCCAAAAATTCCTTTTTAAGCTCTCTCGATAAAATCCTGTTGACCGCTTCTTGAGGGGACATCCCCTGATAAAGAATTTTGTAGACGTGTTCCGCGTTGGGCATGGGGACCTTGTATTTTTTATTTAATCCAAAGACGGCCTTGGCCGTGGGAACGCCCTCTGCCACATGCTGCGCAGAGTTGATGATGTTGTTTATATCTTCCCCTCTGCCAAGCCTCAGCCCAACCTGTCGGTTGCGTGATAAATCCCCCGTACACGTGAGAATTAAATCCCCCAGACCCGAAAGACCCGCAAAGGTTCTTTGCTTTGCGCCCATCGCCAAGCCCAGCTCGGTCATCTCATGCAGGCAGCGCGTCATCAAACCCGCACGGGTATTGAGTCCATAACCGAGCCCCTCAGCGATTCCCACACAGATGGCCATGATGTTTTTGAGAGCACCACCCAGCTCAACGCCCATGAGATCGTTGGAGGCATAGAGTCTAAAAAAACGGGTGCTGAACATGTGTTGAAATTTTTCTGCCGTTTTTGTGGACGTGCTGGCAATCACAGCCCCGGTGGGGACTTCGTGATAAAGTTCTCGTGCAAACGTTGGCCCGGAAAGGGCGCAGTACCTTTTTTTGATGGCAGGACCAAAGATATCGATAAAGATCTCATGAGGGGTTTTAAGGGTTTTGATCTCAATACCCTTGGCAAGATTGATAAAGACGGCATCGGGCGCGATCTTTGTTTTGTGTTTCATTAAAAAGGCGCGTAAAAACTGACACGGGATGGCAAAGACCACGGCCCCCTTTTGACGCAGGGCCAGAGAAATATCACTCGTTGCGTCAAACGGCTCGAGGGCAAGACCCTTAAAAAAGGGCGTGTTTGTCGCTTTTTCCCTCATCTCAAGGGCCACTTCTGGTTCTCTGGCCCACAGGGTTACATCTAACCCTTTTCTGGAGAAAAGGTTGGCCACGGCGGTGCCAAAGCTGCCTGCGCCAAGGACGGCGATCTGTGGTTTTTTTTGATCCATAATGAGGCCACAGGGGGCGTGTTAAACACAGAATGAGCAAAATGCAAAAAAACAAAAAAAACACGCAACCTTCTTAACAAAAATGCGAAATTGTGCTTAGTACAAGATAATTGCAAGGGCAAGAATTTCCAACAACAAGGGACAAGGGAAACGTAAGGAGACACGCTATGTCTGACGGAATTCCTTCAAGGCCAGAAAAAAGAAAATACACCAGGCTGGACGTCGAACTGCCAGTGCGTCTCGAACACAACGGCAAAGAGATAGAATCCACCACAGAGAACATCAGTTGCGGTGGGATGTTTTTGCCAATCTTTAATGAAGCTGTCAGGGCAGATGAAAACCTGACGGCCTTTATCTCCATGCCCGAGGGCAGCCGTGTCGTCAAGCTGGCGGCAAAGATCTGCCGTGTCAACACCAATCTCCAGGGCAACGTTTCTGGTGTGGCCGTGCAGTTTAGCGGGCTGTACGACGACAACCATCTGGAGATCGATCGCTACATCAAGTGGAAGCTGCTCAATTGAGCGCGCAGTCTTTTTATCGCAAATAATTATCCATCCACAAATGAAAAACCAGGAGTGAAAAAAGCTGCTTTCTGTTATTTTTCTTTCCGGAAAAGTGTTGCTGCATCAGCGTGTGAACGGCACCTGGATTAAAAATGCCGTCGGCGGACAGTCTTTCCCGTGAGAGAGTTTTTTCTGTGAGGGGTTTTAACTGTTGCCGCAGCCAGCCCGAGACCGGAATCCCAAAACCTTTTTTGGGCCTGTAGATGATTTCTTTGGGAAGGAGATTCCGCAGGGCTTTTTTGAGAATATATTTTGTTGTCCGTCCTTTGAGTTTAAAAAAATAGGGGAGCGCGTTTGCATACGCGATAACATCAGGATCCAGAAAAGGCGCGCGCACCTCGAGCGAATTGGCCATGCTGGCACGATCGACCTTGGTGAGAATGTCGTCGCACATGTAAAACTTTTGATAGAAATAAAGAAGCCTGTCAGAATCAAGCGGAGAATCGCAAAGCAGAAGCTCTTTTTTTATGAGCCCGAAGGGGTCAATGTTTTTGATCTGCGAGAAAAAATCGACCGCAAAAATTCCCGGCTGATCTTTAGGCGTCACACCTGCAAGCCAGACCTGATTTCTGATGACAGCCTCGTAGTCCGCACCAAGGAGAAACTGCCGCGCCTTAAAGTCGAGGCTCAAGTTTTTGTCGGAGACGGGCAACAGATTGACAAGACCAGCCACACTGTTTTTGATCAGGCCGGGAAACTTTGCATAAACGGTGGCGAGTCTGTCCGCAAAAAAAGTGGGGTAACCTGCAAAGAGCTCATCGCCGCCATCCCCGCCCAGGGCTACCTTGACATGTTTGCTTGTAAAACGGGACAGCAGGTAAGTGGGGAGGATCGATGCGTCTGCAAAGGGCTCGTCCATATACTGCGAAACCTCGGGCAGAATATCGAGCATGAGGTCTGCAGTGAGAGTTTCTTCGTGATGATCGGTGCCAAATTTTTTTGCGATGAGACCGGAGTACGAAGACTCGTCATAGCTTGCTTCTTTAAAATTGATGGAAAAGGTTTTGATGTCTTTTGCCGGTTTGTTTTTTGCAAGCAAGGCTACGATGGCCGACGAATCTATGCCGCCGGAGAGGAAGACGCCCACGGGAACATCGGCGACAAGGCGAAGCTGTACGGCTCTTTCAAGCCTTGAAATAATTTCCGCGCAGGCGGTTTTTTCGTCAACGTAAATCTTGTCCTTAAAGCTCTGGTTCCAATACCGCTGTATCCGGATGCCGTTTTTTGAAAAGGTCAAAAAATGCCCCTGTTTCAGTTTATGTACTCCTTTGATGATCGACAGCGGGGCCGGGACGTATTCGTAGGTGAGAAAACTTAAAACCGACTCAGGCTCCATGCGTTTTTGCACCAGCGGATTTTTAAGGATCGCCTTAAGTTCGCTTGCAAAGATAAAATAATTGCCGACAAGGGTATAGTAAAACGGCTTTTTTCCCGTGCGATCCCTTGCGGCAAAGAGGGTTTGTGTCTGTTTGTCCCAGATCGCAAAAGAAAAAAGGCCATTCATCTCGTTTAAGCCCTCAGGGCCTTTTTCTGCGAAGAGCTTGAGAATGGTTTCGGTGTCGGAGTTGGTATTAAAAACCGCGCCATTTTTTTTGAGCCCGGCACGGATTGTTTGGTAGTTGTAAGTCTCGCCGTTATAGACAATGGTGAAGCGGCCGTCGGGCGTTGTGATGGGTTGATGTCCCCCTTCAAGATCAATAATCGAAAGCCTGCGATGTCCAAGCCCGGCATGGTGATCCAGATAAAACCCGTCGTCGTCGGGCCCGCGCGCAGACAAGGCTTGATTCATGTTGGCGAGTGTCCTGCGATCGGGCTCGGGATCAAGGCCCTTAAGATTGATGATACCGGTTATGCCGCACATATGTTTGAACCTAAGTAGGTTTTTTCTACGCGTTTCAGCAACAATATTTTACGAGGTGCCAGCCCGCGCAGTATCTGGCGCATAGCGCCAAACATGAAACCCTTCATGTTTGATCGCAATGCACTCCGCTTTATGCGGGTTATGGTTTCGGACTATAAAAAGTTGGTTGTTACACACGGGTCGGTGTTTTTGTTTCCGGTTGCTTGTCTACAAAGTTGATGATTTCTTTGATGCGGTAGGTCTTTTTATCCTGGGATTCGTGATAGGTCCGCATCAGCAGTTCTGCAATGAGCCCCATCATGATCAAGACAACGCTCAACATAAAAATAAAAAGGGCAAGCACAAACAGCGGGTTTTTGTGGACCATGACGGGGATTGTGTAAAACAACTTCTGGTAAAGCACAAACAAGGTCACCAGGGCGGAAACGGCCATGAAAAAGGCGCCGATGCCTCCAAAAAAATAAATGGGTTTTGTGGCATACTCACCCAGAAATTTTACTGTAACCAGATCGAGCAAGACCTTGAACGTGCGGTTAATACCGTACTTGGATTGTCCTTTGGTGCGTGGTTTGTGATTCACCGGCACTTCGGTGACCTTTGCCCCTGCGTATTTTGCATAAGCAGGAATAAATCGGTGCATCTCGCCGTAGAGACGGACCTGATCCAGATAATAGGCGTTGTAAGCCTTGAGCGTGCAGCCATAGTCTTTGAGTTTGACACCTGTCACTGTAGAAATAAGCCAGTTGGCTATGATTGAGGGGAGCTTGCGCATCAAAAAGGCATCCTTGCGTTTTTTTCTCCAACCACTGACGACGTCATAGCCCTCTTTTATTTTATCGAGCAGCAAAGGGATGTCCCTGGGGTCGTTTTGATTGTCGGCATCAAGCGTGATGTAAACCTGACCGCTTGCCTCTTTAAAGGCGGCTTCCATGGCCGCTGTCTGACCGAAGTTTTTTGCAAAGCTTAATATTTTAACCCGTGGGTCATTGCGCGCTGCCTGTTTGAGAATCGCAAGCCCCTGGTCGGTGGACCCGTCGTCAACATAAACAATCTCGGCCCTTTGCGGGAGGGTGTCTATGACTTGTTTGATATTGTTGTAGTTTTCTTCGAGGTTGGCCTCTTCGTTATAAAAAGGGACAAGGATGGAGATGTCGTATGTTTTTTCTGATCTTGCTTCCATGGTTTTGGTTTGATAGCTGGTTCGCCTGATCCTTAACTTAAATGTCTGGGAATTTCAAAGTTGATTGCGCGCGGGTGCATTTCTCGCATAGCAAAAGAAATCCGTCGCGTCAAAGTCAAGTTAGTAACTTGTTTTTGAGATGCGTCAAATATGATAAACAAGAAGATCCTCATTACAGGGTGCGCCGGGTTTATTGGGTCACATCTGTCGGAGCGCCTGCTCAATAACGGCCATGATGTGATCGGCATCGATAACCTCAACTCCTTTTATGACCCCGCCATCAAGCAGTCCAATCTTGCCGCAGTGACCAGGACAGCAAGCGCTGCGGGCAGGGACTTTGCGTTTTATCAGGCCGATATTCGGGACCGTGATGCCGTGAGCGTTATGTTTAAACAGCATCGCGTCGATTGTGTGGTCCACCTCGCGGCGATGGCGGGTGTGCGGCCCTCTCTTGAGGATCCTGTTTACTATGTAGATGTGAACGAGATGGGGACCACCGTGCTTCTTAACGAGGCCAACAAGGCGGGCGTAAAAAATTTTATCTTCGGTTCTTCGTCCTCTGTCTACGGCAATAATAAAAAAGTGCCTTTCAGCGAAGACGATCCCGTTGATCACCCGATTTCCCCCTACGCGGCTACAAAAAAGGCGGGCGAGCTTGTCTGTCATGTGTTTCATAGTCTCTACAGCATGAACATCGCGTGTTTGAGGTTTTTTACTGTTTACGGTCCGCGGCAACGGCCAGACCTGGCCATTAACAAATTCACACACCTGATTCTTAAGGGAAAGCCAGTGCCTGTTTATGGTGATGGGACAAAAAAGAGGGACTTTACTTACATTGACGACATTGTGGCGGGTGTTGACAATTCGATCTCGTGGGTGTGTGCGGATGGGGGCCAGCGGTACGGTGTGTTTAATCTTGGCGAGTCTCAAACAACCGATGTGAACACGCTCATTGCCCTGATCGAAAAGACCCTCTACAAAAAGGCGGTCATCAATTATCTCCCCGATGCTGCCGGAGATGTTGACACGACATTCGCGGCCATTGCAAAGGCAAAAAACATCCTGGGCTACAACCCAAGGACAAAAATAGAAGAGGGGATAAAAAAATACGTGGCGTGGGTGCTCTCGCAGTCACAAAACAGTGCCAAAAAGTAATACACGAGGACAGCATGCTTACCCATTCACACACAAAACACACCACGGTCTTGACAGCTTTGTTGACGCAGGTGGGTCGCCTTATTGCGTGGCGGGCGTGCTTTGTGGCCCTCATGGTTCCTGGTTGCGGGGGTGCCGTTGGAGGCGTTGCGTTTGAGACGCGCCCGCTCTTGATACAGACAGTACAAAAAACCATCACCCTGCAGGTAGAGATTGCGGACACCGACGAAAAAAGGACGCGCGGGCTCATGGAACGCAGCTCCCTCAAGGACGACGGCGGCATGCTTTTTGTTTTCGACAGTGAGGGGGCCCTGTCCTTTTGGATGAAGGACACAAGCATCAGCCTCGATATTTTATTTATCAACGCGCAAAAAGAAATTGTGTATATCGAACAGCACACGACCCCCTTTTCTTTAAACAGCATCGCACCAAATGTCTCCGCGCAATACGCACTGGAGGTTAACGCCGGTTTTGCCCTGGAACAGGGCGTTGCTGTTGGGGATCGGGTGAGCTTTTAATGTTTGACTGCTGCATTATTGGCCCCATTACAAGGGATATCAACATCATTAACGGGGTAACGGCCAAAGAACAAACCGGCGGGACTGTTTATTACACGGCCCTTGCCTCAAAAAAAGCGGCTACGCGTGGTGCGTTGTGAGTCGGTGTTTTGCAATCGGAGGAAAACAATGAAACTTGTTGAGTGTGTTCCAAATTTTAGCGAAGGACGTGATCAAAAAATCATCAACGCCATTGCGGACGCCGCGAGACAGGTGCCAGGTGTTGTTATGCTGGATGTGGATCCGGGGGCCGCTACAAACCGCACGGTATATACATTTGCGGGGCCTCCTGATGCGGTTGTTGAGGCGGCCTTTCTGGCCATTAAAAAAGGGGGCGAGCTGATTGACATGAGAAACCACAAGGGCAGTCACGCGAGACAGGGGGCCTGCGATGTCTGTCCCTTTGTTCCGATCTCCGAGGTCAGCATGGAAGAATGCGTGGTCCTCGCCAATACCCTTGCAAAGCGGGTTGGAGAGGAGCTGGGCCTCCCTGTGTTTCTCTATGCCGAGGCAGCAAGGCGCCCCGACAGGGCGAGGCTTCCAGACATCCGTGCGGGTGAGTATGAGGCCCTCTCCGATAAAATGGGTCGGCCGGAGTGGGCGCCCGAATACGGGCCCAATGAGTTTAATCCAAAGTTTGGGGTGTTGACAGCCGGGGCGCGTCCCTTTTTGATCGCTTACAATATCAACCTCAACACAACGAGTGTGAGGGTGGCAAAGGAGATTGCCTTCACGATTCGTGAGACGGGGCGAGTCAAAAAAGACGCGCATGGCAAGACGGTGACAGACCAAGAGGGCAACAGCGAAAGAACCCCCGGGTTGTTTAAAAACCTTCAGGGCACGGGCTGGTTGATTCCTGAATATAACAGGGCGCAGATCACTGTGAACATCCTCAACATCGACACCACACCGCTTCATCTGGTCTACGACAAATGCTGCGAACTCGCGCAGAATCTGGGAGTTCGCGTGACAGGCAGCGAGATCGTGGGCATGGTGCCCCAAAGGGTCTTGCGAGAGGCGGGGGAGTATTTTCTTGACAAGCAGGGGGCAACCACGGGGATCGATGAGGCAGAAATCATCCGCAATGCCTGTATCACCCTGGGTCTTTCGGACGTGACCCCCTTTGACCCTGCGCTTAAAATCATCGAAAACCGCTTCGAAAAAAAGAGGCCACTTGCACAGATGACCGTCAAAGATTTTGTGGGCGTCCTTGCATCAAACGCCCCGGCCCCCGGCGGAGGCTCTGTGGCGGCCCTCTCCGGCGCGCTCTCTGCCGGCCTTGCATCCATGGTGGCGGCACTCACCTTTGATAAAAAAGGTTTTGAAGTCGTACGGCCAGAAATGAAAGCGACAGGGATCGCGGCGCAAAACATTCTACGAAAACAGATGAACGCCATTGACGACGACACCGCAGCCTTTAATCGCGTCATGGAAGGCTTTGCGATGCCCAAAAAAACAGAGGAACAAAAAAGCCTGCGTCAAAAGGCGATTGAACATGCAACAAAAGAGGCCACTCTGGAGCCATTTGGGGTCCTTGAAAGGACCATTTCCTCCCTCGATCTGGCACTGCTTGTGGCCGAAAAGGGCAATCAAAATTCGCTCTCCGATGCGGGCGTTGGCGCCCTGATGGCGCGGGCAGCAGCTTACGGGGCGTTTTACAATGTCCTCATCAATCTTAAGGGCATCGAAGACAAGGCGTGGTGTGCTGATATTAAAAAGAAGGCGGAGACTATTTTACAAACAGTCGCGACCAAGGCCGCCACGATAGAACAATTGATGTTGGACAGGTTGTGACCCTTTTTTGCATTGATCAGTATCTTTTGCATCGGAGGCGACACCTCACTCGAGGAATGGGAGGCCAAAGAAGAGTTTTAAAAGATATGCCAGCGCCCCGATACTGACATTTTTACGCTTTACGCGGGTGATGCATTAGACCGCACCGATCTTCCACACACCCTTTTCCAAGAAGGCCTCTATCGTTTGCCGTGTGGCCTTGTTAATCAGATTGGAATGAGAGAGTTTGTTTTTCTTGGCGTATTCGCCGAGTGTCATGATCGTCTTGCCTTCCAAATACGCCAGACGCTTGTGGTAACTGTTCGTGAGGGCAGTTGCCACAATCCATTCCATAATGGCGGTTGATCCCTTGGCATCGTATTCCCCGAAGGCCTCGTAATATTTTTTGCGGTCAATAAATTTTATGTTGATTGGCACGAACCCTTCACGCATCAGAAGATAGTTGTTGAGCACGCGCCCAATGCGACCGTTTCCATCCACAAACGGATGGGTGTATTCAAAGGCAAGGTGAAACCGAGCCACGCGTTGGATGATTGTTTGCCGGCTGGCGGCATGATATTCCGAAAGCATTGTTTCCAGCCGGGGAATGACTTCGTGGGGAGCCGGTGCAATATGGCTCCCAACACGCACATATTCATTGTCCTTGCGAAATCTGCCGGCCACATCATCACGAATATTCGAAATAAGCATTTTATGTAGCGACAGAATCACTTCAAGCGTCAACTCCTGTTCTTTGGCGCGCTTATCGATATACGACACCACACGAGCCAGATTTTTGGCCTCAAAAATTTCGCGCTCACTGATGTAACGATCCAAATCAATCTGGAGCAGTATTTTCTCCGTCTCTTCCAAACTGAGGGTGCTGTTTTCAATGGCATTGGAGTTATAGACCTGCTCGGCCACCTCGGCCTCACTGAGGATCTGGACGAGAGAAGCCTTACCCGACAAGGCCTTGTAATAGCGCTCACGGAGTTCATGAATCTTGCTAAAGACGGCGATGGTTTTTGCCATAACTAGGGGCAGATTCTTCTATTTTCACTGTTTTGTCAACATAACCGTGAAAACAGAGCGTAATATACGTGTTTTTCACGATTTAAGGGATTGGCATTCTGAGTCTCATTTAAAGCTCCGCCGGATGTCGCGGATCACCACCTTTGACCCCCAGGACCACAAGTTTGATAGCATGAGCAGCGCATAGAGAAGAGTTGAAATTTAAAAACTTGAAAGAACCCTCCTGATGATTTCCAATAGTCGCCCCCCACAGGTTCTATTTACATATTTCTATACTCAACGCGGTCACAATTTGAGTTTTTCTCAATAAAAAAAACATTAACAAGTGTTGTATTTCACTTTTACATAGATTGATACTTTTGAGGTCTCCCCCCCCTCCCTTGATGGGAGGGGGTTGG
>JADGCS010000097.1 GCA_015228875.1 Deltaproteobacteria bacterium | reverse complement strand
CAAGCGTTTGCAGTCCAAAAAAAACCAGAAAAATTGTCAAAAAAATCCCAAAAATCTGATTTTTTCAAAAAAGCCCCCCAGAAATTATAGTGCATATCAGGGTGTTATGTCACTCGCGGAAAAAAGGAAAAAAAACAACGCAACATTCTGCCGCGTTTGCCGATATATAAATAAATACAAACAGTGTCTGTCGGCAAATGCCCTGTTTTGGATGACGCAGCATCAAACAGCCAGGCCGGGCAGATAAAGGAACCTACGTATGCTTACCGGCCTCACAACAAGATTTACGAGTCTGGCTCAATCTCCTGTCATCCCACTTCCGGGTGTACGGATGATCGGGGATGCCATAGCCTCTGCGGCTGATTTTTTTGGTCTGGCGCCGGTGTCACGAATGACCAAGACTGCAAGTAAAAATGCGCTTAGTGGGCTTGCCCGTTCTGCGGGGCGATTTGCTGCACAGGGCGTGGACCTCCCTTCCCCGTGCCCCATTCCCGTATCCATGACACAGGCCGCACACCTTGATTTTATCTCCCATCGCGGCGAGGGGCGCTTTGATACATCCCTTGCGATGAACACATCCTATCCCCCCATACAGGAGCTTCGACCCATCATTGAGGCCCGCATTGGTCAAACACTCAACTTTTTTAAATTGTGGGATCCAGCCGGCGAGGCACACATCACAACCATCACCCCCGTAGAATATTACGATGTCCTGCGTGAACACTTGAGCATCGATGAAATTGAAAGAATCGCGTTAAGTCATAACATACAGGGCTCAACAATCGAGATTCTGGGGATTGGTCACGGCAAGGCAATGACAAAACAGGGTCAGCCCGATGAGCAGATGGGCGAGACGTTTTTTATTATTGTCAGATCAGAAAATCTGTTGAACATCAGAAGAGAAATCAAACGCGCCTTTTTAAAAAACGGCGGCGATCCCGCAAAGTTTGATGCAGAGAACTTTTACCCGCACATCACAATCGGTTATACAGGGGCTCATGACCTGCATATCACCGACGGGGTGATCAAGGATGTTGTGAACTCACTGGACAAAAGATTTAAAATCCTGCTCGTCTAAAATTAAAGCTCTGTTGAGCACACTTCGGTTAAGGCATCTACACACCTTCGATAACCCAGCCCTAAACCCTGTCTTTGACTTGTCAAATCAGCCGAAAAGTGCTGACCAGTTAAGTTTCTTGTTTTATTTTTTTTATTATGCATCAATGAAGTTGCCTCTGCGTACGAGTGTGGATGGAGATGGTATATGGCACCTGTTTTTGTGGCACCTGTTTTTTTGTTTTTTCAACATGAGGGATTGAAACAAAACAATTGTGCATCACAACTTGAGGGACAGGCCTTTTCACAGGTTAAAAACACATGAGACCCTTTATTAAGAAAGGTAAAATATGGAAAATAAAACTGGTCAAAAAATAGGTTGGACTGCCGGTTGGATGGGAGGATTTATCTGGGTATTCATACTGTCTATTGTTTTTCTTTTTCATGAGAAATACCCACAGGGACTGTTGGGGCTGGTTTTGACAGGTGTTGCTATCGTCACTATTGTTTTCTTTGCGCCATGGCGATTTCCAACAACATCATATTGGAAGCTTATGCTTGCACCCTATGGAATGTTTTTATTATCTATAGTCTGGGCCATATGGTCATACGGAGGTCTTGAATCTATCGGACTGACTTGGTGGAATCTTTTGTGGCTTTTGCCCCTCTTGATACCTTTTGGGAGCTTAAGTAAAAGAAAATGGTCGGATTCTAATGTCCAATAACGCAATGATTGCTAACGACATTAACACATTGTTACTTTTGCTCATATGGCTTGATTTGCCTGACTGTTTTCTGAAGAGCTATTGGATTCGCTCACAAGATCGCAACAACTGTCCAACCGGATCTCTCGCAAATCCTCCCGCATCGCACCCACGAGACATGCCTCATGGCATGTCGCTCTTGTTTTGAAAAGAAAAAATCCAGACGGAGTAATATTTTTTTTTTATGACTGTGAGTGGTGTAGCCAAAAAACGCAAGATCGCTTTCCCCACGGCCCAGCGTGCCATCGATAAATTGGAGAAGGTGGGTGTCCTCAAACAAACCAGTGACGCAAAACGAAATCGGATTTATTTTGCGCGACGATTACTGGATATCCTGGATGAACCCGCCCATGTTTAGAAAAGTATACGGGGATTCCTCTTCGGTTTTTTTACGGCGTGCACCTAAAACCTTAAGGGCCGCAGATTTTTGCACAAGCCATGCCTCATCCACACCGTATCGCATTTAGGGAAAAAACCCGTTAGGCCACACCAACAATCTTGTACATAAATAATTTTTTATTTTTCTGACACTGACCCAGTGATCCCTGCTCCTTCTATCTGCTGACAAAGTTGCAAAATACTACTCTTGATAATCAGCGCCACACCAGACAAAAGCCCTGGTGAAATGTAGTCGCCCAACTGACTCTCAAGATCGTGTTGTTTGATACCAGATAGATGGGTTCATGGTTCTGGAACAAAATTGAGGTGCTTGGATTATGCTTTTGTCTATGGAGTCAGACCTCAATGGCTGCCAGTTGCAGAATCTGAACATGGTCAACTTGTAGGCTACACTGAAGTCAATGCTCGGAACTTACAAGTTGCTGATTTAGCGCTATACTTTGCTGCCCCACTCTGCAAATGTGGTTGTGGTGAGATTATCAAGCTCAATTACAGACATAAATATCAAGGGGTGCCAGATTATCTACCCTATCACAAAACAAGCTATACTTAAGAAATGTTTAATTTTGGCTTTTCCCACTTTTCTACATCACCTGAAACAACAACAAACAACGGATGCGGCGCAATAATTTTTAAAGATTGGATGAGCGCATATTTTCTACGATCTCTATACCAAAGTTTTTTTTTAAGATGTGTAATCTCATAAATAATCTGGCCCCTCGTCACCTTTATTTGCGGATATGATTTTGTGCGTTGCTCAATTTTCCTGGGATCAAACTTGTAACCCCGGATAATGGATTCTATTAAAACTGCATTCAAATAATGATTGATGGCCTCTATGGGATGAGTACACTGTTTAAACCTTTCTAATTGAGGATGGTACCGATAGCCCTTAGTTTTTCCTTGTAATACCTCAAGTGCAAGAAGCCCTTCACGCCAAAGAGCGACAAGCCCCTGAGCATCGAGATATTTAGGGTGAATGCTCCATAATCGCATGCAACATACTCCGGGTAAATTATTAAAGCTCTGTTGAGCACACTTCGGTTAAGGCATCATGAATAAATGAATATTTAAACTTGAATCCGGTATTTTTTAATTTTTTTGACTGTATATTCTGACTGTCTAATACGAGAGTGGACATCTCTCCCATCATGGTTTTGAGTACGATGGCCGGCACCGAAATAAACGCTGGCCGCTTGATCACTTTACCCAAAGATTTTGCAAATTCCTTGTTGGTTACGGGATGGGGAGCCACCGCATTGTACACCCCATTCATACTCGCATCGTTAAGTGAGAATTCTATCATCGAAACCAAATCATTCACATGGATCCAACTCATCCATTGTTTGCCAGAGCCCATAGTGCCACCTAGTCCAAATTTAAATGGCACCAGTATTTTGGACAACACACCCCCGCCCTTGCCCAACACAATTCCTACACGCAACGTCACATGCCGCGCACATGTGCTCATATGCAAGGATTCGCGCTCCCAGGCAAAGCAGACATCAGCTAAAAAATCTGAACCGTGTCCTGTTTCTTCTGTTAAAATCTGGTTTGATTTTTTGGGATAATAACCGATTGCTGACGCTGTTATAAAAACTGCCAGTGGTGTATTTAAATATTTATGACAGGCACTCACCAGATTTTTTGTGCCAATAATTCGCGAATCATGGATGGCTTGTTTTTGCGCCTGACTCCATCTTTTCTTTGCAATCCCCTCTCCCAGAAGGTTTACAACAGCATCTATGCCTTTGAATGCAAGTGCAGGAGGTTCCTCGTAAACAGGATTCCAATCGTAATATTTAAGCGGTAATTGCAAATGATCTTCTGCCCTTTTGGCACTACGAGATATGACGACAAGAGAATGTTGAGCTTCAACCAAACGACTAACCAGTTTTTTACCAACAAAGCCAGTAGCTCCTGTAATAAGAATTTTCATTCAATGAATCTAATGAAATGAAATAAAACTGTAAATACTAAAAAAGTCTCTACACACATTCAATAGTCCAGCCCCGCAGTTTTCGTCAGCAGATTCGGTTAAACAAGATTTTTTATCGTTTCTAACATTCATACTGTCATTAGAACAAACAAAGCCTTTATAACGATTGATTGATTGATTAATTAATTGGGAGGCCTAACTCATTTTGAGTTTTAAAACATCCGACTTTTTTAATCGATAATCTTTGCCGTTAGGTTTTTTGTATGGCAAAAAACCATCTTTGATTTTTCGTCGCAAGGTACTTTCGCTTAAATTGAGAAGAGAGCAGGCCTCTTGTAAAGTGATGGAAGTGTTTTGGTTAAAAAATGCGGTTGAATCAGTGATGTCGATTCCCAGCACATGGCCCTTTTTATCGAGCCTGACAATAACGCCATCCTTGTGATAAGATTTAGCCTCAACGCCGGATTTAAAATCTATGGATAAGTAATCAAGTTCTAAATTATGGGTAATGTTAAGTGTCATGATTCACCTCAAAATTGACTAAAACCGTGATAACTTCAATTTCTTCAACATGTTTTACAGCGACTACGGCAATGAGATTGTCTTTACGACCACGCATTTTTTTATAATAAATGACCTTGTCTTTGCTTTGCGGAATTGTACCGTCGGCAAACAGGACAACATGTTCGACTTCTTTAGGTGTCAGATGACGTTCTATCATCCTTGTGACAGCGTGATCGCGATAAACAACCTTCACCGTTCAATAATACCATAACTAGTCATAACTAGTCAATAACTTACTAAAATTGGTCGCGTGGGCACTACAGACAAAAAGCCGCCTCATTCCGCTGCCGCAGGCATGCGCCTGCTTGTCCTCGCTATCCGCTCGGCGCTTCATTCGGTTTGAATCCCGTGCAATGCATGGACATGAATGGTTTCATATCTGGTGCATTGCACACGGGATTCAAGGCAAAAAAAACATCGATTTTTATCTGACACCAACATTTGAACTGTCGGGCGTGTTCAAATTGTCCCGCTCACAAGATCGCAACAACTGTCAAACCGGATCTCTCGCAAATCATCCCGCATCGCACCCCCGCGACATGCCTTTGGGCATGTCGCTCTTGAGTGCCATGGCGATGCGTCCCCCAAGATTGGGAGGACGTTCAGATAATCAAAAGCTTCAAGATGCAAATACAACCTTAGAAAAGTCTAGAGGCTTTGGTAAATCCCGTATTTTTTTAGATGCCTGATAAAGATCCATAGCCTTTTGAGCATTAAGCCAGAACTCAGCCGTTGTTTTGAATGTGGAAGCAAGTTTGAGCGCCATTTCTGCAGTCAAAGAAGTACGTTCGTTGACAAGTCTATTGATGACTTTTACATCGCATTTGATGTGAATAGCTAGTTCTCTTTGTGTCATGCCCAATGGAATAAGAAATTCCTCATTTAAAATTTCACCTACTGATGTAGGTTTTCTTTTTATTTGATACATACAAACCTCTTTATCATGTTGTTGGTTTGGCGAAGTCCAGCTATTTATGATAATCAACGATGTTGACCTCGTCTGGCCCTAAATCTGTCCATCTGAAAATAATTCTCCATTGGTCATTAATTCTAATACTGTAAAAAGTTTTCAAACCTCCTTTTAACTTTTCAAGTCTATTACTTGGCGGAGACATCAAGTCACAAAGTTGCTCTGCATAGTGCAACATATCCAGTTTACGCCTGGCAATTCTTTTAATGGACTTCCATTTTGCAGTTTTTCTTACTTTACCAGTTAAAAAAAAGTCTGCTGTTGTTTTATCGCCAAACGATCTGATAGCCATATTATACCTTGTTTAGGTATACCTTTACAAGGTATTATGTTGAGTATCAATATAAAAATACTTCTTAAGGTATAAAAAGGTTGTTCTCAAAGGGGAAATTAAAAAAGCCCCTGTGCTTTTAAAAAATTCTTGTCGGTTCCAAAAACAAGCTCCAATCCTTTGTTGACATAACTCATAGTTCGTGCGGTGACACGCCCATCGGCACACGTGGCCAATACCATGTGTTTTGATTTTTCAAAAAGAGCGATGATTTCGCGTTTCTTTTCATCAATGCTAAGTGTGGCCCTGTTCATAAAATCTCCATTTAATTTAAAATGAAATAATCCAGAAGGATGATTGGTAATAACTGAATGTGCTGTAAACGGTCGTTTACTATTGATCAAGATTTTTTTGAAAAGAGTTTATTATCCGCTCAGCGCAAAAATCTGTTCAAATACCCACACCTTCAAGGCAAAAAAAAACCACCTATAAAAGGTGGTTTTTCTTTGCCTCGTCCCCACGGGGATTCCTCTTCGGTTTTTTTACGGCGTGCGCCTAAAACCTCAGAGCCGCAAATTTTTGCTGTCGTTCGCGTGCGCTCACTTTTCCTCGCACTTGCTCGGCGCAAAAATCTGTTCGAATCCCTCCAGATTCAAGGCAAAAAAAAACCACCTATAAAAGGTGGTTTTTCTTTGCCTCGTCCCCACGGGGATTCGAACCCCGGTTGCTACCGTGAAAGGGTAATGTCCTGGGCCTCTAGACGATGGGGACAAAATTTTACCGACTGTCAGTCACTAAAACCGGTCTATGGGATAAAAGTAAATGGTAAACCGAAAGCCCCTATTAACCATCTACCATCACCCATCAACCAAAAAAATCTGCGGGCAGATTTTTTTGTGAGACGCCCGGGATTTCTCTTCGCGCTTTTCTCGTCGTGCGCCGCGCGCTCAGAGCCGCAGTTTTTGCCTGTCGCTCACATGCGTTCGCTTTTCACCCGCTGGGTGCGGCAAAAACCGTTCAAATCCCGCCCTGCTGTCGCAGATCTCTATCAATTTGTGAGACGCCCGGGATTTGAACCCGGGACACCTGCCTTAAAAGGGCAGTGCTCTACCTACTGAGCTAGCGTCCCTAATATAATCCTCGTGTTCAAAAAACAATACAAAACAATACGTTAGAATTACTTTAAAAAATTGAGCGACTGTAATACATGATCACTTGATACAGAGTCAATAAATAAAAGCAATCTCAAGGGTTTGATCTTGGGTTTTGCAATTTGTGGTCTTTTGTTTTATCTGTGAAAAAAAATAACGGAGAGACTTATGAAATCCATACAGGACATTTTTTGCACATCCCCCTTAAAATCTGCTTTTGTTGTTGTGTTGATTGTTTTCTGCCTGCTGGTTTGTCTTTCGTCAGCAAAGGCAAAAGACCCCGCCAATGCCAACGAGTGCAAGACCATGCTTAAAACCATGCTTCTTGAAAAATGCAACACGCTCTTTGCCACCGCCGAGCAGGCCGACGCAAAGGCATCCTGTCTTAAAAACATCGACGCGAGCCTTGCCTCCACCTGCGACAAGTTTTTTGGAAAAGACAGCGACTTCTGTTCTGTCTGCACAAACGGCTGCATCAACAACTATCAAGAGACCGACCCCGAAAGAACAAACTGCCTTAAAATGTGTCTTGCACACGCAGAATGTCAAAAAAAATAAATGACAAGTCACACCCATAAAAACAAAAACCAAGAACTCATAAAACACGTTAAAGAAATCTTTACCAATAAAATACCCTTTAATAAAGTCATTGGCCTCAAGATCAGGCTGACTGACGATCAGCAGGCGAGCATCGAATTTAAAATGACCCCAAAACTGATCGGCAACTTTTACAAGAAGTCGCTTCACGGCGGTGTTATTTCTTCTGTGCTCGATGTAACCGGCGGGATTGTTGCGTTTCTGGGTGTGCTGGACAAAATAAAAAATCGGCCCAACAAGGAAAAACTCGACAGATTTTCCAAACTCGGCACAATAGACCTCAGGGTCGATTTTTTAAGACCTGGGGTGGGAAAATACTTTAAGTCCACGGGGTATTTGTTAAGAACCGGAAGCCGCGTGGCCGTGACCCGTTGTGAATTACACAACGACGAAAACAAGCTCATCGCGGTTGGCACAGCCACCTATGTGGTGTCGTGATGTTACACGCGTTTAAACCAAAGACAGGTCCAGCCTCTTGCCCCACCTCTCCAGCATGATTTCTCTCATCAGTTTGTTTTTTGTACCAGAAAGAGAGGGGTCTTCTTTAATGACCTCAAGCGCCCTGTTTTTTGCCGCATTAAGAAGCTTCCCGTCCCTCACAATCTGTGCCAGCCTAAAATCGGGCATCCCCGACTGCCTGGTCCCCAAAAACTCTCCGGGGCCCCTGAGCCTTAAATCTTCTTCGGCGATTTTAAAACCATCGGTTGTCTCTTCCATGATTTTAAGTCTGAATTTTGCCTCAAGCGACTGCGCATAACCCGCCACCAGAAAACAATAGGACAGCTCTGACCCGCGCCCCACACGTCCCCGCAGTTGGTGCAGTTGTGAGAGACCAAACCTTTCTGCGTGTTCAATAACCATCACCGTGGAGTTGGGCACATCAACGCCGACCTCCACCACAGTGGTGGCCACCAGCACCTGGATCTCCCTGTTTTTAAAACCGTGCATGATCCTTTCTTTTTCCACCCCCTTCATCCGGCCATGTAACAAACCGACCTCGTGTCCTGCAAAGACCTCGCTTAAGTTCTTGTGCATCAGTGTCGCGTCTTTTAAGTCCAGTTTTTCGCTCTCTTCGACAAGCGGGTAAACAAAATACGCCTGTCTCCCCTTTTCGATTTCTTGTCTGATCATGTCGTACATGAGCGCCCTTTGTTTTTCCCTAAACACCTTTGTGTTTACAGGCCTTCGACCCTTGGGCATCTCTTTGATCAGGCTTAAGTCGAGATCGCCATAGACACACATCGACAGGGTGCGCGGGATCGGCGTGGCCGTCATGGTCAGGATGTGCGGTGTGAGTTGGTCTGTGGTGCCTTTGGTCTTGTTTTTTAGTTTTGCCCTCTGCAAAACACCAAATCGGTGCTGTTCATCGATCGTGATAAAACCAAGTTTGCAGAATTCTACATCTGATTCAATAAGCGCATGCGTGCCAATGATGATGTCTACTTTTCCTTCTTTAAGATCCTGCAAGATCACCTCCCTCGCTTTTGCCGTTGTAGAGCCGGTGAGTATCTCAATGCGGATCAAGAGTTTTTCCTGATAAGCGGACAGGGTCTGAAAATGCTGCTCTGCCAGGATTTCTGTTGGTGCCATCAACGCGGCCTGAAAGCCTGACTCGACGGCCACAAGGGCGGACAAAAAAGCGACCACGGTTTTGCCCGACCCTACATCACCCTGCAGCATGCGATTCATGGGCTTTCCCGACGCGAGGTCTTTTATGATCTCCTCGATGGCCAACTGCTGATCGCCGGTCAATTCAAACCCCAAAAGATCAAGGGCCTTTTGGTACAGTGTTTGCTGGTTGGTGATGATATGGGTCTTGTTCTGCGCCTCCCTGTGCTGTTTTGATAAAAGACCAAGCTGCAGATAAAAAAATTCATCGTAAATGATTCTTTGATGATAGGGTGAACTCTGCGTACTCAGCCTGTCGATGTCGGCGTCTTTGGGAGGGAAATGGACATAGCGAAATGCCTCACTTAAGGAGATGTGAACAGCACCGGTGTCCCTGACACTGCGGGGGTCCTCTTTGACCATCTCGACAAGACGGTCGATGTTTTTGGCAATGATGTTACGGACCGTTTTTTGATACAGCCCCTCTGTCAGCGAATAAAAGGGATAAATCCTGCAGCTGTCTGGAGGTGCCGTGCCTTCCCCCTTCTGCGGGTCATCATCTTCTTCCCAGAGTTCCATCTCGGGGTGGGCTAAAGTCTTGTAACCGCGATAAAGACGCACATCACCAAAAAAAACCACGGCGCTCCCGACAGGAAATCTTTTCTTGATGTAACTTTCGTTAAACTGAAAAAAAGAAATCTGTGCCATGCCCGTGGGGTCTGCAACCAATATCTCCAGAAGTTTTCGACCGCGGTTTTTTAAGGGGCGCAAGTGATAACTTTTAATGGTGGCCAGAAAGGCCTGCTTTTTGTCGACAGGAAGGCTTTTAATGGTATGCAGTTCCCGCCTGTCTATGTACTTGATCGGCAGAAAAAAAAGAAGATCCCATGCTGTATAAACTGATTTTTTATTCAAGAGGCCCGCAAGGTAAGGCCCAACACCCTTGAGATACTGGATCGGTGTTGTGGGGACAAGTTGAGACGAAATGCTGCTCAAAAGCTCACCTGTGTCACCCTGAATTCGAAATTCTTTTTAAATCTTGAAAAACTTTCCTGAAAAGGTTTGGGGGCCTTTTCGGGGATGACCCGCAGGCTGACAATCAGCGGGTTCAAGGGATCATCAACCACCACAAACTGAAAATACGTATTGCCAAAGACAACGGCAGGATAAGACTCTTGGCGGTTGTTGACGTAGATTTCTGTCTTGGTCTTGGCGATTCTTTTGATGTAAAAAAATTCTCTGATAAATTTTTTTATCTCTTTCTGATCTGTCTTGTTTAAGTTTAAACCCTCCCTTATTTCCTCCCTGTCTACGTATTGATCATAAAGGTTTTGAAAAAAAATAACCTGGTCGTAAATAACATCGGGGGCCTTTTTGATCATGTATTTGTCCAGATTTAAAATCCCAACATTGAAGTACATCCTCTGTTTTGACTCTGGATCGAGATAATCGGGATTGAGCCAGAGCGGCAGGGCTGACTCGGTGCGCAGATACCCTTCTCCCCACAGACTGGGATGAAAGAACACCGTTTTCTGTTCCAGATTGTCCACCTCTACAACGCCCCTGTGGGCCTTGATTTTGTACGTGGGATAATGGGCCCCCTCATCAAATTCTTTGACCAGACTGTACCACAAAAGTTTAAGACCAAAGGGTGTGAGTTCAAGCGTGATGGTCTTGGACCCCACAACATCGGCGTCTGCATCGCGCGGGATAAGCCGCAGCGACATCTTGTCGAGTGGAATCGCCTGCGAGAGGGCTGTGCAGGGCAGCAGGACACAAAAAATAAGGACAAATAATTGTTTTCTCATCCTCATAAATGATGTCTGTTGGGAAATGCCCCTGTTTCGCAAGCGTCCTGAAAAATCATATCCCGACAGACTTTAAATGATCCCCACAAGTTTGATGTATAGGGATTTCAAAGCCGACAGAGCGCGGATGCATATCCCGCAAAATGAAGGAATTCAACCGCGTCAAAGTCAAGTTAGTAACTTGTTAAATCAACACCGCTTATGCGACCTCGTGCACCAGCACCACGACCTCGGGCCTGATCTGGTAATGGGTTTTGTAAAAATGTCTTACTTCAATGGTGACAAACTTTTCCAGTTTGTCGCGTTCGGCGTTTGATTGTTTTTTGATCAGCGCCCTCAACATCCCCGACAGGGCATCGAGGGCCTCTATTTCAACATCACCGCCAAAGATTCCCTCCGACGAGACCCTGACAGAATCCGCGACCCTTGATGTCGCGTTGTGATAAATGAGGGAGACAGTGACAAGCCCATTCCACGCCATCTTGCTGCGTTTTCTTAAGGCAGCGGGGGTGATGGTGTATTGAGGATTCTCGCTGATAAATTTTCTCCCCACCTCTTTTTGTTCTGTGAGAAAAAGTCCTTTTTTGGAAAGTGTCAGAGACTCACCATCCAGAACCACGAAACAGTTCTTTTTTTTGACCCCCTCTTCACTGGCGACCTCGGCGTGTCTTTTTAAAGATCTGTGTTCCCCGTGTATGGGAATAAAATACCGCGGTCTGACAATCCTGATGATCTCGCGCAGCTCGTCTTCCTTTGCATGACCAGAGGCGTGAATAAAATCCGCGAGTGGCTGATGAATCACACGCGCGCCCAGAAGAGAGAGATTGTTTAAGAGTTCCCAGATGCGCCCCTCGTTGCCGGGTATCATGCGCGACGACATGACCACCGTGTCGCCCTCTTTGATCCTGAAGGGACGAAACATGTTTCTGGACATCCGGCTTAAGACGGAGCGCGGTTCTGCCTGTGACCCCGTGGTGATCACCAGAATTTCACCATCTGGAAAATCATCCATCTCTTCCACATCGTAGATGTCAACACCTGACACGTCAATCCTGCCCAGACTGGAGGCGATTCTAAAGTAGTCTCTTAGGCTCCTGCCCGTCATGGCAACCTTGCGGCCCGTGATGCGCGCGCATTCAAACAGGCTTTGCAATCTGAAAGTATTTGACGAAAACAGGCACGCAATAATGCGCCCGTCGGTTTTTGTAAACAGGTCGAGCAGATTTGCCCTGACTTCCAACTCCGAGTTGGTGTGGCCTTTGTTCATGACGTTTGTAGAATCCAGCATGAGAAGATCAAGCCCCTCCTTGCCCAGCCTTTTAAATCTGGCGAGGTCAATGGCCCTGTTTTCGGGCGGTGAGAGGTCTATCTTGAAATCGGAGCAATGCAGCACACTGACATCGGCAGCGGAAATAATAAGCGCTGCTGCATCCATGATGCTGTGGTTGACAAAGATGGGTTCGATGGACACATCATCGATCCTAGTGACCGTGTCATAACAAAGATCCCTGACCTTAATATCTTTAAGTTTAAATTCCTCCAGTTTGTCATGAACAATGCCCCTGGTAAACGCTGTGGCATAAACGGGGAGCGGGATTTTCTTTAACAGATAGGGAAGCGCGCCCACATGGTCTTCGTGTCCGTGCGTCAAAAAAACGGCCTTTAATTTTTCGATCACGGGGTTCAAAAAATCAAAGTCGGGGATAATAACATTGGCCCCTGGCAGTTTGTTGTCTGCAAACGCAACACCGCAATCCACAATGATTGCCGAGTCACTGGTTTCGTAGAGCATGCAGTTGAGTGCCCCTGTCTGGCCCAGTCCCCCAAGCGAAGTGATTTTAATTTTATCCATAGCTTGATGTCTAGGAATTTCAAAGTCGACAGAGCGCGGGTGCATTCCTCGCAAAATGAAGGAATTCAACCGCGTCAAAGTCAAGTTAGTAACTTGTTACAAATATTACAACATCGAGTTGATTTTCTTTGTCAAACGGGCTTATATGCCAAAATATTACCCATGAAAAAACACAGGACCATTTTTATCCGCGTTTTGATCGTGCTTCTTCTCTTTATTGCATTTGTAAACGAAGCACAAGCCCTTGAATTCTCCGCACACGGTTATTACCGTACGCGTTTCGAGTACACACACGACCTCGACCTGCAGCGCCCCAATACCGGCATTGTCCCGGGGGATCTGACCAACAGCGGTAATGACCGCTTTGGCACCATTGCCTTTGCTCAGCAGCGTTTTAGACTCAACCCCCACCTTAAAATCAACGACAACATCTCTATCCACGGGCAGATCGATTTGTTAGACAACCTGCTCATGGGGCAGTCTGATGTCAGGGCGCTCACGATCTACGACCCTCTGGAAGGAACCATCAGCATGAGCCCCGCCAACGGGCCTTTTGGGGTGATTGGCCCGGTCGGCGGAGACCCTGTCGGCACAGGATCGGGCAATGTCAATGTGCGCAGGCTGTGGGTCGATATTTTAACCAGTGCCGGACAAATCCGTATTGGCAGACAACCATCACATTTTGGTCTCGGGATATTCAACAACGATGGTGACTCTACCGAAGGCGACTACGGCGACACATTTGACCGTCTCATGTATCTGGCGAGCATTGGTTTTAACAACGGTCACCGCATTAATTTTGGGCTGGTCTACGATTACGCCTACGAGGCATCTGTAGATCCCTCTCTCGACGGGCTTGAGACCGGCGTCTCATCCAACTGGAATGACGCCATGCAGGGCGGGCTGATCCTGCTCTATCAGGGCAATTCTTTCGAGGCCGGTGTTTTTGGCGGGGTCCGTTTTAGAGATGGTAACGACGGACAGCCCACAACCACCGCAAAGTATGTTGATAACTGTGGTGCCGGTGACGGTCGTCCTGCCACCTACACCTGTGCCGATCCCACGGTGACAACAGACCCCAACTACGATCTGGACAACGACGGCCAAACCAATGATCTCATCGATCTCCCGGCAGGCGTTGACGGCGACACACTCATTTACATCGCCGACGCTTATGCGAAATTTAATTTTTTTAGAAATTACACCCTGGCCTTTGAGGGTGTTTACATGGGCGGCAAAACTGCCCCCGGGATTGCCATTGACGCCATTGCGCTGGACGGTGCCTCTCAGGCAACCATCACCAACCCGCTGACCAAACCTATCGAAGTCCCCCTGAGCGGCACGCAGAACGATCTGCAGATTATCATGGGGGCAATGGAATTTGACGCGGTCTGGAACTTTGGCGGCGAGTTTCATATCCAATCAGGTTACGCGAGCGGGGATGACAGCCCTCTGTCCTCCAACGTAACAAAACTGGGCTTTAGACCCGATTACGATATCGCGCTTATCCTTTTTGATCAGCCCATCGGCACATCCCCCGCACTGGTCATTGGCGGGGTCACAGAGATGGGCCGTGTCCCCATGAGCCCCAATTATATCAACAATGCCATTTATCTCACGTTGGAATACAAACAGGGGTTCGATATCTCAAGCGGCATCCCGTGGGCCAGTGATTTTAAGGTGGGGCTTAAGGGTATCTCTGCCATTGCACCCAAAAACAATCTCGATCTTAATCTCTCCGAGGTCGTCTCGGCCGCCACTGGTCAAAGTGTCACAACGCTCCCGCATGTGGCCAACAAAAGCAAATGGTACGGCTTTGAGGTCGATGCCAGTGTCGAGGCCACATTTTTTGACGCCCTTAAATGGAAGACCACCATCGGCGCCTTTGTCCCGGGTACCCTTTACGATATCAAAAACGCCAACTCCGCGCTCAACGCCACCGGCATTGTCGACACCATCCTCTTCGACAAGGCAGAGATTGCACTCGCCGGCAAAACAACGCTGTATTTTGAGTTTTAGTAACATACGGGTGCCACTTACCTTGCATACGGGTGCCACTTACCTTAACATGAGTTCGTGCATGAGTTCGTGCATATAAAAAATAAAAAAGGTGCCACTTACCTTGGTCTATCAGGATGTCCTTGATTTAGACACAGGAGTAGAAAATTAGAAAATAAGACGGATAAAATCTACTGACCTCATTCTTTTAACCCCACACATAACCCCTCAAGAAATTCTACCAGCTTGTTTATTGTGGCCTTGAGTTTGCTCTCCAAGCCAGCGAGTTCAACCTCATCAAGTAAAGGTGAAAGTTCTTTTTTTACCGATTGGGCAGATATATTGCCCTGCTCCTTACTGAGCTCATTCACAAAATCATTGAGACTCATTTTTTTTACTTTTTTGAACCTGGGAATGCGGGATTCTATTTTATTTAATCTAGCTAAGAGGGTATCCAAATCTGGTTTTGCCCCCACTATTTGAAATATATAGTAGATGTCATAAAGATCCCTCATGAGTCTTCTTTCGTTCCATGCTGACAATTTATGGGAGAGAGCAACGTCAAGGCTCATGATTCTAATTATTTTTCCAAGTTGATTTACTTTGTTTGCAAGTGAATTTGTAGACATCGCCACAGCCTTACACTCTTTTAAAACATTGGCTTCTACCTGCAACGAAATATGAGCCACATTGATCACTATCTTGAGTGCTTTTGAATTCATGGTTTTGTTAATTTTTGCTCCTGGAATCTCATTCATTATTTTAACCAAACCCTCTACAATCTCGTTTTTGGAGTTGTATGGAACAAAGACATAGTCAAGGTCATTTGTACTTCTAGGACAATCGAGCAATCTTAGCTCCATGCCGCCTTTCAAGATAGCATGATCCTCAAAAACTTCTGATATTCTGTGTATTAACCAGACAAAGAGAGCATCTGCTGTGATGGTATCTGGAAAAGGAATACTCATTTTGTACCACCTTTAATATATTCTGTTACAAACTTTACAAATCTTGGGTTTTTGTATTGAGCCAAATAGCCAATCAAAATATCTCTATCAATGACGCTAAGATCAATATCTGAATATATGTCAAAGTAGAAGGACATCCCCTTATTGTAGAAATAGAGGGTATCTAATAACGCCTTTTCTTTTGTTGCAAAATTTAACCCCTTAATTGTCTCAAAACCAAAAAATAAACACGGGGTAACACCCAAATGCAAAACACGACCATTAAGAGTTTTATAATCTCTTTTTTTTCCTACTTTAACGGCCTTAACTTCTCGCTTAGGAACAGTTCCTATGATCAGATGCTGTGCGAGTATGCTTTCAAAACTAATGTAAGACTTGGGATGTATTTTTTGACTGACCACAGACAAATTAAACCCTTTGGTGGTTACATAGATCCCTCGCGTAAATCGCTCTATGATACCCGCCTTTTCAAGATTGACTACCCTTCTATAGAATGAATTGAGATGTTTGGACGGAAGCATTCCTTTGAGGTCGGAAACACTAAAGACTCCCTGCGTATCCTCTTGAAATTTCTCAATAATCTGCATGTCCTTCACTATAATATTCATATGGTCATTTATTATACATTTACCATAAATAAATGTCCATATTAAACAAGGAAATAAAATTTGAAAACGACCTCATGCTTTTTTAGAGATAGCTATGAGGTACATGGCACCCAAATTTGTTTCAAATTTGTTTGATCAGGTCAGATTTCATTGAAATTGAGCTGCGGAATCAAGGTTGCGGGAAAAAGAATTCTGCATGAATTCGTGCATGAATTCGTGCATAATTCGTGCATGACGGAGTTCATATTGTTAGTAAAGTCTGGCAAGCTGGGTTATGAAAGCAAGGGGCCGTTTATGAACTCAAAAAATATATTATTGGTTTTGTCATCCCTGCTTATTATTTCATGCAGCGAAAAATCGGGCAAATTGCATGACACCCTTGTGCAGAAACAATTGCAGATGGCTGTGACCATGCTCAAAACCAATCTGGATGGACTGCAAGATGTCGGGTATCAGAGTCTTACAGCCGAAGAGGCCGCAGACCAACTGATCCAGTTACAGACAACCGCAGCAAAACCTGATGCTGATGACGACAATAAAAGCCCTCCAACGTCCAACGGAAAAATAAAATTCACCTATGTCCGGGACAAGGTAACAAGCCCCTACCAAATCGTCCTTGTTGCTGACGAGGAAAATTCGCTCATCAATATAAAAGGCTACGGAACTGATACGACAAAACCGCTCCACACCGATCAATTGTCTGTCCCTGAGTATTGATCCCTCTTTTTTGTGAAAAAAAAGGTGCCGCATACCTTGGACGATATTTAAAAAAAGGTGCCGCATACCTTGGATAGCCATGAGGTACATGGCACCCAAGTTTATGGCACCCAAGTTTCATGGCACCCAAGTTATGGCACCCAAGTTTCATGGCACCCAAATTCTTACGGGACTATTCCGTCGGGCGAGGGGCGTTTTGGATACTATGTGTCCTTCCGGTGACCCTGCGTGAATCATGAATAAAAAGTTGCTATGCCTCCGGTTATGACAAAAACACGGAGGTCAAGATGGCAAAAAATAAAACAACGACACTCGCTCACGTAGAAAAGAG
>JADGCS010000096.1 GCA_015228875.1 Deltaproteobacteria bacterium | reverse complement strand
CACAGCTCGAGCAGGTTTTTAAAATCCAAATACCGGACCGCCTGCTAAAATAAATGGATGGTGACGTCAAGGGGAAGCTTTTTTATCTTGTGGCCTTTGCCTGATGCCTTGGAAAAACCATGTCGCAGGCAGCGTTTCGAGCGTCAGGACTGTCGTTGCAGATATCGCAGAATGCGGGATAGCCCACCCAGCAAGCCTTTACTTCGGCATAGCCGGAGAAGTGCCAGCCCGAATAGGCCGCATGGACATTGCGGTAGGGGCTTTTTTCTCCCTTGTTCAAATAGACCTGACAGGGGATCTTTTTTGCAGGACAGTAATTATCGAGCTTTGTTCCTTTAAGACCCACAACAATAATGATCAGAAGGGCCAATATCGCCAAGAGATAAACAGAATAACTTAAAGAAGGCTTCTTTACGCGGGTCCTTTTTATGTAGTCATTACGATCTGCCATGGGGGGAGAATACAACACCAGCCGTTGTTTTTCAAATGTTTAGTTATTGACCTCTCCCCATCGAGTCTGTCGATTGATGCAATCAATCGAACAGACTCCCTCCATTTTCTATTTTCTAATGCCATTTTCATTAGAGATTTTTGAAAATGGAATATTGAAGGCCGAGGGATGCTGTCTAAATTGACATCCCCCATCTCGGGGCAAGGGAGTTTTCTATACCCACGAGGTCGAGGACCCTGCTGATGGTGTGGTTGATGATGTCGTCAATCGATGAGGGTTTGTTGTAAAACCCGGGGACGGGCGGAAATACGATGCCACCGCTTTGTGTAACGCTGAGCATGTTTTTAAGATGAATCGCATGCAGCGGTGTTTCCCGTGTAAGAAGGATGAGCTTGCGCCGCTCTTTAAGGATGACATCGGCTGCGCGAGTGACCAGCGAGCTTGAAATCCCGTTGGCAATCTCGGCAAGTGTTTTCATGGAGCAGGGCGCTACAATCATGCCCATAGTTTGAAACGAGCCGCTTGCCACGGGAGCAGTCATATCAGAGCCAGAATAAGTAAAACTGGCAAGCTGTGAAAGATCGCTGACAGAATAACATGTCTCCAGATTGAGCGTGATTTTACTGTTGTCCGACAAGATCAGATGCGTTTCAAAGGAGGCCTTGCTGAGAAACTCTAAAATTTTGACGCCATAAACAGCACCCGACGCACCGGTAACCGCGACAATGATTCTCTTTTTGGACATGACGTTTTTTGTGCGAGGACCGTAATAACAGAAAAAAGGCGAACCGACCACGCGGTTCGCCTTTTAAGAGCTGTAAAACAATCACCGAATTTATGAGAAAGATGTGTGCTGCTCGTTCTGGTACCTAAACAGCTTACTTTGTCTTTTTAAAATACATGACCTGCTTGTCGTTGCCCTCGGGGCCCGCAGTCATTTGATCACCGTTAATGGTGACTATGATGGTCTGGGTCTTTTGCTTTTCGTCTGTAGGGGTCATTTTGTAGACGGTGCCCTTATCGGTCTTTGAAACCTCCGCGAGGGTCCCTGGCATGACGGTCTGACCGAAGTTGGCTGTGATGGCCTTGTCTTTAATGACCATGTTAAACTGATTGAATGTGTCTGTCATCTTGGTGACGAGCTCTGCAGGGGCCTTGCTGAAATTGGGGTCTAACGCTGTCATGGCGGCCTTCCACGCATCGGCGTCAAAACCGTAGGTTCCATCGACGTTTTTAACGGCGTTTGATTGGCAGCCAAAGAAAATAAACAGACACACAAGCGATAATAATACATTTTTCATATATACATTCCTTTCAATCTAGATTTGATTCCCATGGGAAACAAGTTACCAACTTGACTTTGACGCGGTTGAGTTTCCCCGTCATGCGAGGACTGCACCCGCGCTCCGTCAACTTTGAAATTCCTAGATATTAAGTTACAGTTAAGTTAGTGACACCCGTACAAATGAACCTCAAAAGTCGAGTGGCGTACACAAGCAGCTTTTAGCACATTGTGCAAGAAAGTTCAGCAACTAAAACACTTTTTTTAAAAAAAATCGCTGTTTGGAAATGTTAAGATCGCAGCGCGTGCACGATTCGTTCGCATAATATGAAAAATCGACCGCCGCAGGGATCAGCAGCAGGACAGGGATTTAAATCCTCAATCAGGGGATCGCGGGGTCAAGATTTTCGTTGCCGAAGGCATGGCACCTCTCAAACCCGTACATCAAGGCAACAATGGCTGTTGGAAAACCCATGACTTTTTTGTTGTAGATGGCCGCTGTTTCATTAAACTGTTTTTTTTGCTTGAGAATATCCTGGTTGAGTGCTGCTAGTTCCTGTTTTATTGTTTTTAAGTCGATGTTGGGTTGAAAATCGGGATGGTTTTCTGTTTCTAACCAGAACTGATTGATGGCCTTGGAGAGATTGTTCTGCATTTTTTGAAATTCATTTGACTGCTTGTAATTTGCAATTTGATGTGCCTGCAGATCGGTGCAAACGAGTTCGACACTGCGATGAGCCTTGACGACAGTGTTAAGTGTGACCTCGTTGATATAAGAAAGACCCTTTGTCTTTTCGATAAAACGAGGGATGATGTCGGTTCTTTTTTTAAAGATGCCCTGCAGGTCGGACCAACTGTTGATGGCAGCCTCTCTGGATTGAAGAAGATCTTTGTGGATTGTATAACCATAAAAAAATATTGAGGTGACAATGATTAAAAATGCCGCAAATGCGGCAAGAAAGACTTTCATGGTATTTTTCCTTTCGCCCAACAAAAAAATATTATTGATGACAGAAACAAGACACAAGTTTGCGAAGACGTTTTGAATACACAGATCTTACGGATGCTGGTTGATCAGTTTTATAAAGGCATCATCCGCGAGTACAGACTCAATAGGGGCGTCAAGATCCAAAAACAAGCCGTCACCCTTGTCGAGTCTGATGGTATTGTTGTCTGTCTTTGCTGTGCCGTAGATATCATCATCGCCGCCATTATCAATAAAAATTCCGAGGCTTGTTCCTCCGTGATACGCGTTGTCCCCGGATTGTCCCTGCTGTCCCGCACTTAATTTATAGACATCGCTGCCGTTCATGTCCACAAAGAGGGCAAACCCATTATGATCCGCCGAACCTTGGGAAA
Organism: Deltaproteobacteria bacterium; assembly: GCA_015228875.1. Lineage (GTDB taxonomy): Bacteria > UBA10199 > UBA10199 > UBA10199 > JADGCS01 > JADGCS01. The sequence continues at coordinate 14,643 of JADGCS010000096.1, read as the reverse complement.
AGCTAAGCCCCTGTCCATCGTATACATCGTTTCCGGATTTGTCTATCAGGGCCGCAGAACCCAGGTCCCACGCGGCTCCCTGCAGAGCGGTGACCCTGCCGACGTAGGTATCGTCGCCCCCCTCGTCTATCAAAATACCCGCTGCCGAATGGGCCGAAAATCCCTGTGCGTAACGTGAGCCGTCATATCTGTCGTTTTCATCACCGCTGTTTTTGAGTATGCCCAGTCCAAAAAAATAGCCGCCCCCCTGTGAAAAATTGCCGGCATAAAAATGATCGCTGCCTTGAGAATCCAGCAGCATACCAATGCCACCCGATGCGTATTCCCTCAACCCAAAACCAAAACCCTGCGACATCCCGGTGAAAATGCCGTCCATCCCGTATGAACATTTGAGTTTGCCCGTGGCGTAGTAAGTGTCGTTGCCCGCGATATCAAAGAGCAGCCCCATGCCCTTGGGGCCTCCCAGCCCCTGTGACAGAGAATGGCTGTTAAACGTGTCATCTCCCGACAGATCCGCGACGATCCCGGTGCCCCAATACCCGACACCCTGATTGTATTCCTGACCTTCGTATTGATCGTTGCCTTCTCTGTCCACCAGAAGGCCGGTGCCCATAAAACCCACGCCTTGTGAGAGTTGGAGTCCGATGTAGAGATCATTTCCGGCAAGATCGACGAGAAACCCGTTTCCCAAAAAACCGGCGCCCTGCGTGAATGCTCTGGTGTCGGTGTACTGGTCGTCTCCCCCAAAATCGATGACAAAGGAAAGAGGCATGTCCTTTGACCGCGCGGCCCCGGCGTTGTTGCGGTAAAAGTCGTCACCTCCCAGATCAATAATAAAGGCGTTTTCCCCGGTATAGATTGTTTTTTCGGGGCCGCCCACGATGATTGGTCCCTGTGTGGTCTGATACACCATCATCACATCGCCGCCCGCTGCACCCGCTGTTTGCTGCTGCTTTTTATCGGGCTTGTGACGCAGAAGCGCTTCCTTAAAAGAGATCAGCCATTCTTGATTGGTCAGTTGATAAAGGACTCTTGCCGATTCAAGAAGGGCTGTGTAATTTATTTTATGGGAGCACTCCAGCATTCTTTGAAACGCGTCGAATTTTTCTGCAGATGAAGAGGCGTCTGAAACAGAGGTCATGGCCATGATGTCTGAGAGATGCGTGTACAAAAAATCTTTTTCTTCTTCCGAGAGTGATTTGAGGGCTGTCTCTCTCAATGTTTTTGAGTGTTCAAGGATGCTGGTGATAAATTCAAAATGTTTTTTTGCATTTTTTGTGATGGGAGGGATGATGAAGTTTTCGTCGTCCACATGAACCGGTGCATCCAGAGACCGTGCGACAGGGATCATGAGAGCCGTAAAATCAGACAGACCGGTGTTGACGGTATTTTTTATTTCGTCGGTCAGATCATCGGCTATTTGGGGGAGCTTAAAGGGATCCCGGTGGATGTAGCGAAACAAATTAAGCCTGAAACCGTCATCCCACCACTCATCCCGTTTGTATCTGTCGATCAGGTCTTTATAATTTTCCCCGATTTTAAAATAATCGATCAGTTTTTTTGCAAGTACGGCGTAGGGCGCGGGGGTGGTCTCGTACGCTGGAAAAAGGGCGGCGTTGTCGGGTGGAGGTGAGGTCAAAAAATGGGGGCGTTGTCCCAACTCGACCGTTATTTCCAGGAGTTTTGATTCTTTGGTGATGGTGAGTTCAAGCGGTTCACCGGGTTTTTGTTTAAGGATCAATGCGTCCGGAATGCTGCTGTTATACGGTGTGAGAGCGACAGGCTCACCGCCCTTGCTTCCCGATACTGATGATTCGATTCTGTAGATCTTGAGAGAAAAAGGATCCCCGACATTTTTTTTCTCGGCAATATAACTGGTGAAGAGTGAGGGTGCCTCTGCTGCGGCCACTCCGTCGAAAGTAAATCCGTCATATTCGATAATGAGATCGCCGGGTTTTATCCCCGCCTCGAAGGCTATGGACTTTCTGATGACCATGCGCACCTCGAGTCCCTGCACCCCTGCGTAATCCGGATGGTCCTTGATGGGCACAAGAGAGCCCGTGTGGACGCCGAGGAGCGGGGGCATTTTTCTCATTTTTTCGGTCGGGATGTCTGGGGTGACTACAGGTTTCTTTTCGCAGAATTTTAACGTAAGAAGAACAAGTAAAGTAACAACGGCCGCGAGAGTGATGAAATGTTTGAACCTCATGGTGGCTAAGGCTGTCTTATCACGGGAGGTTTAAAAAGGCATCTCTTATGTTATTTTTTTGAATCTGTTTTCTCGGGAAATTTTTCGGGAAGGTCTATTTTTTTCTCGATCTCGAGGGTCAATCCTTTTGTGGCAAAATAGGTGCGCATTTTGGTGATGACCCTGTTCTCGATCTGTCTGATCCGCTCCCTTGTGATACCGTATTGATCCGCGATTTCCTGCAGTGTCTTGGGAACTTCGTTAAAGAGACGTTTGGAAAAAATATTTCTTTCTTTTTCACTTAAACTTGCGGTGAATTCCTTGAGGTTGGTGAGAAGTATTTCCTTGAGCTCGCTTGTTTCCACCTGCTCGTCGGCCTTTTTGTCTTCGGTGGAGATAAAATCCATGTTGAGGGCGCCCTCAAAGTTTTTTCTGGGGGCGTCCAGTTCCATCTCGCGGTTTCCGAGACGTTTCTGCATTTCGATGACCTCGTGTTCCTTGACATCCAGTTTTTTTGAGATCATTTCTGAGGTGGCTGCAATACCCATTTTTTCTATTTTTTCTTTTTCCTGGATGAGGTTAAAGAAAAGTTTTTTCTGTGCCTGTGTGGTGCCGATGCGGACGAGTCTGAAGTTGTCGAGTATAAATTTAAGGATGTAAGCCCTCACCCACCACGCGGCGTACGACGTAAAACGGACACCGCGGTCGACATCATATTTTTGCACGGCGCGCAACAACCCGAGATTTCCCTCCTGAATCAGATCGAGAATGTTGTAATAAGCGGAGCGGTACTCGATGGCGATCTTGACCACGAGTCTTAAATTGGCCAGCACAAGTTTTTGTGCCGATTCTTTGTCCTGGTGTTTTTGATAATGCTCGGCGATCTCTTTTTCTTCTTCCGGCGAGAGGATGGGGTACCTGCTGACCTCGATAAGGTACCTGTTGAGTGGGTCTGTGGGGATGAGATCGGCTCTGCTTTTAACAATTGGAAGCAGGCGCTGTTTTTCGGGGACGGGGACGAGATCTTTTGAGGTGGATTTAATGGGGGGGTGGGTCATGTTATTTTTCATCCAGCCAGTCATTATAATTTCTAAAAAACAGAAGCCTGAAATCCTGATCTGCCAGATAGATATTATCGGAGTTTTGTCGCTTTAAAAAAGAGGTCAGGGGGTCTGGTCCGTTTTTGCCGATGTATATCTTGTCCAGAATCTTTTGTTCCCTGTCAAAAAGAACAACGTGAAGGGAGTGATCATTGATTTCAAACAGTCCCGGTTTGTTTTTTTCGGTTGAAACTGGGTTGAGATTCTTAAGCTCAATGAGATAGGTCAGTGCCTTTGAGACCTCTGCAGAGTCTGCCTGTTTAAATTCTGTGTCCTCTCTTGCTGCTGCTGTCCCTGTTTTTTGTTTGATCTCGCGTGCGAGTTGGTTTTCTACCTGTTTAATGAGCCACGAACCAGAGGCCTCTTTTTTAAAAAAGTGGGCGGTGGTAAAATGGTTGACCTGAAATGCAAACACCTGCCCCTGATCAAAATTAAAAAAACGGTCACGTTGGTCCTGGGGGATTTTTTTAAAAAAATGGGACGCAAAAATACCCGCAAGCAGCAATGCAGAAAAAAGTGTGAGGATTTTTATTTCTTTTGTGATCAAGCGGGTGCCTATAAAGCATAAAAACTTTTATTTTTTCAAGGATTGGTTAAGGTTATTGACGGGCTGTTGGGCTTTTTTTTGTGTGCTGTCGACAGCGTGCCCCTGATGCGACATCGCAGGTTGTTGATATGACTAATTAAATAATCGATTTTATTTATTGAACTCTTATGGTCCCCTATGCTAGGCTGGCAGCGCTTTTTAAGTGACCCAGGCAATCCAAACAGGAAAGTCGTGTTTTGACCATCCGTTGAATTAACCTGCCCTTAAAAAATAATGATTAAACTGTGTCTCTCGAAATGTTCGACAGACGCGGTTTATGCTTAAGAATTTTAAACTGATACGCGGGGCCAGCGTTTTATTATTGGCGCTGTTGCGCACCAGGGGCAGATCCTTTGGGCAAGTGGTCAGAGTAAGTTCTTAGCTTGAAATAACATTTGGAGAAAAAATGAGTAAGAAATTATACGTAGGGAATTTGCCCTATTCGATAGATGATGCACAGCTCGAGCAGATGGCAGCGCCTTATGGCGAGGTCGTTAGCGCTCAGGTTATAAAAGATAAATTCAGCGGTCGTTCCAAAGGATTTGGTTTTATAGAAATGGCAAAAGACGATGAAGCCCTCAAGGCCATCGAAGAACTCAACAACAAAGATATGGGTGGCAGAAACATCACTGTCAACGAAGCAAGACCCATGCAAAAACGTGAACGCGAAGGCGGCGGCGGCGGTGGTGGTCGCAGAGACTTCAACCGTGACGGACGCGGCAGCGGCCGTGGCGGCGGGTATAATTCACGTTATTAATTATTTCACGAGACAGATTTCCTTTATATCAGGATTTCAATAAAGAATATTTGTTATAAACAAGGCGCGCCGTTGTGGTGCGCCTTTTTTTGTGCGTCCGCCAAGGCGCGCACCCACTCGATGAGACAAACTTTGTGATACTCGAACTTTTTAACAGGTAGATTATGAAAGACATAGGACAGCATCCTGTTCTGACAACAGAACACAGTTTTAGTACACTGGGTTTGTCGGAGCAGACATTAAAACTGGTGGCCAAACTTGGATTTATAAATCCAACTCAAATTCAGGCCGAATTGATTCCAAAGGCCATAGAGGGGCGCGATCTGATAGGCCTTGCACAAACGGGCTCCGGAAAGACAGCGGCTTTTGTCATCCCTCTGGCCGAACGCCTCATGCGCGGTAAAGAAGGGATCAGGGGGCTTATTCTCTGCCCGACAAGGGAGATTGCCCTTCAGACAAAGGCATTTCTTGATTATTTTGGAAAGCATCACAAACTGGTGACGGTGTGTTTGATTGGCGGCGGTTGGATGAGACAGCAGATCAAGGATCTTAAAAACAAACCCGATGTTGTTGTGGCAACCCCTGGGCGGCTCAACGATTTGATAAACAGAAGGTGCTTGACCCTTAACAATATCAGTGAACTTGTTTTTGACGAGGCAGATCACATGATGGACATGGGTTTTTTGCCGCAGATCACCGAGATCATGCGCGGGGTTCCCAAAGAACGCCACACGATGATGTTTTCTGCCACGATGCCCTCCAACATAGAGCGGATAGCCAAAAAGTATCTGCACAATCCAGAACGCATCGATGTACTTCCCACAGGGAGGGTGGCCACGGGGATCACTCATCGACTCTATCTTGTCTCGGCAATGGACAAAAAAAAATTACTGCTCGCATTGCTCAATCAGGAATCCGGCTCGACGCTGGTTTTTACCAGGACAAAAATGGATGCACACTGGCTGCTCAATGTTTTGCAGAGGGAAGGTCATCCCGTCGACAGCATGCACTCCGACAAAACACAAAAAGAACGCGTCTTGGCCCTTGAGGGATTTCGCGGCGGGACACACCGCATCCTTGTGGCCACCGATATCGCCTCGCGCGGGATCGATGTTGAAGGGATCGAGCACATTGTCAACTTTGATATCCCTTCTACAGTTGAGGAATACATTCACAGGGCCGGCAGGACGGCACGTATGGATGCCGTGGGCTGTGTTTCGACCATTGCATCATGGCAGGACCTTGGCAGGGTGAGAGAAATCGAGCAGGCCGTTGGCCAAAAACTGCCCCGCTGTGCGGTTAAAGGGGTGGCGCCTTATGTCGAAGTCAAACTCAAGAAGGTGGGCGGCAGGGTAAAGAGCAAGTGGTGAAAGCCCCGTTGACGTGTGTTGTCTTGTGTCTTTCAATGCCATAACCCGCATAAAGCGGAGTGCATTGCGATCAAACATGAAGGGTTTCATGTTTGGCGCTATGCGCCAGACACTACGCGGGCAGGCGACTCGAAAATTTTGTTACCGAAACGCGTAGAAAAAACCTACTCAGGTTCTATTTAAGAAGCCTCTTTTTTGTGTGACAAAATGTGACACACAGGTGGGCAGAATCTGCCTTTTCTTTTTTGTTGTTTTTAACCATCTGAAATGCTTGATTTATTTTTGTTGTCCCGCCGTTATTTTTATCATACGTGCCGCGAGATAAATATTCACCCCCCCGGTTTGCGACCATTTTTTGCCGGTATCCGCTTTTTCCCAAAAACAGGCACCTCTACTTAATTAAAATCAGGAGGCTTTTTTTTTCTTGCACTGGTATGCGTTTTGCTTCTGTACGTGTGCAAGAAGTGCTCAAGAAGTGGTCGGTACGTGAGGAGTGCGTGGTATTGGCGTGGTATTGGATTGGTGACCAGGTGTATTATGGTTACGGGCTGTTTCTATTAACAAAATTTAAAACAGGTGCAACGATGTTTAAATCGGTCATTACAACATTTTTGGTGATGTGTGTCCTTTCTTTCTGGTTTTTGGGTGTTGTTGTGTTTTACGATCATGATAACAGCGGTATTCAAACAGACAACAGGGCATCAAAAGATCAGGCAACAGTCGATTTACTGAAAAAATTTGACGTCAATCAAGAAGACTTTACCGCGTCGCGTGGTGAATATTGATATTGGTGTCATGGATTCAGATTAATCTTGATGGTGCTGTTGACGGATAACCAGCTCCGGTCGTCGGTTGTTTTTCGGGAGGAGTATGCAGGAAAAAAGAATTCTCATTGTGGAGGACGAAGAAGACATGCTGGATAGTATCGCGTTGAAGGCTTATTTTCTCAAGTATTCCTGTGTGAAAGAGTCCACGGGGGAATGGTGTCTTGTCAAGGCCAAGAATTACATACCCAGTGTGATTCTGCTTGATTTAAATCTGCCCAAGATCAGCGGGCTCGATCTGCTTACCGAGCTTAAGCGGTGCGCGGAGACAAAACACATCCCCATCATCGTTTTTTCTGCCATGCACGACCCTCGTGTGATTGATGAGGCCATGCTCCGGGGGGCAAGCACCTACTTTACCAAGGGCGGCGATATAGACGATCTGTTCGATCTTATCAAAGCTTACACAGAAGACGAAAACACCGAAGACAAAACAGGGGCAGAGGAATCATACGCAGGCAGGTATTTGATTTAAACAAGTTTCTGTTGTTGTAAACAATCCCAAAAAATCCAAAAAAAAGTTATTTGATGTCTGGGAATTTCAAAGTTGACAGAGCGCGGGTGCGTACCTCGCAAAATGGAGGAATTCAACCGCGTCATAGTCAAGTTGGTAACTTGTTTTTACCGGCAAGTTTGTTGATGGTCTGGACAAGCTCGTCGTTGTCGCAGGGCTTGAGTATCACAGCATCGGCACCCATGGACAGCGCCGTCTCTTTTGCCTCTGATGACTGCAGAGCCGTAAAGACAATGATGGGAATTGATTTTGTTTTGGGATCTGTTTTTAATTTTTGACAGACCTCCCAGCCGTCAATGCCGGGCATGACAAGGTCGAGCAGGATGATATTGGGCTTGAACGAAAGGGCTTTACTAAGACCCAATTGCCCGTCTTTAGCAACCTCCACCTCAAAGGCCCTGTTTTTAAGGCTGAGATTAAGCATGGCCAGGAGGTCTTCTTCGTCATCAATAATGAGGATCTTTAGGGGCGGTGTCATGGAAAGTCCTTTCGGGTGTCGGAAGAAACTGGCAAAGAAGCAATGTGTAAAATGGAATCACGACATCTTTGTCCGGACACGGAGTACCTTATAAGCGTTTTTTGGGTTCAGTGTCAAAGAAACAACGTGCACTGCTTGCAGGGCAATTCTTAACCCGCATAAAGTTGAAAATACTACGCGGGCGGACACCATGCAAAAATTGATGCCGAAACGCGTAGAAAAAACCTTCCAAGGTTCTAGCTGTTTTTTTTTAGTCCATACTTGAGCATTGATAATGAATCTGGTACCTGCGGCTATACTCGCATGCTCGCATGATGATGGTGATCGCATGATGGTGCTCGCATGATGGAGGAACTTGAACCGTGTCCCCCAAGGGCGTTTCCTTCGGGGCAAACAATCAAGTGAGTTACTTTTTTTTGAAAGGACAGTCCTATGGAAATTAAAAAAGAAGATGTTTTGATTACGCCCGGCATGCAGGCCTACATTGACAAAAACAATCAATACCTCGCCAAGCGCGACAAGTACATCCGCGATGTGGTTAAAAAATGGCGGTTTGATACCATCGCGGTGCATGGTCTTTACGAGATGACAGAGGCTATAGAGGATTATCAGGGGGCTATTATCGAGCCGATCTTTATGAGCGCATCGCAGGCCTACAGGGATTCCGACGAGATGGCTGCGGCGCTGGCTTACAAAATTCCCACATGGTGTTATTCGCGCATTGCCAATCCCTCCACGTATTATTACGAGTGGATGCTTGCCCTGCTTGAAGGGTATGGCTTTGACGGCGAGACCTCCTGCTGTTCGACATCATCCGGGATGGCCGCGATCATGACGGCTGTGCAGCCTTTTTTTAAAGTAAAGAAAAATGCATCAGAGCCGCGCAATTTTGTTGCAACGAGTCAGTGTTACGGGGGGACCTTTCAGCAATTTGCTGTGCGGTACTCGCAGGAACAAAACATCGAGTGCCGTTGGGTGCAAAACGCTGTCGACATCGAAGAGTGGGCCCAAAAAATCGACAAGAACACGCGTCTTCTTTACGGCGAACTTCCCAGCAACCCGCAGCAGAATTTTTTTGATATCAAACGGGTGGCCGATCTTGCACACGCGCACAACCTGCCCTTAATCTGTGACACAACAGTAGCAACACCTGCGCTACTCAGGCCCATCTGCCACGGTGCCGATATCGTGGTGCAGTCCGCAACAAAAAGCCTCACAACGAGCGGTTTTGGGGTCTGCGGCGCCGTCATTGCCCGCAAGAATCTCGTCACAAACATCGACGACAACGAGCTCAAAGGCGATTTTGCGTTGTGTGTCAAATATCTCCAAAACCGCGACTTTGGTCCCAACCTGCATCCCATGCAGGCGATTATGACCATCAACGACATGCGCACCCTGCGTTCAAAAATGGATCTCATGAGTTGCAATACCCTTAAGGTGGCGCAGTTTTTAGAGACGCACAAAAAGATTGAGAGCGTTCATTACCTGGGTCTCAAAAATCATCCCCTGCACGAACTCGCCAGCAAATACATGTGGCTTGTTGATGCAGAACACGACGCGCAGTACGGCAAACCGGTCAACCGCTACGGGCACCTCATGTCTTTTTGTGTGAGGGGTGGTGCTCAAAAAACAAGGGACTTCTTTGACGGTCTTAAACGTATCTGGAGGGCCACAGATCTGGGCCGCATCAAGAGTGTGGCGACGATACCCGCCATATCAACACATCAGCAGCAGGGCGAAGCAGGTCGCACACTGGCCAATATTCCCGCCAACATGGTGAGGTTGTGTGTCGGCGCAGAACACCCCGATGATACCATCAAGGATCTTGATCAGGCGCTTGGCAGGATATGATTGCCGGGTGACTACCTTAAAATTGTCGAGACCTTTTTTAATTTTTTGTCGGGAGATGTTTTTTTGTGGGTCTCGGATTCGAGTTTGAATTTGGGGATGATCACGGGTTGTGTCATGAAGACCCAGTACTCCAGGTGTTTGAGTTTGTGATTGAGTATCAAAAAACTCATCAAGATGGTGATAAAACAAGCAGCGGTGTAGCCAAAACCGTATGTCTCGTAGCCGAGGGCCATGGTGACGCGGGTAAAAACGGCGTTGGTGACAAGAAAAATCACGGTGAGCCGCAGGGCGTCCTTTTGAAAATCAAAATAAAAAATAATGTTGAGGATCATTAAAAAACCCATTTGTAAAAACGCACCCAGGATACAAATACGAAAAATCCCCATCTGGTAGGGGTTGAGGGAAAAGGCGTTGGCAATTTCGTAGATAAAAATAACCACAATGCCGCTGACCAGCCCCTGCAGGATCGCGTATTTTTGAAAGTGCTCCGATAGATTGCCTGTCATGGCGATGTGGTTTTCGCGAATTTCTTTAAGACTCCCCCTCTTGCGTACGCTCTCAAAATACGTGTGGTAGTACTTGACAAAAGAGGTCTCCATCTGCACCAAAAAAAAGGCCATCGAGGGGATAACCGTAATAAACGCAAGAAAGATGGGGGTGTCGTAATTCATAAAGACGTAAATCCCCTTTGCGATGCGGTCTCCCGCTGGTGAAAACCAGAAGATAAACTTGTCGATCCAGATCCCCAGATAGTAGGCCACGCCAATTAAAATAAGGTTGGGGTGTTTTTTAAAATAACTGAAAAAGTCGAAATTGTAGGCTGTGGTATAACCAAACTCATTGAATATTCTTAAGGTCAGGATAAAAAAACAGACGGCCTGACCAAGTGCAAACCCGTTAATAAATCCGTTAAAGCCTCTCTGGTAGCCCATCAGCAGCGAGGCCGCAATGCCGACCACGGCACCGATACTAAACGCAGTCACAATCCATAAATAGCTTCTTGCAGCCGAGAGGTAGATCATCGCGATCCAGATCCCGCTCACCATGAGGTAAAGACAATACAGGACCCATTTTGCGTTGGCATTTAAATCAAGATAAAGCAGATACGGGCCCGCTGTGATCGTCTGCAGAAGAAAGATGACATACAACACCGACAGATACGACGAGGAAAACGCGTCAATCTGTTTAAAAAAATACTTGTCGGCGAGGTATCGTGTGACTACATAGTAAAACGGCGAAACCCCCAGCATCGAAAAGGCAAAGACATACACAATAAGGCTCATCAGCAGATGCCCCTCTTCGATGCTTAAACGAAACTGCAGGGCCGCCTTGATGCAGGCAATGGTGGTGATGACGACAATAAAAGGCCCGGTGGAAATCACGCCCGAGAAAAGATAAGCGCGTACGAGATCGCTGTAGGACTCGCCCGAAAGAAGTTTTTGAAGTCTGAATGCAATGCCTGCCATAGGTTATCCTTGCTCCTCAAAACATGGCGCACCCCAAGGGCGCTGCCTTCGGGCGTAAAAGTCAGGTGCGTCATTTGTTCTGCTGCGCAACAGTCTCCCACATCAGGCGCACCATATCATCATCGTCAGGCAGGATGCAATAAAGTCTTACGAGAGTTGCCGTTTCAAAACAGGGGGCAACGCGGCTTAATTCTTATGTTTTGCGAGGGTAACACCCGCGCTTGATTGACTTTAAAATCCCTCTACATATATTTACTTCAGAAAATCCTGTTTTTTTGATATAACTGGCACCGCCATGAAAAAGATCATCATACTTATTATCCTCTTTCTTATTTTTATCAGGGTTGTCTACTATCTCAACAACAAGGCAGACACCGAACTCTACGACAACAATTACGCACAGCCCGCTGGTGAAAAAGAAGAAGAATCACTCTGGGACAAAACAAAGGATTTTTTTGGTGACCTGTTTGGCAGCAAGGAAGAAAAGTTTATTTATAAGTGACCTGAGAAATAACCCGCTGGCATGACTCATCCATCATGAACAAGACCGAAGAAACCCTTATTACTCATCTGATCGAACTCAGAAAATGCCTGATCAAGTCCGTGGTCTGCATCTTGACCGGTTTTTTTTGCTGTGCGTATTTTTCAAAGGACATTTACCACTATCTGTCGCTGCCGCTTGCAAACATACTCCCCAAAAATTCATTTTTTATTTCTACCCACCCGTTTGAAGCGTGGCTGACCTATCTTAAAACCTCTCTGATTGCGGGGCTTTTTATATCGTCACCTGCGGTATTCTGGTTTATCTGGAGGTTCGTCTCACCCGCGCTCTACAAAAAAGAAAAAAAATATTCGATCGCTTTTGTGGGCCTGACATCGCTGTTTTTTATCGGCGGGGCCGTGTTTGGTTATTTCTGCGTCTTTCCCTACGCGTTTGGCTATTTTATTGGTATCACGGAGGGCACCGATATTGTTTTTCTGCCGCAAATGAACAGCTATCTCGGGTTTGCGTTTAGGCTGCTCCTCTCCTTTGGGATCATCTTCGAACTCCCCATCGTCATGATCATTCTCTCGGCAATGGGCATTGTGACCTCAAAACAATTTGCCTTATATCAAAAATACATGATCGTCGCGGCCTTTGTGGTGGCCGCCATCCTCACACCACCGGATGTGATCTCACAGATCCTCATGGCCGTCCCACTGATCGCCCTGTACGAGGTGGGTCTTATGTTTGCGTGGATGGTGGAAAAAAAGAACAAGCCGCAATGACAATGATATCCGGGTCACGTGGCAACGTCTTGACCTACCGCTTAACCTGACTCTGCCTGTAAATATATTTTCCGAGCACGTCGTACTCCAGATTAACGAGATCTCCTTTTTTATAAAGAGGCATGCTGGTTTCTTTGAGTGTGTGTGGAATAATGTAAAGATCAAAGGTTGTGTTTTTGAGATTGCAGACCGTGAGCGAGACACCATCGACCGCTACAGAGCCCTTGTCGATCAAGAGGTGTGCAAATTTTTTGGGATACTGAATTTTATATTCGACCGATCCCCTGTTTTTTTTGATCGCCACAACCTTGCCCACGCTGTCTACATGACCAAGCACAAAATGCCCGCCGAGCGCATCATGCGCCCTCATCGCACGTTCGAGATTAACCACGGTTCCCACGCTGTATTTTAAAAAGGCCGTCTTGCGGATGGTCTCGTCAGACAGGTCAAACTCAAGGGTGTTGTTTGTGTTGCCAACGACCGTGAGACAGCACCCGTTAAGGGCAATACTCTCTCCCATCTTGACCTTGCTGTATCTGCGCAGGGGCTGCACATAGATCCTGCCCCCGTCCTTGGAGGGTTTCCATTTTTTGATCACGCCTTTATTGGTGACAATGCCTGTAAACATAACGGTTTCCTTTTTGGTTGGTGATTTTGTGGGTAAAAAATCTGGCACTGACGGGGGATATCTCAAATCATGCAACAAAGCACAACCCCATTTTTCATCTTCAATGCCATTGAACCACGCTTGATTTATGGGTGCTGGCGTTATAGCCAGCAGCGGTGGTTTGTTACTTCTGGAAACGGCAGTATCCATGAACAAAAAGACAGGAGGCGCAGGATTTAATTGAGTTCGGAGAGTCAAAGTTGCGCAACAAACTGTGAAGCACGGGAAGTCGCGCAGAACTCAATTAAATCCTGCGCCTCCTGTCTTCTGGTTTACTTCAATCACCCAATATGGGTTAATTTTTTTCACACGGGAGACTTATAATGATCTTTCAGATTTTTTTTACATTCGCGATGGAACTCATAGCCCTAGTCTGTGGCACCGCGCTTGTTGTGTTTGCCGGTCACGATAAAATATGCTGCCCAAGGCTCGCACGCGGGATGGGTATCCTTGCCATGGCAGGTTCTTTGATTTTGATCTGCGCCACCGGGTATCACCTCAAGGCATTTTTAGACAAACCCCCGGTTCAAGGGATGAGGCCCCCGATAGTCGGGGTCGAAAATACAGCACCACAGGGTTTTAAAAAACCAAAGCTCCAGATGCAGGTCATGGAGGCCGGCCCCGTCAAGGGCGGGATCATTACACCCGAAAAGGCGGGCAAGGGTAAGGCAAGTGACTAACTTGACTTTGATGCCCGAAGAAAACCCCCTTGGGGTCCGCGCTTGAGTTCCTCCGTCATGCGAGGATGCGTGGAATGCAGTTGATCTCATCAATTTAGGCGACCGCCAGGGCTTATAAACTCGACATCAGGCAGGTTCTTGAAGTGGGCATCCATTGTGACAAGCAGGGCTGATGTGTCCTGTGAGGTGGTATAAATAATTGCATCAGCCATTGGTATTTTGTGCTGCAAACTGACATCAGCCGCGCGTACAGCCAGTTCTTGTGTAAGAGGGATCTGCAAATGTGAGAGCCTCTCGATCTGTGCCATAATCAAAATAGCCGAGCCCTCTCCCCTGCCGGATTTTATTTTTTTATACACTTCGTAGGAGACAATTGACGGCAGGATTATTTTGTATGGCGACCTGAGGTATTTTGCAAACCTCTTGACCTTGGGACCATTGGTTAAAAACTCTATCCAGATGGTTGAGTCGATTAATACATTCATGGGCGCTCGTGATCTTCGCGGACGTTTGAAACATCCATGCCTTTACAAAGTCCCTTAAGCTGGTTGAGCCCAAACTGGGGGACAAGGTATATGACATTGTCTTTGGCATAAATCAGCAGTTTTTGCCCCGGTTTGATGGGAACAATCTTACGCACGCTCTTGGGTATGACAATCTGAAATTTTGGTGAAACACTGCCGTATGTCATAAATCCTCCTGGTAGGACGCTTTTGATTATTGTAATACTATTTGTGGTTAGAGTCAAACCTTTAGGCTGCCGTTCCAGGGCTTCGTAGTTCGGGACCATAACTCGCTACATTCATTTAAATTCAATTAAAAACTGGCCAAATGTTTTGCCTTGTGGTAGGCAATCCGTAAATTGGGGTGTTTTTTTTGGAAGAATCATGTCC
>JADGCS010000095.1 GCA_015228875.1 Deltaproteobacteria bacterium | reverse complement strand
GTCCGGATCTGTGGGGGAGCCCCGCGAGCAATCGGGGGCTCTACCCGGAATAGCATTTCGCATTACATTACAGGGGGATGCGAAATTATCTCGTCATTTTACAAAGAAGTTTGGATGGAAGAATCTATGCAAGCAACCCCTTCATGCGTTTGGCAAATTCGGGGCACCAACGGTTTTCGTTTTCTGAGATAAAGGTTGGAAAAAGCGGGGTGATGTTTGCTCGGTTAAAACTCGAACAGGTCAGAGAAACAGCATCGCGAAGGGCTGGTTTATCACTCAAAACACCTTTAACAGCATTAATCAGGACATCATCTCTGACACCCAGCATGTGCATACAGAGCAGGTAAACGCCTAGTGCGGGGTAATATTTGCCCCCAGAAGAAGATACATCTGTTTTATCAAACGCCTCAAGAAACAGTTTTTTGATTGCCTCTGGTGTATACGAAAAGGTGGCCAGGCGTTTTTTAAGGGTGATCCTGGGGTCTAATGGGTCACGTAGCTTGGTGCTTCCCAAAAATTCCAAAAAACATGCAGGCGTGTCGTTCTTATCTTCTGGCAAAACATTCTTCTCGACCCAATGTATCAGCTTCTTGGGAATAATACCAAGGGTATTTCTGGCATGCCACGCACTGCGAATCATTCCGATTCCCGCCATCCAACCACCACCTACCATCAAAACATTTCTCAGGCCTGCTGGAGCCGTTCCCTCGATTTCGGCAAAGGTACAGAACGCACCTGCAACAAAAATCCCCAACCCAATTAATGCCTGAACCCCTCCACAATTACTTAAAAACATGTTTGCATCGGCAGGATGATTAAAACTCAGACTCCTGCGTGAAACGCCAAAACCAGGCCAAATCGGTTGCATAAGGACCCTGCTGATTTGAGTCAGGGTTGGAGCCGGGTATGTTGTAACAGGGGCTATTGAATGGGAGGGCATTGGCTCGTGTGCACGGGCAGGCACGACACCAAACGAACTTAAAAATGTCGACAACATAATAGAAGTCATGGTTTTCTCCTGATGTGTTTTATTAAACTGTTTTTGATTCCGTCCTCGTCCTCGCCCTCGTGTTCGTCAACACAAAGTCAAATGTTGCGCGGTTTTTTCCCCCTTTTTTCCGCGAGTGACATAACATTACAGGATGATTTATAATTTCCAGGGGGCTTTTTTAAAAAAAAGGTCGTTTTTGGGGCTTTTTTGTGATTTTTGTGATTTTTTTTAGACTGCAAACACTTGGTATCAAAGGATTAGCTGTCGTTTTGCCTGTTTTGGCAACACTTCAACCATTACTTTAACCGGGTTCTGTTTTTTTCTGGTTGTTATTGTGACCGCTTAAGCCTTGTTTAAGAGGCTTAGCCGGTAGGCGAGATGTTCGAGGTTTTGCGTGGCCTCTTTGTAAAGTTTATATAGAATGCTTCCTTTGCAAATTCTGATGACGGTGCGTCGGCCCCGGTTGATTATTGTAGCGGCCGATCTGATAAACCGAAATGTTAATGTTTTGATTTCTATACCGCTCAAATTTTCTGGCAGTGCAAAATCCTGTATCATCTTTAAAACATTGTGCGTAAGTATTCCGAGCGATAACCACGCTGCATTGACGTCAAACTTTGATGACGGCATACGACGCATACCGCACCCGCTCTTTAACTGGCTGTACGTGTACTCAATACTGCCGCAACGCCCCCAGTGTCTGCGCAGGATGTCGCACAGATCTTTTTCTTCTGTGTTTGTCACGATAACCAAACAGACATAAGGGGTTTCATCGAATTTGAGTTGTCCGTCTTTTGGTTTGCGTATGGCTATAAATCTTTGTGCCCGCGATCTTAATTTTAATTCTGTCTGTGAGCTGAATGTCATGACATAATCAATCTCGGCCATCTCCTGACCTGTTGTCACGCCATCTTTGCTGACGTAAGGTGCCCATTCTTTATGTTTGTGCAGGATCACTTGCATATTATCACACTGATCTGCTGTGACAAAATATTCAAAATCCAAACTATCCAAAAGTTCTTTCTGATAGAATCCCGGCAAGTCTGAAGGACGACCAGATAATAGCGGGGGGTGTGGCGAGCCTGCGAGCCTAAGCCCTCCGTGATGATGGATGACACGAACCAACCCTCCTCTCGTTCACAATGAAGGCCCGACAGGGCTGAAAGGGAGCAGACCATGGCCGGCACATTCACATTTTTGGGAATTCATTATATTTTCAGTTATTTTCAGCACAAAAATCAGACGAAACACCATCACAAAAAAAGTTTTCAGGAAGAATTTTTAGAATTTCTGAAAGCAAATGATATTGAGTACGATGAAAAATATATCTGGAAATAAACCAAACAAAACCACTGCCAGCCCTTCGGGCCTTATGCAATCTCTGTAACACAACGGGGGCCAGCGCCTCGTGCCTCGGCTTAGCCCCCGCTATTGACTACACAGCCCTTCGGGCCATCACATGTACATCAAAATCACCATTTTAAAACTGGTGAACAAACAGCAGGTCGAGCAATTGCCTTAAACGAGCACCAGTCCTGTGTTTGCTCTGATTTTTGTGGTTTTGAGTCGCGGAATCAAGGGGGGGACCTGGGGATGACGGAGATGACCTGGGGATGACGGAGATGACCTGGGGATGACGGAGATAATCCCCTTGTTATTCCCATCATAATATATTATCATTAATTAAAATGCAGATATTTAATAATCAAGAATTACAAAATAATATTAATGAATTAACAAACAATCCAACCTTAAACTCGGCACGTTTATACTGGGGCAAAGAAGATCTTATTATAAGATCCGCAATAGATTTGAGGATATTTAATACACCCTTTGGTTCCATCTCTTTATTGTATGGCCCGCGCCAAATTGGTAAAACGGCTTCGTTAAGATTGTTTTTGAGTCGACTTACAGATTCGGAAACAATTATTTTTACAGATTGCTCGGCCATTCTCAACAAGACCGACCTTGCACAGCACTTGTCAGAACTCATCAAGGGACGTACGACGATTGTTTTGGACGAAGTGCAGGGGGTCGACGGTTGGCATCTGGCGTTACGTTCTTTGCATGCGGCGGGTAAACTACAAAATTGCCGTGTCTGGTGCACGGGTAGCGAGGCAAGGCATTTGCTCGAAAGCGGAGAACGTTTGCCGGGGCGCAAAGGGCTTGGGGTGACTGTAATGGCTCGTCCCTGGAGTTTCAGAGAGTACATGGATTTTCTTCATCCCGAACAATCCGCACCTGTCAGCAAGCTCAAATACAGCCACGTCACACAAACATGGTTGGATGCACAAACTACTTTCTGGCAGGATTACTGGCAAAGCTATCTTCTGACAGGTGGTATCCCTCTGTCTGTGGGCGAACAGCATAAGACCGGCAAAATAGCGGACGCCACATGGAATATTTACGTTGACTGGATTATGGGTACATGGTCCAGACAACGCACTGCCGAACACAGCTTGATCGCTTTAGCCAGGCAACTTTGCGAGACACTCAACTCTCGGGTGAGCTTTGAAACCCTCAAAAAGGGAACAGACATTCTCAGTCCCAACACGGTCAAGACACTGATCGAAATGCAGGAAGATCACTTTGCGCTCAAACTTTTGCCCCGGTACGATCCGCAGAGAGAACGCTTTTTGCCAATCAAACTAAAAAAAATCTACCCGATCGACCCGTTCATCGCTCGTGTCTGGGCCAGCATTGGCTGGAATATCCGCCGGCTCATATCAAAAAATGTACCTTTTCTGCACCTTGATGAATGCGCTTTTTTGGTGCAAGCTTATCGTTGGCAAAATACCCCCAATGTCAGCTATCTTTATAGCGATACACAAAGAGCCGAAGTGGATTTTTATTTTGATGAAACAGCGTTCGAACTCAAATCAGGCGGAGTGCCTACCAAGGGGCAGCGGGCCCTGCTCAAACACTGCCCCAAAAGTTTTTTTCTAAACAAACAGACCCTGCCGATCATGGCTTATCTTGTAGGCGAAGGACGCGGAGACTGGGGGGGTTAATAATTAATAATACGGATTAACCCCCGCACTGTGATCGGTGGCGTCGTGGATATCGTTGAGTTCGGGGATCTCCTGTTTGAGGGCATGTTGCACACCCTGTTTAAGGGTGGCCTTGGAAGAGGCGCAGCCCTGGCAGCCGCCGCCCATTTTGACAAAAATATCGTTTTTTCTGACGTCCCAAAGCTCGATAAAACCCCCGTGACCTGCAAGGGCCGGGTTGATTTTAGCCGAGAGGATTTTTTGAACCTGACTTTTAAGTTGATTTTCTGCTGTGGTTTTTTGTTTGATTTTATCGGAGATGAGGGTTTTACCCGACTGCAGGGCGGTGCGGATGGCCGTGCCGATATTTTTACCGAGCGATGACCATGCTTCGTCCGATGACTTTGTGACGGTGATGGTGTTGCCGATTACAGTAACATGAGTGATGCCGTTGATGGTAAAAATTTCACGCGCGATCTCGGACTCTGTTTTTGCGTTTTCTAAATTAAAATCGAAGATGCCAAATGTTTCGATGGGCTCCTCCAGTAAAAAACTGCACACACTTGGATTGATTTGAGGGAAGGCCTGAATTTTTATTTCTTTCATAAATACTCCGGTTGATGATGTTGTTTGCTGCCCTGTTTTTATTAACCCGCGTACCCAAACCCGCATAAAGCGGAGTGCATTGCGATCAAACATGAAGAGTTTCATGTTTGGCGCTATGCGCCAGACACTACGCGGGCAGGCAACTCGAAAATTTTGTTGCCGAAACGCGTAGAAAAAACCTGCCTAGGTTCCTATAACACTGCTTTAACGGCTGTCAAACCTTCTGCCCCAGTCTTCATCAAAAAAAGTACCCAAACGAAAAATGAAAGCGGTTTTTTGGTTCCTGACCCTGTCTGTCCAGGATGTGTCCCCAATCGAGGCGGATGGGTCCAATCGGGGTAAAGTAACGGATGCCCACACCTGCGGACTCGCGGAAGTTGTTGATATTTATTTGATTAAAATTATTGGAGAGGGCGCCGACATCCGCAAAACCGGCTATTTTAATGGTGTCGGTCATTCGTAATTGCAGCTCTCCGTTGTAGATGAACATCACGGTCCCGCCCGATGGGTTGACGCCGTCTTCGGTAAACCCCCTCAGGGTATCAGAGCCACCAAGAAAAAACAGCTTGTTTGCGGGAATTCTGGGTGTGCCGGTCAGTCCCACTGTGTGTCCCAAACGCACGGTGTTGACCAGTGTGAATCGTTTTAAAAAACCATGGTAATGATTGGCGTTGATCTCGTAGGTGTAAAAATTATTTCGGGCATCGGCAAAGTCTGTTGTGATCTCCTGACGGATCAGCGCGTAAATTCCCCGTTGCGGATCAGAAAAATTATCGCGCTTGTCGTAGATTGTGGAGAACTGAAACTCGTTAAAGGTGTTGTCAAAGAGGGCATTTCCCAAAGCGGCAATATTGGACTCCCCCTCGTAAAGATCGGTACGGGTGACCTGCTCCTTAAATCCGATGGTCCATTGGGGACCAAAATTTTTGAGTGTGCTGAAAAATCCGCCGTAACTTGTGGCGTTGTAATTGGGTTCGTTTTCGTACTGCACAAAATACTGGTTGATGAGATTCCAACTGGCGCCAAAAATTCTGGGAAAGAGAAGGGTTGCCTCGCCCCTGCTGTACATGTGTCCGCCGATGGCCCTTAAGCCAAACTGGTGACCCGAGCCAAAGATATTAAGTTTGGTGATGTTAAGCTCGCCTGTCGCAAGATGACGGCTGTCAAACCCGCCCTGTATGTTTGCGATGATGGGCTTTCGCTCGGTGAGACTGATGAGAAGGTCGATGTCCTTGCTCTTTTTTTCAAACCCGAGGGGGATAATCCTCACCGAAGAAAAAACGCCGAGTTTTCTCAAGTTGAGCTGTGAGTCGAGCACATGGGGATAAAAGAAGACCTGCCCTTCTTTGACCTTGATGTTTCTCAAGACGGTCTTCTTTTTTGTCACCATGATACCGTCGATCATGATCGACCGGATATGGGCTATGGGACCACGTTTGATGTCGAATATGATTTTGACTGTCCTGGTTTCGGGGAGTGTTTTTATGACTGGTGTGACTTC
The DNA here is from genome assembly GCA_015228875.1 of Deltaproteobacteria bacterium. Lineage (GTDB taxonomy): Bacteria > UBA10199 > UBA10199 > UBA10199 > JADGCS01 > JADGCS01. The sequence goes on along the minus strand of JADGCS010000095.1, from coordinate 12,027 downwards.
GGCATAGGGGTATCCCTGTTTGTTGAGGGTATCGATGATTTTGATTTTTGCCTTTGTTATTTTTTCTTCGTTAAAGATTTTTAATGTCTTGATGGCGATTTTTTTCAACAGTTCTTCCTGGTCGACAGGTGCTTCGGAGGTGATGGCGACGTCAGAGATCCTGTAACCTTCGCCCTCGGAGATGCTGAATCTGGCCGTCTTGAGGTCTCCAAATGTGTTTGATGTGACGTCGGGCAGCGAAATGGTGGTGTCAAAAAAACCGTTTTTTTTGTAAATGTCGAGCAGTTTGGTGCGATCTTCGAGGAGTTTTTTTTCATCAAAAAATTCTTTACTCAAGGCACTCTGGTCTATACGTCTGATTTTTTTCTTGAGCCTTGAGGTTTTGATTTCTTTGTTACCCGAAAACTTTATTTTATTAAGCCTGATTCTTTTACCGGGGGTGATGGTGTATTTGACTATAATCTCGTCCGCTGATTTTTTTGTGATCGCGTACGTGACAGTGGCATTTGGAAACCCCATTGTCCTGTAGTATTTTTCAAGCCTTTGTCTGCCGGTTTTAATGGCGTAGCTGTCGTAGGATCGTCTGCTCTTAAGCCCGATAATGTCTTTAAGATAACTTTTTTTAAAGTAAGTTTTTCCCGCAATATTGAGTTTGAGCCTTTTGTTTTCACGGATATCGAGTTGGATATCAACTTTTTTTGTCTCTTTATTAAAGGCAAATCCTTCGGGTTTTATGCGTGCCTTGATGTACCCCTTGCGGGCGTACATGTTTTGAACCCTTTTAAGGTCCTTTTTAAAACGGACCATTTTAAAATGATAAAGATGTTTAAATTTGTTTTTGATCCTTCTTTGTCTGACGATCTTGTCGCCCGTGATGGTGAGTGTGCCAATGCGGTACGTGACCCCCTTTTTAATCTTGACGACCAGATCGACGGCGTTGTGTTTTGTGATTGCCTTGGGGGTGATGAGGACACGGGATTCGTAGTACCCGTGTTTTTCGAGATACTCCTTTATAATATTTTGAGAGGTCTCGATAAGGCCCTCATCAAAGACGTTACCGGGCTGCAGGGGGATCAGTTTTGTGATGTCTTTGTCGAGCAGGGGGTAGTTTCCCTTGATGATGACGTCCCGCACCTTCTTTGCCTTGGTGAGGTCGATATGAAGCCTAAAATGATTGCGTGCTGTGTGCAGGGTCTTGTAGCTGATGTTGGTGTAGAGATTAAGCCCCTTAAGTGTGGTGATGAAGGCGTCGATGTCCGAAATCGTTACCCTGTCACCCTTTTTAAACGGGGCCATGTTATCCAGCGCCTGTGAGGACTGCGGGTCCTCCTTAACATTAATACTGACCTCCGAGAGAGTCATGTCGGGTAAAGCGGGGCGCAAGGGTAAAAAAACAAAGAAAATGGCGAGGGCTGTGGTTGCAAGTTTTTTCAAGAGGCCTGCTTATTACAGGCGATCTGGGGTATTTTCAACTGTGAATAAGGGGTCGCCAAACAAGGGTGCACGGGGGTGTGTGGGTCACTTAAGGGGGCAGGTTTCTCCACGCTACAGGTGGTCTGGATGTTGCGAATATAATACAAGGTTTTTTCATTGGGGAGGCGGAAGATTTGAGGATAGGTTCTGTTTTTGTCAAGTGTCGGATTCTGGGGCCTTTTTTTAGCAACCTTTTTCAGGGTCGGTCGAAGTATCCCATAATTGGAGGTTAGAAGAATGGGCGAAGGTAAGAATATATTGTCACTGGGATTTAGCGAAAATTCCATCGCTGGGACTGCTTACAGAGCTTTAAAAAAAGCAGGCGTTACAGACGAAAAGATCAACGACGGCTACTATTCATTCAATTACACTCAATCTTCATCGAGTGCGCCTCAATATATAGGGGGCGATCCGGCAATGGTGGAAGAGTTCGAAGTATACGAGGAGGTTGTGGATAGGTTTGAGAGCGAGCCGAACAATCCGGTCTTTAGAAAGATATTTGAAGAGATGATTGGTGAACCTGCGCCGTTAGTCCTTGATGATCTTAAGGCTTCTACAGATTTTGACGATCAGATCCGGGAAAAGGTATATCGGGCAATTAACGAGATCGATCTGATATTGAGGGATCAGGGTGTGCCGCCTGAAGACGAACGTTACAGGGAGTTGCAGGCGATAGCGCTTTTCTACTTTGTAGATTTTCCCGCTCCGGAAAGATTGCAGAAATGGAACAAGGAGCCAAGATCGAGAGTATTCTTTCTGGAAAGAACGCGTGAATTGACGGCATTGGATCAGAAGAGGTTTTCCAATATTGATCTTACCGCATTTCAAGATTACCTCTTTGAAAACGGGGGACTCGGTTCATACGAATCTACCAAGGATTCTCCAGCTGAGCTGAGTGCGCTCGATGCGCTAAAAGATAAGCTGGGTTTTTGCACGGAGAAGGCGAAAATTCTATATGCTGTTTTCCGGCTTGCGGGGCTTGAGGCGCAATTTGTTGTGGTTCCAAGGAGAGGGATCGTTGAGAAAACTCCTGAGTGGAAAGCAAATGGCCTTCAAGCTCAGCAGGCCGCGGATGCCGACACAGCCTACGATTCTCACGCATTGATTGGTCTCAAAGTTTCCGAAGACGGAGAGATAAGATTGTTTGATCTGACGTTTCTGGATTCTGATGCAAAATTCAGTATCTATTATTTTTTGAGAACAATCAATTACCTGGGGTGGGATCTGAGTAATACCTGCACGGGACATTCCCGTGTGAACGATAATGAAAAGGCACTCGGAATGTGCCGGAGGGCCGCGCTCTTCGCTCCAAATGTTGCATCGACCCATGCAAATGTAGCGAGGGTTCTCACAAGACTCAGAACCGGAAACAGAAGAGACAACATGATAGAGGCCAAGGAACATTATGAAAAGGCGATCATGCTTGACCCTGGACTTGCCGGTGCATACCTTGGTCTTGCCTTTTTCTATGAGGAATTCATCATTCAGACTACCAAGAGTCAGCGTGCACCGATCAATGTGGAAGTGGTTAACAAGGCGGTCGAGCTTTATAGAAAAGCCGTAGAGATCGATGCCGAGGACGAAGCGCCATATATCGGACTTGGACGTACTCTTCTTATTCTCGGCAAAACCGATGAGGCTGAAAAATATTTTAAAAAAGCATATTCGATCGCGCCGGAGAACAATACTGTCAGATACTATCTTTCGGTTGGCCATGCGAGCAATTGGAAGTTCGACGAAGCAAAAAAACTCATCAACGGTTCAAGCGGTAAGAGTTTTCAGGAACTCTCTAAAGCTATATACTTGGCAGAATCTGGAAAAGTCGACGAGAGAGCATTCACTTCACTCAACCTGCTCTATCCGGGTTACTTCTGATCAACAGCGCACGTACAATATAGCCGCAAAAAATTTACCACCATAGAACTGAAAATTTAATGTCGAATTCAGGCCCCCAAAAACACGCGATTACCTTAAGGTGATCTTTGTCCCCGATTTTTGAGTCAAGGTGGGCCAACGCGTTTATCCGGCGGCTGATCTTTCTGAACAGATATCTACAGTGGGCCCACCATCAAGGACCTCATGAGTTGAATACGTTTAAGGTCTAACAGTTGTTATGCTTAAACAGGCGAGCCAGAGTGGGTTTTGCTTTGCGCCACTTGGGATATTACTTTGATTTTAGAATGTCCCTGATCTCTGTTAGAAGCTCTTGTTCTTTGGTAGGCAAGGGAGGGGCCGAGGGTTTTACCGCTTCTTTTTTTTGCATAAAAACCATCAGCTTGACCATTAAAAAAATTGCAAAGGCGATAATAATAAAATCAACCGTGTTTTGGATAAACAACCCATAATTAAGAGTCACCGCGTCTTTGATGATCTTGCCGCCCGCATCAACCTCAGCAAGTTTCATGACAAATTTAAGGTCCTTAAAATTCATTCCACCTAAAAGCAGGCCAATGGGAGGCATGATAATATCGCTCACAACCGAAGAAACGATTTTTCCAAAAGCACCCCCTATGATGATCCCAACTGCCATATCAATCACGTTGCCTCTCATGGCAAATGCCTTAAACTCTCCGAGAATTTTTAATCCCTTTTTGACATCAACATTCACATTGATTTTTTTTATGTCCATTTATTCCCCTGGTTTTTTAGATTGAGAACTTTCACAAAGTATTTTGTTTGTAACCGATCCATAATCCCACCTTACAACACGGGTCAATTCAAGATATAGAGTCTCTCAGAAGGGGGGGTGTTGCAAGCGGTACCTTGATTGATCACACGGTGCCGTGCTCTTTTACATTTGATTCTGTGTGGTTTTGGCGAGGGGATTTGTTGATCAACGGGGCAGCGTGGGGGCTTGTGTGGATCAGGGTTATTCTTCCACTTCCCCCAAAAATTCTTCCACTTCCCCCAAAAACAGCATTCTTCGCAGCGGTTCGGTACTGTGAAGTGAGAGCAACGCCTCTGTGCCTTCTCCATAGCTGATGGCGGAGGATAAACCCTTGCCTGGCCCGGTTAGAGAAACCCTTGCCCACCTGCCATCGATGTAGGCCGTAAAGTGTGTGCCGACTTCTGTGATTTTGACGCTCGTCACAATGGCCTCTTCCATGTTGCCTCGGGTACCACAGAAGAGTCGGGGTGGGGCACTCTGATCTAAGGGGTCTTTGGGCAGGATACAGGCGAGATAGTTTCCGCTCCCGTCAGCAAGCTGAGTCACTTCACCGAGTCTGTACTTGTCCCAGTCTATCACGGTTTCGGTGTTATTGAAAAAGATCGCGCTTTTAAAAAGGTCTGGTGTGGCGAGGATGCTGTCTTCTTCAGTGCTTGGAATAAAATTCGCAGGATGTACGGTCAAACGACCGCTCACTTGGAGTTTATATCCCCCACTATATAAACCATGTGCCCTAAGGTACGCTTGTGGATCATCCGGTGCGATTGCGATGGTGGACTGTCTGCCAAGTTCATGCCGGATCTCAAACCGCCTTAAGGCAGCTAGGGATGGGAGCATGCTATCTGGCGGGGGCAAGCTGAGCATGGAAACAACCCTCATGGGACGGTTGGGGCGGACCATGGCCAGTCCAAAGCGGGGCCTTTCGGTTGTGGCGTCTTGTGCCTCTAAGATTCTCAACTCAGTAATGCAAGGTGGTGTGTCCGTACGGGTTCTGGCAAAGGGGGCCGAGAGGCGGGCTCTGTTAAGGTTCCATCCGGCTCCTGCCGCAAGGGCTGGGTTGCTCATGGCAAAATCGGTGGTGTGTGTTGAAATCACTCTTAATGTTGCGGTCATAAAATCCTCCCGAAATGTTTTTTTTATCTTTTACACACAGGCATTTTTTTTGTGTATATGTGTATGGTTATCGTTGGATGTTTTAAAATGTTGCGTGGTTTTGCCAAAAAAAAATTGCCGCAGCCGAAAACTCCTGACCCGTCATCGCGACCCCGTCAGGGCGTGGCGATCCAGCCTATGTAATGACTGGATTGCTTCGTCATTTCATTTAAATGAGTTTTGCACTACGCGTTGGACACGCAGCGACAATGTGATGCAGGGATTAACAGGAGGGTACAGCAGATACAGGGGGCGCCCATTATACATGACGGCGTCGTCATCGCGAGCGAAGCGTGGCGATCCCGCTGATGCCCCTGTCAGTCAAAGAGATTGCCGCGTCGCTTGCGCTCCTCGCAATGACGTGGATTACCGTGTGAAATCACAAATCCGGGAACGCAAAGTTATCACCCGAATTAGAAATAAGATCGGTATCGTTCGGCATAAATTTTGTTGTGTCACTAAACACGGCAGTAAGCGGGGGGGTTAAATCAAATGGAAATTCAGGCCCTGCCGCCCATGCAAACGTAGACTCGAGGTTGAGATCAGAGTCTGTGTTGGCATCTGGGTCTGTGCAATGGGCAGATGCAACACTGGCAGGCAAGCCATCTCGTGTCGTGTGTTCGAGGCAGAAATAATCGCCGTCAGTTGAGGGCGGGTTACTCCAAGATTCTTTTATCCAGAACAACGAATGCTCACCTGCACCATACCCGCCGCGCCCCATGGTTTGTGTGGCGGAATACCCGTTATCGTCACGATTATACCAGTCGTATTTGATGTGAGAAAAATCACCTTTGCTATTACTTAAATTATCCTCCCCGTCGAATAACGCGGTCCCTGTGATCCTCGAACGAACCTTATAGGATGAATCATCACTCGTCCCCTCTTGATCATCATCGCCTAGAAGATAGACAGAGTAATTCGTGTGCAGGTCAAGAAAACCGGCCGTCCCGTCGTCAGTGACTCTTTCGGCATACGTGGCCATCATCACAAGCCACTGATTAGGTTGGCCGTTGTTGTTTTCGGATGTTTCAGACCAGGCCATCATATGTGCCATACGAATCACTTTGTCACTGTCCATACCGTATATGGTTAGTAAACGGTACGAGTCATCACTCCATGCACTCCCACAATCATAATCACGATCACCCGCCGTCCCATTTTGCACGGTGCCGTAAAATGCCACATCAATTTCGTCGACAGACTCAAGTGAGTCTATCGCGTCTCCGGGGCAGGTAAACTCTGTCCCCTGTTCGTACACAACAATATTCGTCATCACCTCTTCGAGCCTGCTAATCATAGAACGCAACGGTGTATTATCAGTACTGCTGGGCCCAAAGATAGTCTCGACAATGGATTCACCCCCTTCACCCGGATCCAGATACTCAGCCCACGCATTGTCATCGGCATAATCCAGATACACACCGCCCCCTCCGCCTGCCGTAATCCCCAGATAGGGGATGACCGAGCTATCGGGGTCCGCACCCTCGGATGAAACATACGGGATCAGGGCGTCCGCAATGCCGCCGATCCTTGGACTCAACTTGGCAATCGTGGGAGGGATAGCCAACGGCTCGCTCCCGCTCGATTCAAGGTCCGTATCACCTGCTGTATCTGATTGTGTTAACGAACTCGCAGCACAACCGGTGAGCAAAATAAAAACAACAAAAAAATAACCCGCCCTATGTTTAATAAATCTTTTTAAATAAGACACGCCGCCCCCCTTTGAGTTTTACAACAGGGTTAAAAGACAATAATGAACATTAGCAGCTATTATAGTGTCTGTCGGGAAACGCCGCTTTTCGTCATTGCGAGGAGTAAAACGACGAAGCAATCTCCCGCAACCAATTGATTTCAGGAGATCGCCACGCTTCGCTCGCGATGACGATTCGCTCGTTTTACTTAAAAACAGGGCGTTTCCCGACAGGCACTATTATCATAATATGTTTTGCTTAGGTTGGGTATCTTTTTTTAAAATGAGTCTTTCACTACGCGTTGTACATGCAGCGACAATGTGATGCAGGGATTAGCAGGAGGGTACAGCAGATACAGGGGGCACCCATTATACATGACGGCAAAAGAGCAGAGAGATTGCCGCGTCGCTTACGCTCCTCGCAATGACGTGGATTACCGCGTCGCTTGCGCTCCTCGCAATGACGTGGATTGCCGCGTCGCTTACGCTCCTCGCAATGACGTGGATTGCCGCGGAGCCTACGCTCCTCGCAATGACGTGGATACTGGGGTGAGTCTTTACACAAAAGCAATCATTGATAAAATTGCGATTATTTACTAGCCTCCTCCCTCCATATTTGGGGCTGTCGCTTAAGATGGCATCGTTCCAGAGAGGTTTTGACTTGTGCGGTTGTTTTTTTATTTCATACTGACGTTCTTGTTCCTGCTGCCTGTTCCTTTGCAGGCCGGGACGATTGATGACCAGACCCTTGATGGTTACTACCGGTCGGCCCTCTCGCACAGTCTTAAAATAAAAATCAGCAGTGAAGAAATCGATCAGGCAAGGGCGCGTTATCTTCAGGCCCTTGGCAATATCACGCCCGTGCTTACCGGCACCGCGTCTTATTTTTTTCAGGACAACGCCAACACCACATCCGGGGCATCGAGTTTTTTCAAGACCAGACAGCCCGCTGTGGGGGTTAATATGTCGGTCCCCCTTTTTCAGGGATTTAAAGAGATGATCGCACTTAAAATGTCCCGATACGATAAAATACTTGCGGGACAAAAGGTCATGCAGGCCGAGCGTGCCCTGTTTATGGATGTTGCAGCGACCTATTTTTCCATCATGCGGCTTGACCGCACCATTCAATGCATCAACGAGATGATCGCTGTGCATCAAAAAACCACCGACGAGGTCTATCAGAGGGTGGCTGTTGGCAAATCACTGCCGAGTGAACTTTTGGCGCAGGAATCCCGCATGAGTCTTCTCGTTGCAGAAAAGCAGACCTACCTTGCAGAAAGGGCCGTTCAGGACGAGATCATGGCCTACCTCACGGGGAGAGGGCTTTCCCTGGTGCCACGCGGCAATGATGCAGCTTACAAAAAACAGATGACCCTCCCGCAACTGTTGTCTGGTGTTGATTCTCACCCCGATATCAAGGCGGTCGAAATGGAGGCTCATCTTGCGAGGCTTAACAAAAAGGCGATCAGTTCAGAACTCCTGCCACAGGTTTCGTTGAGCGCAAATTACTATCCCCACCGCTCCGGTTTTTACGAATCCGTAAAGTGGGATTCCAAATTTACCGTTGAGCTTCCGTTGTTTGATCTTAACAAAATAGGGCAGATCAGGGAGTACAGCTCGCTCCAAAGACAGGCCGCCTCTACCCGTGCCGACACGATTGAGCTTCTTCGATCACAAATACGGCAGGGGTATCAGTATCATCAGGGTCTTGACAAGGCCGTGCGTTCCTATTCCCTTGCCGCACAAAAGGCGCGGGGGCATATGGGCCAGGTGTTGACAGATTACCGGTCGGGTCTGGCGACACCCCTTGAGGTGCTCAAGGCGCAGGGGGATTACGAGGAGGTGTCAAAAAAATATCAGGCGATCTCTGTTGATTTCTTGTTCGATACCGTCAAGCTTCAATTTACGGCGGGGGTGATCCCATGAGGCTTTCTGATTATTCCATTCGTAATCCAACATTTGCGTGGATGCTGATGCTGGCGATGATTATCTTTGGCCTGTCGGGTTTTTTCGGCATGGGCGTCAGTCAACTCCCCGATGTTGATGCCCCGTTTGTGACCGTGCAGATCAATTACGACGGGGCCTCGCCGCAGGTGATGGAGGTCGATGTTGTTGATGTTGTCGAAGAAGCAGTCATGACGGTTGAGGGGATCAGGGACATCACATCCACATCTCAGGACGCCAGGGCAACGGTCAGCATCGAGTTTGACCTTGAGCGGGATATCGACGCTGCGGTGCAGGAGGTGCAGGCAAAATTGCATGAGGCGCAGAGACGCCTGCCGCAGGGGATGGATACCCCCGTGATCAGCAAATCAAATCCGGAGGATCACCCGATCATGTGGGTCTCGTTGTCGGGTGATCTGCCCGTGCGTGACCTGATGACCTACGCCCGTGATCACCTTAAAGACAGTTTTGAGACGGTGAGTGGTGTCAGTGAAATCACCATGGGAGGCTACATTGAGCCCAACCTGCGCATCTGGGTAGACCCTGCAAGGCTCGACAAATACGACTTAACAGATGGTGATATTATCAACGCCATCGGCAGGGAACATGTAGAGATCCCGGCCGGCACGGTGGAAGGCCCCGAAAAAGAATACACCCTGCGCTACATGGGAGAGGCGCTTTCCACAGAGGCGTTTGCCGATATTCTTATCAAGACACGCGTGAACGGCGGGGCTGTCTTTAAGCCCATTCGCCTGGGCGATGTGGTTCGTGTCGAGAGCGGGCTGGACGACGTCCGCAGAATCAGTCGTACCAATCTTAAACCCGCCATTGGTCTTGGAATTAAAAAACAGCGCGGGACAAACGCTGTAAGGGTGGCCGACGGGGTCAAGCGGAGGCTTGACGAGCTTCAAAAAGACCTCCCGCGCGGGACGAGTCTGCAGGTTAATTACGACAGCACAAAGTTTATTAAGCAGAGCACCCATGAACTCAATTTTACGTTGCTCCTGTCAGCGTTACTCACCAGTGTGGTCTGCCTGGTTTTTCTTGGAACCTTAAGGGCCTCCATCAATATTCTGCTTGCGATCCCCACATCCATTATCGGGACTTTTTTTGTACTGCACATTTGCGGGTTCACGTTGAACACCTTTACCCTGCTGGGGCTTATTCTGGCCATCGGTATTGTGGTTGATGACGCGATCATGATCCTAGAAAATATCATCCGCCACCAGGAGATGGGCAAATCGTTGATCCGTGCTGCCCTTGACGGGGCCCGCGAAATATCATCTGCGGCTGTTGCGGCAACGATAGCGATTGTGGCCATTTTTGTCCCTGTGCTTTTTGTCCCCGGGGCCATCGGGAGATTTTTGTTTCAGTTTGGTGTGACTATTTCAGTCGCTGTTATTTTGTCTCTTATCGAAGCCCTCACGTTAACACCGATGCGTGCGTCCTTGTTTGTCAGTGTGAGTAAAAACAGGGATGCGGGTTACTCGGCCTTTGTCGGCCGGACCTTTGATCGTGTTTCTGTGGGTTACAAGCGGATTCTTGCATACTGTCTTAAACACCGCGTGGGTGTTGTGACAGCGGCCGTAATCATTTTTGCGCTGTCGCTTTTTGTGGTGCCACAGCTTCGCAAGGAAATGGTGCCGGCGCAGGATCAGGGGAGCTTTCTTGTCAATCTTGAGACACCCATCGGCTCATCGATTGAATTTACAAACTCGCGTGTCAAACAGGCAGAAAAAATAATCATGACCTACCCAGAGCTTGTTCGTTACTACACGGCGATCGGGGGTTTTGGCGGGGGACAGGTTAATGCAGCCGTCTTTTTTGTAACGCTAAAAAATTATCGCGACCGCCCGGTTGATTTGAGTTTGGGACATCGCAGGTCCCAGTTTGAGATCATGCAGCAGGTCCGTCAGGATTTTTCAAGTATCAGGGACCTTAAAATATTTGTTCAGGATCTTTCTTTAAGGGGCATCGGTTCCAACAGAAGGGGCTTTCCGATTGAATTTTCCATCCGTGGTCCGGATTGGAACAGGCTGACCGAGGTTGCAGAAAAAGTTAAGGGGGCCATGACAAAATCGCCGACCTTTGTGGATGTTGATTCCAATTACAAGTTTGGGATCCCCGAGATTCAGATTATTCCGGATCACAAAAAAGCGCTCGAATACGGGCTGAGTCTTGATGAGATCGGGACCACAATCAATGCGCTGGTTGCAGGTATCAGGTACGGTAAATTTAACGAGAACGGCCGGCGCAATGATATCCGCATCAGGCTGGCCCCCGAGTTTCTTGATGCCGATCATATTCTTAAAGGGCTGACTGTGCGCAATACCAAGGGCGAATTGATACCGCTCGACAAAGTTGTCACATTAAAACACAGACTGACGCTGCAGAGTATCACGCGCGAAAACCGTGAGCGGGCTGTTTCTCTCTCTGCCAATCTCACACCAAACCAGTCAACAGACCTGGCCCTTGCCGAGCTTAACGACATGGCAAAGGATCTCCTGCCCGAGGGCTACCGCATGGTGATGACCGGTGCGGCGCGTACCTTTAGCGAGTCGCAGGGCGATCTTTTGCTTGTTTTTTTGATGGGGATTCTTGTGGCCTACATGATTCTTGCCAGCCAGTACAACAGTCTGGTTCATCCGGTGATTGTGCTCATGGCCCTGCCTTTCAGCATCACAGGGGCCTTTGCGGCCCTGCTGCTTTTTGATCAATCCCTCAACCTTTACAGTATGATTGGTCTTGTTTTATTGATGGGGATCGTAAAGAAAAACTCCATCCTGCTTGTTGATTTTACAAACCAGCGGCGCAGCGAGGGCCTTAAAGTGCACGAGGCGCTGTTAACGGCGTGCCCGCAGCGTCTGCGTCCCATTATCATGACATCTTTTTCAACAATCGCCGCGGCGGTTCCTCCGGCCCTGGGTCTGGGGGCGGGCTCTGAAACCATTGTTCCCATGGCTATTGTGATCCTTGGCGGTGTGTTTGTTGCCACCCTGCTCACACTTTTTGTGGTGCCCTGTGCTTATCTTATTTTTTCACGTCTTGAAAGAATGCCGCTTGATTATGCAAAAAAAATTATTGATTCTATGTCCGGTAG
>JADGCS010000094.1 GCA_015228875.1 Deltaproteobacteria bacterium | reverse complement strand
CAACAAACGAATACGCCATCGCACAGCAGTTGAAGAGGTTTAAAAAAGATCTGCTGGCAGACACAAAGTTGGCAAAGCGTATCAGAGAGATAGAAAGGGCCGTATTGAAGTAAGTTCGTACTTAATCAAGACTTGACCCCACCAGAGACAGAGACACCAGACACCACCCCCACCACACCCACCACCACCGCAAACGGGTCTCCACCGGTGGCAAGAATCCTGACCGCCCCGTGTGTCCCGTCTATGTTTCTCTCTTTAAAGGAAGGATTTTTATATTGGCCCTCTGCACCCGCGGGGACACGGTGTTTGGGGCCGTCCCACATGATGCCCATTTCTCTGAGCTTGATAAGATTGTAAATCAGCTTGTACCCATTTGGAAAGCGGTAACGATTCTGCGGGTGGTCAAAAAAATTCTGGACAAGCACCGCCCAGTATTCGTTGATGTTGGTGTGCCCATAATCCATCGTGACGCCGTCAAGGGCCATACAGCGGTACAAGAGGGACGAGATCCAGGGGTTGATGCGATGAATGGCGTGTCCCATCTCGTGGCGTACTGTTGTAAAAAACATCCGCGCCGCCCAGTCTTCAAAACCCGAGGCCTTGCGAGACGAGATAAACATGCTCTCATCGTCAAACCTGTAGAATCCCAGAATATCATCCATCATCCCTGGCATGAGGTACAGGTTGGGCCTAAAGGGCATGTACCCCTTTCTTGCGACGTGAAGATAATATTTGACTATCTTGTGCAGGTCTTTTTCTGCCGCAACATAGTAACCCTTTTTGGCGAGTGCCTTTGCAGTCTGAGATTCGGGGCTGGGAAGATACAGCTCAAGACGAACACCCTCAACCTCTACAAAATAGGGGACCATTTTTATCTTCTTGTTGGAGACCTCGTTAAAACCATGCCCGTAATCGCTTAAATCGATCTCGATGGGTTTTCCCTTTTGATATGTGAGATCAGAGAGCGACTTGATTGATTCGATGTCCCTCCCCACCGCGGGCAGCATGTGTTGAGGACTTAGATAATCAGGCGGAAGATCAACCATGCCCTTCATTGAATCAACAATTTCAAAGGCGGTGGGCCTGCGATAGAGGCCGGTCACGCTGTCCTTTAAAAGAAGTGTCCCGTTTGCATAACTGCCGCCGTAAGCATCTTTACCGTCAGCAAGCCAGACATATCTGAACGTGTCGTCCGGGTGTGTTGCAAGCATCTCGCTCTTTGCCTCGATATTGGCCTCGGAAAGGGCAAGGGGTTTCGTGTAACTGCCGGTTCGCGGCCGGTCGCGCAGGATCTCAAAAATGTCGCCGTCATTGTCAATCACTGTCAGTGCCTTTTTGTCCGCACTGTATTCAAGGGGATGCACCCTTTTGTCGTTGTAGAACAACAACCCCGAATCAAGGATTAAAAGATCAAAATCACGTGCGATGTCCAGTTGAAGACCGAGATAATGTTTAAATGAGGCCGACACAGCATCGCTCGTCAGCATGTCATACACACGTTCCCTCTGGTTCTGCCGTGACTCCAGCGTGTTGGCAATGCCTGTGTATTTTTCGTCGACCACCCTCCTGTAAGCAAGAACAGGCCTTCCGCCAACAACATACTCCGGCGTTGCCGCCCCCCGTTCAAAAAATTTTATCTCTGCATGGGTGGGACTCTTTAAGGCCAGCCACAGCCCATGAATAAAACCCGCAGGCACAGAACACACCTTCTGTGCCGCCCTTAAAATATTTTTCGACAAAAAACCGGTTGTGTTCTGCTGCGACAGGTATTCGCAAAGCGATGTCAGCGTATCAGCCGAGGCGGGGATAATCCGCGAGTCAACAGGCAGAGGGAGTCCGCGGCTCTGCTTGAGGGCTGTGATCAGGCTCATCTGCGTAGTCTCATCGTAGTACAACGCCATGATGACCTCGTGCACAAGCTGCACGCCCTCTTCTTTTCTGATCTTGTGAAGCTCTCTCACCAGATTTAAGGGATTAAAATTCTGTGTAATTGCCTCTTTAAGACTGCTGCAATGCCGTTTCACTGCATCAAGCCACATGACATTGTCTGGTGTCAGTGCAACAGGAACAAGCGACGGGCCATTCTTGACCACAATTTTTTTATCACCAAGGTCATGAAGAATATCCACCTGATAATAATACCCGGAATCAGACAGCCTGCGCGTGAGTGCTATTTTTAAATGATCATTTATTTGAAACGTCGGCTTGCCTTCGTGTCGCAGGGCTAGAGGGACAAACTCCTGACCCAGACGAAAATCAACAACCTTGTCAACCTCGCCCACCTCGTTTTCTATAATTGAAATTTCTATCTTCTCCTTATGCGAGACAAAAATATCGGCGTGGTAATGCCCGTTCTTTCTACCGCTCCCCTTGTAACCAAGAACTGTTGATTTTGTAATCGGGGCCTCAAGACCTGCGGCCTCATAGCTCGGATAACGTGCGAGCATGAGGCGGGGCTGTTCTCCCTCTTGGACCGAAAGAGCAAAAATGGGTGAGTCATTAAAATGTGAGATCGCAAAATACATGGTCTTTGTTTTTTCGTCGGTAAAAACCTGCGTTCCAAAGACCCGCACCTTGATCACCTCGCCGTTTGCCACATTTTGAATCCTGATCATCAGACAAGGCTCACATTTGTCACCCTTTGATAAAAAAATCTGTGAGATGGTTTTTTTGGCAGGATCAAATCCGTTGATAAAGAAAGTTCCAATCTGCTCATGTTCGACAACCGGAAGGATAATCGCCCGGGGATCCGTTGTCAGAGGGACAAGGACTGTTTTTGAAGGACCAGCACCTGTGTCACCCTCGAGTGGCTGTGTCTCGCTTTGATGACCAATGACAGGAGGCAATCTGAGGTCTTCAAAGACAACATCGGGTTTAAGCAGGGTGTCAAAAGTCCGCATGGCCCTGGCGTGCCGTGCCGGTATTTTATGGTGGCCATCGACAATGTCCCTGAACTCCCTGTAGGTTCCCAGGGCAAACCGATCAATCCGCCCCGATTGTGCGGACATCCCAAGGTGCGTGAGTCCCCTGTCGGTCTTTGCAGTAGACCCCATGGTAACGCAGGTCTTTCCCCATGCCGTTAACTGCGCCACATGAGTCATCAAAGAATTTGTTACTAATGGCATTAATTATATTGGAGCGTTAAACACAGAAAGCGTCAATATGAATATTATGACTTTCACAGGGAAATCTCTGAGGATTACTATCGGATCATGTCAACCGTATGCGGCCTGTGGATGAAAACACACCACAGCGGCTGTTGTGCCCGTGGGATAAAATTCGTCTGCCTCGGTGAGGCCGATCCCCATTCTTTCTTCGGCACTCAGCATGTCGGCGATCACGCGATTGACATGCATGGACTCAAGCCCCGGATAGCCGGGCGAATAACGGGCCCCCTCTTGACCCGTAAGCCCCATTTGTTTTCTTAAGTAACCATGGGCATACGCGGCCATGTCCTCTGCAATGCGGTCAGACAGGCCCTGTAACAACAGGGCCGATTCGGTGTCGCCTTCGTTCTTGAAAAGCTGCACCTGTTTGTCAACACAAGGCCCCGCCGTGCTGATCTGCATCCCAACGGCGTCACAGACACCATCTCCCCTGCCGCGAAAATACTGTGCTGCCGAGAAGATGTCTTTTTTGTCTGACCCGATCAAAACAGAAAAATCAAACCGTGCGCATTCGAGGGATTTATCGATCACGTCAAATACCATGAGAGTGTCGCCATCGCTCACGCACGGAAAAACCCCGCAAACAAACTGCGGGACAATCCACCGGTGTTCATCGCATTTGGCAACCCAGTCATTGAACTGACGGACAAGCCCCTCCTCTGTGATCCCCTTTTTTCCCCAAGATGCGCGCCCGCCATAACGCCAGTTTAATGAAAAAAGTGTTTTGAGATCGACATGCCCCGCAAATTCGCGCATCGTCGTCTCAATCTTAACCGGCGTGATAAAAGAACCCTTCCTCACGTCGGCCCCACCAAAGACAACCTTTCTGCGCGGGAGTGTCTTGAGGTGCCCTTCGCTGTTTGCCTGCTGGCTCTTCGCCTGCTCGTAGTACCATTTGAGATTTTCGAGATTTTTTTGACGGAGTTCATCACACGCTGCACCCCGTGCAAGAAGCTGATTTAAAAAATTAACGCCGTCCATTCCTGTGGTGCAGTAAAAAACATGGGGGAGCATTTTTGAAACATCGTTCTGTCCGCACAAACTCACATAAACCGCGTGACGCTGATTAACAGGCGCCCCACCGATCAGGATAATGATGTCCCCGAGACCGGCATCACACAGCATTTTGGCAACAGTGATCATGTGCACCGAGGTCTGTACAAGCAGTGCCGACAATCCTACAGCAACCGCGTTGTGCTCTTTGGCAGCCTTAACAAAATTTTCGAGAGGCGTCTGCACACCAAGGTCGATCACTTTGTACCCGTAATTTTCGAGCAGGGTCTTTGCAAGGTCCTTGCCGATGCTGTGCACATCCTGGTAAACGGTACCCAGAATCACCGTCCCCTTGTGCGTTACCTTTTGCTGCCCGCCCTTTCCCGCACGGTGATTGATGTATGCCTCGATATAACCCATCGCTGACTTCATGACATCAGCGGCCTTCAAAAGGTGCGGCAGCGAGACATCGCCCTTGCCAAAGCCCGTGCCAAGCTCGTTCATGGCCTTCATCAAAAACAGGTTCACAAAATCGAGCGGCTCGTGTTTTTTGAGCGCGTTTGCGGTATCGATGACAACGGTGTCCTGATACTCGTATTTTAAGCCGTCTGTCTCAATAAAACCGCTGGCCCTTTGTTTATAACCATCCCTGATCTTCTGGCAGACAGCTTCTTCGGGCAGCAGCGTGTCGTAAGCAACTGCCACCGTTTTTTTCTCTCCCTTTTTTTGCGAGGCCACCTCTTCAAGCTTTGCAAAGGCCTCCATGTCGTGATCAAGGATAATCCTGCGCGCAAGCGCAACATCACCCTCGGGCAGAGACTCGACAGGCACATAGTGCTGGGGATTGATGATCGCAGCGTCAAGACCCTTTTTTCTGGCAAGATCGAGATAAACGGATGTGATCACCTTGCGCATGTAAGGTTTTTTGGAAAGCCCGTTTGTAAGATTACCCACGCCGATGGAGACCTTGATATCCGGGTGTATCGCCTTGATGAGGGAGATGGCATCCAGGGATTCCTTTGCAAAATTCATTCCCTCGACACTCTCGGAACCAATCGGAAAGGCGTTGACATCGATGATCAATTGATCGGCCCTGACCCCGAATTCATCGCGGCACTTGTCGTGAATCTTTTTGGCAATTGCGTGCTTTTCGTGGGCCGTCTGTGCAGGTCCCCGCGCATCGGCACACAGGGCAATGTAAACAGGCGCGTGTTGACAGGTCCTGCTGACGATGGCGGTGAGCTTGTCAACACCGTCAGCATGTGTTTCAAGCGAGATGGAGTTGATAAGCGGGCGGCCGGGATAGGCCTGCACGGCCTTAATCATCGCATCCACCGAAAACGAATCGATACACATCGCACCTGAAAAATCTGTGGTCATCTCCCTGATCACATTGACCAGGGTTTCTTCGGTATTCACCTGATTGGAATCCATGCAGACGTCTATGATGTCAAGACCGAGGTTTTTGACCTGCTCGTTCACAACCTCCTCAAGCGTGTCAAAGTCCATAACTCCCTCGCGCTCCACCGCGTCGCGCACCTTTTTGGACCCTCTGACGTTGAGCCGTTCACCGATCCTGATCAGGCCATCAGTGCTGTCAAGCGCAACCGCCTTCTGCGGGCCGGAGATAAACACGGCGCGCGGTCTGTGCGCCGTTTGTGGTCTTTTGCCCCTCACCAGTTGTGCCAGCTCCCCAATATGTTCCGGCGTGGTGCCACAACACCCACCCACAATGTTGAGGGCGTATCTTGATGCGTAATCGCTGACCTGTTTTGCAAACTCCTTTGGCTTGAGTTTAAAAATGGTCCTGCCGTTTTCGTTTTCGGGGAGCCCCGCATTGGGCATGATCGAGAGCGGGATCCGTGAGTGCTGGGTGATGGTCTTGAGACTGTGTTCCATCAGATCGGGACCGATGGAACAGTTGATCCCAAAAACCGTAATGCCGATATCCTGCACCGTTGAGAGCGCCGCACAGACATCGGTGTTAAAGATCTGCATCCTGCCAAATTGATCGACCGTCACGTGGGCAATGATCGGCAGGGCCACCCCTTTTTCCTTCATGGCCTTCTGCGCCCCGTGTATCGCGACCTTGAGTTCAAGCTGGTCCTGACTGGTATCGAAACAGATCACATCAGCACCACCATCGATGAGACCATTGACCTGATGATAAAAATTGTTGAGAATTAAATCATACGTCCCCTTTTTTAAATCGGCCCTTGTGCTTGACAGGACCCAGTTTGAAGGCCCGATGCAGCCCGCAACATACAGCGGTCTTGAGTGAGAAGAACCTTCCCGCAGGTATTCTGCAACAGCAGCCTTGGCAACCTCTGCCGCCTTTTTGTTGATGTGATAGGCCATCTCATCAGGCCCCAACTTGTTGAGGTTGATACCACCATCAAGCCCCCTGAAAGCGCGCACATCCAGCCCTGAAAAATCGTATTCTTGAAGACGCAGACCGGACGCGCCGAATGTGTTTGTCTCGATGATGTTGGCGCCGGCCTTAAGGTATTGCAGGTGAATCCCTTTAAGGACGTCGGGCCGTGAAAAGGCAAGGAGATCGGCAAGCATGTTAAACTGGGGCCCACCGTAGGCCTCGTCGGAAAGCCCTGCATTTTGGACCATGGTCCCCATGGCCCCGTCGATAACAAGAATTTGTTCGTTAAGTGCATTTGTGAATTTCATGGGATCGGGATTTAGTACTCAACTCTGTGATGGTCAACGGGATAAAACAGAACCTTGGAAGGTTTTTTCTACGCGTTTCGGCATCAATTTTTGCATGGTGTCCGCCCGCGTAGTGTTTGCCGCTTTATGCGGGTTATGAAGCTCCCCCTCAAACAGGGATCAACGGCAGGGTAAACTGCACACAGGTCCCGACACCTTTTTTGGACTCGACCCAGATTCTCCCGCCATGAAGGGCGATGATTTTTTTTACAATGGCAAGACCAAGCCCTGTCCCGCCATACATGCGTGTGTGAGAGCCATCTGTTTGATAAAACTCCTCGAAAATGAGGGTTAATTTGTCTTCGTCGATCCCGATCCCTGTATCGGTGATCTTGACATGAAGTTTTTCTCCGCTTTTAAAGACCTCGATCGTGATGGAACCCGTGTTGGTAAACTTGATTGCATTACCGGTAAGGTTCATCAGGACCGTACGAATCTGGTCGATCTGCGCGTACACAAATATTTCTTCATCCAACGCAGGGATAACAAGATCGATGGACTTTTCTTTACACTGATCACCATAAAGCAGGGCTGTTTCCTTGATGAGTTGAAAAATGCCGAACTTTGTTTTGACATTTTTGTTTTTGTGCGCCTCGATCTGGACGAGTTCGAGCATGCTGCCAAGCGTCCTGCTTAAATCGGCGCCCGACTGCCTGATGAGTTTGATGGAGTTTCTGTATTCTTCTGAAAGTCCGGGATCGTCGAGCAGGGCCTCGGCAATGCCCAAAATACCGTTAAGCGGCGTTTGCAGTTCGTGGGTGACGTTGGAAAGGAGTTGATCCTTGACATGACTCACTTCGGCAAGTTTTTTGTTGACCTGAATCACCTGCTGATACTGCATCCATTTTTTTACAAGATCGGCATAAATCTCCAGAATGCTGTCCAGCAGAAATAACTGGTCAACTTTTTTGGGATCAACACAGCAATTGATAATCCCGTACCACTCGCCACGGTCGATAAGTGCCGAAACAACGTTGGATATTGTGTGCTGAAAATAGAGAAGCGCCGGTTGTCTGATCTCGTTGACAGACTTTTCAAAATAATCCTTGTGATAGGTGGTGTCTTTTTTTGTTTTAAGAAAATTAATAAATTCGTAATCACCCGAAATGGAAAGCCTGCTCGGTTTGAAACCAAACCATTTTCTGAGCAAAAACATGTTGGTTTTTTTTTCGTAGACGTACAGCGAGGCGGCCTCGACATCAAAGAGCCTGCCTATATGATCAAAAGATTCCAGAAAATGATCTGCCTTGATGGAATAAGACCTCACAAGCTGGCGAAAGGTATCAAGCTTGCCAATGAAGTAAGGATCCTGCTGAGATTGTTTTTTAAAACCCAGTAAAACCACGGCACCTCTATTTATCGCTGTCAGCAGAAATCCGCAACCATCAACTTGTTTGGAGCAAGATCACTCTGCGCAACACAACTGCTCGACAATTAAAAAAATAAGTAATAAAAGCCTGCATACCCCCCTATGTTTGGCGTCAGCTTTACAGAATTCGCAGTTATCATGGTCATCTGCTTTATTATTGTTGGCCCTAAAAAAATGACCGAGATTGCCTTTGAGGCGGGAAAAATACTAGGCAAACTAAAAGACCAGTTGCGACAGATAAAAGACATCAGGCTGGATTCGTTTGATCACATCGAAAATAAAATCACATCACCCGCAAAAAACAAAAACAAGGACCCTCAAGAGCAGTCACAGGAACCGTCACAGGAACAGCCCGAGCTTAAGGGTTGATATTTTTTTGCACAACGGTCAAATTCCCCGATAAGCTTTTGATGCGTTTTGCCAAGGTGTTCCATGATCACCCTTAAGTCTGCCACCACAGGGATGTAGTTGTGATCACCCGACCAGCGGGGAACAATATGATAGTGAAGGTGCTCGCGAATGCCCGCACCGGCTACCTCTCCGAGATTCATACCCAGATTAAACGCCTGCGCCTTGCAAACCTTTTTAAGTACGCGCATGGAAAGATCCATGAGAATCCCCATCTCACAGTGTTCTTCGAGGGTCAGCTTTGAATAGTCGCTTAAGTGGCGAAAGGGAATCACCATGAGATGCCCGTTAATATAAGGATACTTGTTCATGATGACAAAACAGGTCTCACCCTTATACAACACCAGATTTTTTGGACTGGGCTTTCCTTTTTGAGCCTTGCAGAAGACACACGCTTCCCTGCTTTGGGATTTTTTTTTGTTACCTTTGGCAAGCTGCTCGATGTACTCCATCCGCCATGGGGCCCAGATTCTTTTCATATATTTACGTAAGGAATTTCAAAGTTGACAGCGCGCGGGTGCCTTCCTCGCAAAATGGAGCAATTCAGCCGCGTCATAGTCAAGTTAGTAACTTGTATTCATCCCGTTTTGGGTCTTTTTATTTTTTTCAGCTGTTGACCCGACAGCGTTGTTGACCCTGTCCCGCAGTTCCTTACCCACCTTAAAAAACGGGACCCTTCTGTTTTTTACGTACACGCCGGCGCCTGTCTTGGGATTTCGCCCTTGCCGCGCGACACGATGACGGACCTCAAATGTGCCAAACCCCCTAACCTCAACCCGACCGCCCTTTTTAAGCGCATCCGTTAGTTTGTTAAACAGGGTGTCGACAATGATCTCGATCTCCGTTTTTGATAATCCGCGAAGTTTAAAAGTTAATTTTTCAACCAATTCACTTTTAGTCATTTTGTCCTTTCACGTTGAAGACCATATATCATCAGAAGAACCATCACTGTAATTGATATTTTGGAAGGTCATCAACACTTAAATACCAGAGGGGGACACGCGCATTTAAAAGTTTGTGAAACATGGTTTGTGCCAGTGAACCGGAGGGGTCGCTACCCATGAATTTTTCGAACGGCCCCGGTTCGCTGGGCCACCTCACCTTTGCCCCTTTGGGGAGCCCCGCCTCTGTCCTTGCAAGATCAATGGCCGTGTAAATATTGCCCAACACATCGACAAGTCCCTCTTTTTTTGCCTGCAATCCCGTGTACACCCTGCCCTCAGCCAGTGTCCTGATTTTTTCGATGGGGATTTTGCGGCCCTTTGAAACAGCATCAAGAAATTGTTCGTACATGTCGTCGATAAGCTGCTGCAGGTAGACCCTGTCGCCCTCTGTCATCTCCCTGAAGGGTGTCCCCACATCCTTAAACTGGCCGCTCTTGATGATGCGGGGTTCAACCTCTATTTTTTTGATGAGTGCCTGCAGGCCAAACGATTCCATGATCACACCAATGCTGCCCGTCACGGTCCCAGAATTTGCCACAATCTTGTCGGCCGCGCTGGCTATGTAGTAGGCGCCGCTTGCCGCCACCGTCCCCATGGATGCCACAACCTTCACATGCTCCTTTAATTTTAAAACCTCTTCATATATTTCTTGAGATGCCGAGACCGCACCACCAGGAGAATCAAGCCTTAAGACAACAGCTTTGACGTGCTGATTTTCTGTGAGCTCCTGAAGCTCTTTCATGATTTCAAGAGACTCAAAGATAGGCCCCTCAATCTTGACAACCACCACAGGTTCTCGGTTAAAGGTTGCAGACACGTTGGACAGGAAAAAAATTACAGCAATGCCCACAACAAGAAAAGAGATGACAACAAAGACAATAAAGAGGATCAAAAGGGGATGTCTTTTCATGTCACTTTAAAATTTCAGGTAGCAATTTCCACATCGCCAGAAAATCGGGAACCCCAAGCCAACTGCGCAACAAACCCCATGGCATGTCAGGGCCTACCGCACTCTATCAACATGGGACACCTGCGCCCTCACGTATCCGGGACTTGACACCTGAAACCTGCGAATCACTCGGGATCTTTTTTCATGATGTCGAATAACTTGACCTTGGCATCACCCTGTCTGTCCAAAAAGTCCTTCATGTTTTCTTTTTCGAGTTTTTTATTGAGGTTTTTAACAGAGACTATCATCTTGCGGTCTCGATCGTCGTATTTTTTTACCTGCGCCGAAACCTCCCCACCCTCGGTAAACCGGCTTTTGATCTCTGCGCGACCAACACCCGTCTCGTTGTTGGGAAGATACGCGAAAACATTTTCTTCGATCCGGATCACCACGCCCTTGTCTTCGATTTTTTCGACCTTGCCTATCACTTCCCGACCCAGGGGATAATTGCGCATCATGATAGCAAAAGGATCGTCTGAGAGCTGTTTGAGTCCAAGTGCAAACTTTTTGTTTTCTTTGTCGATGTTAAGAACAACACACTCGACTTCTTGTCCCTTTACAAAATCCTCGTTTGGCCATTTGTAGTCTTTGTCCCACGAGATATCTGATACGTGAACCAGCCCGTCTACAGAGTCTTCGTCCACACCAACAAAAATACCAAAGTCTGTGATATTGCGGATCTTGCCCTTGACCACCGAACCAATCGGGTACTTTTGATTGAGGATATCCCATGGGTTTGGCTCAAGCTGCTTTAATCCCAACGCTATCTTTTTGTTGCCAATGTCGAGATCGAGAATCACGGACTCGAGCTCGTCGCCCATTTTGACAAGCTTGCTCGGGTGCTTGATTTTCTTTGTCCACGAGAGTTCTGAGACGTGAATAAGCGCCTCGATGCCCGGCTTGACCTCTACAAAGACACCGTAATCTGTAATAGAGACCACCTTGCCCTTGATTTTCTGCCCAACAGCAAACTCGTTATCGACAAGTGTCCACGGGTCTTCGGTGAGCTGTTTGAGACCCAGTGAAACTTTTTCTGATTTTTCGTCGTACTTGAGAACAACAACGTCGATCTCGTCGCCAATTTTAAGAATCTCGTTGGGATGATTGACCCTGCCCCAGGTGAGATCGGTGATATGCAACAACCCATCTATGCCGCCCAAATCGATAAACACACCGTAATCGGTGATATTTTTTACTGCACCACGGATGATCTGTCCTTCTTTTATGTTTTCGAGGACATCGCGCCTTAAGTTTTGTCTCTCGGTCTCTAAAATGGCCCTGCGCGACAGCACGATGTTGCCCTTCGCCTGATTGAGTTTTAAAATTTTGAATGAGAATTTTTTACCAATGAGTTTGTCGAGGCTCTTGACAGGTTTGAGATCGATCTGGCTGCCGGGCAAAAACGCCTTGATCCCTCCAAGGTTGACCGACAGGCCGCCCTTGACCTTGTTGACAACCATGCCCTCTATTGTAGCGTTGGTCTCGAATATTTTTTCGACATTTGACCATGCTTCGACGGCATCGGCCTTTTCTTTGGATAAAATAACATTGCCGTTTTTGTCTTCGAGTTCTTCGACAAGCACCCGAAACTTGTCTCCGGCGGCAACCTGAATCTCGCCATCAAGGTTGCGAAACTCTTCGAGCACAACATAGCCTTCGGATTTAAAACCTATGTTAACAACAGCAAAGTCTCTGACGACTGAAACAACTGTTCCATCAACTACTTCACCCTGATTAATTTTTAAATTGGCATACTGTTTTTCAAATAAGTTTTTAAACTCATCTATCGCTTGAACGTTCATTATTAAACTTTGCTTTGTTTGTCCTGCAGTGTCAAAACTTGAAAAAAATCCAACGGCCCGCAGCGACAAAGGTTAATTGTTAATCATCAAAAAAAGGGCCCGGGCACATGCCCGCCTCGAAACCCTTATTTTATACCATGTTATCCATCAAACACCCGCACAAGAAACCCCTCGTGCCTCTCGTTTTGAAGAGTTCGGGTAACTAAGCTAATCACCTGTTTTGTGTCAATGAAATTGCCGTTGAGACGGCATCGCAGCACGAGGCAGGTCACCCATTGCCCCTCTCTGGGGTAATGTTGATTTTTTAGTAATAATTTCGAATGATTATCGATACTGCAACGGGCCTGAAGCATTAAAAAAACGTGTGGTCATTTGCCTTGGCGCCGGTACACAATTGATTTTTTTTCGGTGGCCCTGTCGTATTTTTTAAGGACGCCGTTTTTTTTGTCCTTAAGATACATTTTTTTCTCAAACGGTTCGAGCATCAGGTCGTGGTTAAAATCGTACGGCTTTTGTTTGTTTTTTTTAACCAGATCATAACCAAATTTAAGGTGGGTTGTGAGAAGGGAGTTTTCGTAACGGTTAAGCCAGCCATCCTTGTCGCGATCAAAGTGCTTCATGGTGCGGTTTTTAACCTCAACCATCGAACTGAGGGGGCTGTAGGCAATTTTTTTGGCGGGGACTTTGGAAGGGGCCACCAAAAACATGACCGCCGGTAAAATAAAATAAACAAGTCCCCTGTAACGCATAAAGGACTTTTTACTCGACATTTAAATCCTTCTCAAATAATTTCTGTCGCTGCTTGATTAAGCTCTATCAATTAATCTCTATCAAGGAACCTTTATGAACAAACTCCTGACCGTCTTATTTATTTTATTTTTACTGTGTGTTTCTTTGGGCACACAGGCCCAAATCGATGCCGGCATGAAAATCAGCGATCCGGAGCGCGGTATTGAGTTTGCTGCCCCCAACGCCATCTGGGGTATCAATGCTGGCAAGCACTCCATCAGTCTCAACCACGATGTCTATTATGATGCACAAGTCACCATAAAAAAAAGCTGGTTCACCGTTGCCACCGCCGAAGAGGCCTACAGCAAAAGGCTTGAGAGCCTTAAATCTTACCTGCCGGGGGCCATTTTTATAAAAGAAAACGACCCCGTCACCCTTGCGGGAAATACCACGGGTCTCTCTATGATTTACAAAAACCCCAGCGACCTTAAAGTCAAACGCGAGATTATGTTCATTCACAGGGGACAACCCTACGAGCTTGTCTTTCAGGCAAAGGAAGAAAATTTTCAGAAGGTCAAAGAGGACTTTGGGTATATTTTAAACAACATGAAGCTGTTTTAACCCCCCCTTACACACTGATCGCATCGATGACTTCGCGTAATATACCGTATGATTTGTGTACGTAATTAAAAAATTCGAGTCGATCGCTGCCGATTTTGACGCCGCCTTTAAAGACGTCCTTGTGTTTTTTGTTTACAAGATTTGTGACCGTCTTTTTTTGCGCGGGGGTGAGCTCGGTAATAAGGTGAACCTTAATATAGCCTGTCTTTGAGTATTGGATGTATTTAACATTGCTGTAAAATTTTTTAACAATCTCCACCGCCTTTTTGTAGTCGTCAACCACCTGTATCAGCTTGAGATCGAGCGGCGAAATGTAGCCTCCCTTGACGGCAAAGTCGAGATCTACATTAATATGCCGAGGTTCGGAGGTAATATAAATGATGGGCATGAGTTCCATCTTGCCGGTCTGAACCAGCGTCATCATCTCGTAGAGCTCGTCACGCGTCCCCCAGCCTCCCTCGCAGGCAATAAACGCAGACGAAAGGGTCGCAAAAAAGAATTTGCGCACCATAAAATAATGGAATGTGGCCGTCTTGCCAAGATGCGGGTTGCATTCGGCCTCAAACGGAAGCGATATTTTAAGCCCCAGAGAATAAACATTGAGAATATTTTTATACTGGTTTGAGGCCATGATCTGTTTTTCGGTCTTGTTTGAAAATTTCTTTGATCTTTTGAGATCCTCGACAATCGCCAGCGAGACCCCTTTGTTTGCGGCCTCCATGATCCCCTGACTCGCGCCTGTCACCACTCCAAAACCGTTTTTGTAAAGCAACGTGCCAAGTTTCACAGCGTCTTCGTAACCCTTACTCATTGGCTTTGCCCGCGCCGATCCAAAGACCGAGACAATGCGTATGTTTACATCATGAAGAGGTTCTAAAACATCGAGGGCATAAAAATATTCGATCAGGATACGCAGCCCCCTCACCGCGTGCGATTCGGACCCGCTGATAAAATCGAGCATGTGTTTGCGCATGACTTCCTCCATGGTTTTTTCCCTAATTTAAATGTCTGGAAATTGCAAAGTTAATTGAACACGGGTGCATGCTTCGCATGAGAGAAAAAACCAGTTTTCATTACATTTTGACAAAAGATTTTCGTTTGACACTGTTAAGACGATGCCGCTCACTCAAATGGCCCCCTCTGCCCATTCTGGTGTTGACTCAGAAATATAGATTCTTCCATTCAAACTTCTTGTTAAAATGAGAAGATAATTTTTGTATCTGGCTGTCACGCAATGCGAGAGGCCCTCAGCCGACAGCTATCAGCGTTCAGCCAGAAAAAAGGGTTTCTCTTGTCTGGCTGATTGCTGACCGCTGATCGCTGACAGCATTCAGTGATTGCCACATGACCTCGCATATGTAATGGCCTATTTGGTTGCGGCGTGGGCCGCGTTAGTATCAGTCGGAAAATGATCGCCTTGTCTACCTACACAACCACCCCCCAATGGAAGGATTTTTTTTCCTTAAAGGATGCCAAAGCGCTCGAAAATCTCATTGAGGAAAAATGGATCCCATCTGCGGGGACCTTTATTCACCTCGACATCTACAGACAGGACGCACACGCGCCGACTGTCGTCTATTGCCATGGGCTTGCTACCTGCGGCCGCATCATGGGACACATAGCCCTTGGTCTTTACAACAAAGGTTACAATGTCATCTGCCCCGACCTGTGGGGTTTTGGTCTCTCCACACAAAGACACGGCAGCGGGACGATTGCGTTGTTTATTAATAACCTCATCTCCACCATCAGTTTTGCAAAGACCCTCTCCGATGGCCCGCGATTTCTCGCAGGGATCTCGCTTGGCGGGATTTTAAGCTACTACACGGCCTGTGTCTGTGATGACATCAAGGCCATTGCCTGTTATTGCCTGCTGGATCTCTCCGCAAGAAGGACAAAAAAAATATCACAGGACGGCAAGCACATCACCCTGATGACCGCCCTTGCCAAGCTGGGGAGCCTTGTCGTCCCAAATGTCTACACCCCCGTCAGAAAATTTTTATCCATCGACAGGCTTTCTCAAAACAAAGAATTTAACCAGCTCTTTGTCGATAACCCCCTCTGTGTCAAACGATACACCTTTAAATCGGCCTGCAGCATCATTTCTACGGCGCCGCACATCCCCTTTGAACGATTTACAAAGATGCCTGTGATGGTGCTCCATGGAGAAAATGACCGCCTCATCCCCGAAAGTTTAAGCCGCATGAATTACGAAAAACTTGCCTGCCCCAAAAAATATCACTGCATCAAAGGCTGCGAACACGCGCCGGTAGAGGTGAAACATTTAAACGAGTATGTTACCACGATGGATGAATGGTTTTTGACCCCTTTCCCCCAAACCAAAAACTAACAACTTGAAGTACGTCAAAGCCTGCCGCCTTTCCCCTCCACCCACGCCTTTACATCCGTGAATGCGTAATTTTCGAGTGCTCCATAACCGTGCATGCCTTTTATGCTGGCCCTCGAAAAAGCAGGGGTGTAGATGCCACACAAAAATTTTGTAAGATTTAATACAGAGAAACTGTCCTGCATTTGAGAGACAAATTCTTTTGTGAGTGCGTCAAAATCGCATAGTGCAAGCGGTTGTTGTGCCCTCAGGGCGGGAAGTGTCGCCCGACCACCCTTGCAAAACGAACAGTGACCACACTTTTCTTTTTCGAGTTGCTCCCCAAAATATTTTGCAAGCCCCCCCGAGAGGCAGGAGCCATTCTCAAAAAAATCTGCCATGTCGTGTATCCTCTGGATCTCGTGCCTTTCCTTGTTTTTAAAGAGGTGATACAACCTGTGTGCAAGTTGTTCTGCATCAAAATCCTGAGTTTTAATGTCATAGACATCGACAGCATTTTTTGTATGCAGTTCAATCCATTTTTTTTCGTTAAAATATTCAAGGGCCGCCATGACACGTTCGCGCGTTGTTTTGTATGCGTTGATGATCCCCTCGCAATCAAGATAGGTCCAGATTTTCTTTTTGTGACAGTGTTCTAAAACAGCTCCAACAAATACCTGTCTCTCACCATGAAACTGGTTTAAAATAAATTCGGGCTCGGTGTTGTATTTAAAATAATACTCGTCAAAATAAGTAAATTTTGGGACAATGATTCCCTCCATATCCAGATAAACCAGCAGGGTCTTTAACGGAAGAACCCTGATGTTTGTTTCGCCAGAAAGTGTGTAAAGCCGTGCCAGCCAGTCAAAACCGTTGTTGTTTTTTATGATGTGGAGAATTTTGATGATTGATGCTTCCTCGGGTGTGTCTCCATAAACAAAGTTTTCGAGGGTGTTGATGCTCTCCCTGTTTGCAAGGACCTCGCAGAGGGCAGGCCCTCCATCCCTCCCGGAACGGCCTATCTCCTGACTGTAGTTTTCTATGGATTTAGGGAGATCAAAGTGGATAACCCTGCGAATGTTTTTTTTGTCTATCCCCATTCCAAAGGCAATAGTCGCTACAATACAGTCCAGAGAACCATCCATAAACCTGTTTTGAATGTATTCGCGCTCATCATTCTGCATGCCCGCATGATAAGGGTGCGCATTGATCTCGTTTGAGCACAAAACCTGCGCCACATATTCCGCCGTCTTTTGCAGCGTTACGTAGACGATCGTGGGGGCTTTTATGTCCTCCTTTATTCTCTTGACCAGTTGATCAGCCTTCCCGGATTCGACTGTTGGTGTGACCTTAAGAAAAAGATTTTCACGATAAAACCCTGTGATAAAGACATTGTTAAAAGGCACGTTGAGTTTCTGGCACATGTCATCAACAACATTTCTTGTCGCAGTGGCTGTCAGCAAAAGGGTTCTCGTGATCTTGAATTCGTTTTGATAAAAAGGAAGTTTGAGATACTCAGGCCGAAAATTGTGTCCCCATTCTGAAATGCAATGCGCCTCGTCAACAACCATCATGGACACCTTCATCTTTTGAAGGTGATAGCGAAACCTCTCATTTCTAAATCGTTCTACCGAGATCATCAGGATCTTCAACTCCCCGCTCGTAGCCCTTTGCATGACCCTGTTGTATTCATCCTGTCCCAACGTTGAGTCCAGTCTTGCCGCGGGGATGTTGTGGGCAACAAGAAAGTCCAGCTGATCCTTCATGAGAGAAAGCAGCGGGGAAACAACAAGGGTCATGGCTGGCAAGAGAACGGCCGGTAATTGATAGCAGAGAGACTTTCCCGCCCCCGTAGGAAATATGGCCGCTGCAGATTCTCCATTGAGCAGTTTGTTTATCACTGCCTGCTGTCCCTTTTTAAATGAATCAAACCCAAAATATTTTTTTAGGTGGTCATGCAACATAATTAAACATCCCCCATGTTCTGGACTATCCCACCGGACGTAGACCCACATGTCGCTGCTGTCAATTCTTTCGGGAGTAACATGAAGCCCCGTCGTGGTGGCACTAAAAAAAAATAACAGAGTTCAATATCATGCAGGATTAAGGATCACCTCCGATATGCAGGATTATGATGCAGGATTATCATGCTAGTTCTCTGTTAATAACGTGGCCAAGCACCATTATACTCTATGCGTAATGGCCTAACCATGTTGAAAACACAGGACTTTTTCTTTCAAAAGTAAAAGTAAAGGTTTGATACCATTAGCATAACATCAACAAGCAAAATTGCAGAATCAACAGGTAGAGCAGAGAGCGCCTTATTCACAAGGAGCTACGCCAGAAAATTTTTGGGGATTTTCTGGCTACCTCCC
>JADGCS010000093.1 GCA_015228875.1 Deltaproteobacteria bacterium | reverse complement strand
AAATGGCTCTCAGAGAACTGTAAATTTTAGTCATTACTAAAACCTAACAACATGCTGTGTAAGGGGCCGGGTTTGAAAGGTCCCTTTTATCTGAGTATAAAGGGTCCCTTTTATGTGAGCGGCATAGACACGTCATCTCCCAGATCCGTCTGACTTATCATGTCTTTGTAAAAACTCTCTATCGCCTGATCGTAATTTGCGTGGCTCACTATGTCATCCACAGCATATCGCAACCATTGCAATCGCAAAAAACTACCACCCACTATCACTTCAAAATCTTTTCCTGCCAAATGTTTGCTTTGTTCAATACTCTTACACCTCATGGCATGCAGAAAAAACAACGTCAACAGCACTCGTCTCACACCGTATCCACTTTTTTTCTGCTCAGCATCCTCGGTTATAAATTCTTCAAACGGGCGTAAAAAACCACTCCGCTCAATCATCCCATACAACAGCATACTCCCTGCATAACTGCTCCAGCGCCATTCTTCACCATCTGTTCTTTCTTCTTCATCAGCCTCACATTCTTCTATCGCCAATTGTTCTGCCTCTGAATCTTTAACTGCTTTTGTGTTTCTTTTCGCTTTACAAACCCACGACCGAATACTTTGAGCGCGTACTTTTTTATGAAACTTGAATCGAACGATTTGTGATATCTCCCGGTAGGAAATTCCTCTCTCGCGCTGCTCATTGATGAACTCCCCAATCTCATCATCAATCTTTTTTCGATTACGTGTTCGTTTTATCGTCTGCTCTATCAAACCTGCCACACCATCTTGTTGGTACCACCTGAATATATTTGAACAGTGCTGATGACTGATTCCAAAAAACTCAGATAAATTTTTTAATTTAATTTTGCCCGCCAGATGCAGTTGAACAATGCAATAATTTCTTGAAAACTTATCCTCTGTTTCAAACGTAAAAAGACAAAATCCACGACAAAAAATACTCGTCCGTTCTGGAGATTTCAGAACCTCAAGATCTTGACATTTCATTGGCAAAAAAAATTATTGTGTGTCTCTAACAAAAAGGTCTTCGGGGGCCATGTCCCATTTGACGCGTGACCTGATCATGCATTTATCATTAGCAGGTGAATTTTTCATATACTTGAATCCTTCCAATTCCACCATTTGAGCTTCGCCAGCTCATGAGTCTTATGGCTGGCGTAATAGACAACACAACCTACATTACCCTTATTATTACCCTCTTTGAAGGGTCTTACCCTTATTGATCCACAAGGCCCCTGGGCCTTTGCCCATGCAGTCAATAACTTTTCTTTTTTTCATGTCCCTCAAAACTTTTCTGATCATATCCCTGCTGGCTGTGAGACAGGTTTTTTCTATGTCGGCCAGCGTAAATTTTTGTTTTTGTGATAACACAACAGTTTGTATCAGCTCTGTTTTGGCACCCTTGGGCTCCTTGGTCCTCCCTGCCCGCTCAGCAAACTCCTTGTAAGCCTCCTTGAAAATAAAAAACACAAACTGAATATACGGCCAAGGATCATGCTGGCCCTCGTGCCATCCCAAGGAGCTCTGCTCTAAGGTTTCGTAGTATCGGTCTTTGTTTTCTTCGATCAGTCTCTCGATACTGATGTAACGACCCACCTCATAGCCTGCCTGATACAGACACATCAGAAGCAAAAGCCGCGATACTCGTCCATTGCCATCACGAAAAGGATGAATGCACAAAAAATCAAGATTGAGTGCCGCTATTCTGATCAAGGGGTGAATTTTGTCTTCACGCGCCAAGCTATCCCAAAGATCAAACATCTCAGACATGGCATTTGGTGTTTTTTTGGCTGGAACAGTTTTAAACCTTACCCTCTCCCGTCCGTCTTGATATTTTTCAATAATATCTCCGTCCTTCTCCTTGTACTGACCAGCATCCCAAATGTCACCCCGTGATAACTTATGAAGGCTGCGTACTATTTTTTCTGCAACCCTTTGTTGCTTGCCTTCTGAATGAACAAAATCGAGAGCCAGGCGATACCCTCTCAATTCCTCTTCGTCCCTGTCATGAAGAATTTTCTTTCCAAAAATCACAGTCCCAATTCTTTTATTTCCAACCTCAATACCTTCGATGCGATTGGAAGAAACGGCACTTTCTATCATGGCATGCTCGCGCAGTACTTTGAGTTTTTGTGGACTCTGCCTGGTAAACAACTCCTGCTTTCCTTTGAATTCACCAAGATCAGAAAGATACCAGCCTACGGTTGCGGGTATTTCTTTTAGGTTTCTTTTGAATCTTTGCAGTGTCTTCATTTCTTTTCCTTACTGTTATTGTCGTTAAAATAGGGCACCCATAGCGAGGATAACGAGCCGCTAATTCTTTAAGACGATTGCATATCTCCTCTGCTTCAGGATCATATCTTTCCTGATAAAACCATGTTGACCGGTGTAATCCAATTAATTTACAGGCCCGACGCTCACTCACGTCATGTCTCTCGATCAAATAACCCGCTGCTTCTCTTTGATCGTCGGGCCCTACCATTTTTTTGAGACAACATCCTTCAACATCAAATTATCCAGAGACAGGTTAGCAACAAGGCGTTTAAGCTTGGCTTTATGAGGAACTTTATCAAATCGAGAATTTCATCACAACCAAAAACAAGGCAAAAAAAACAAAAACCTTGTTAGCCATTGCGCTGTTCCTCTGAAATAAACACAGAAAAATTACCCTCGGCGGGACATACCAAACACCTCAACAAACAAACCTGACAGCTCTTTTAAATGCCTTTTTCTGAACTCTGCTATTGTGTCATGATCAGGGTGTTCAGCTTCGACAAAACTCTACTGATGCCGAAAATGCTTTGTGGTATTTTTTAAGGGCTAAAAGACTTTGCGTTTTAAAATTTCGGAGACAACGACCCATTCTTAACAAACAAGGAGGCCGTTGTAGAATTGATTGCCCAGACATGTATGGGAAGAATACCCTCTCCCTGACCCCTCCCCTCATCTGTACATCCTTTTGGGAGAGGGGAAAAATCCAAGTCACGTTCAAATTAAGCGGTTCCCCGACAGGCTCCTAGGATTTGAATCGGATCAACAACAACGATTTTGCGGTTTATCCGTATAAAACACGGTTACGGTGTTGATTATCCCGATGCGGCTGCGGGATGGATACCGCATAAACGGGAGGGAATTAAAACGGGGGATCACCTCATAAGCACGGGCTCCGTGCGCCATTTTTCGTCGCGGGCCCGCATCCTGTCCCTGACCCTTACATGTTTCATTAACTCGGTGTTGCCCAGTATAACCTGCTCTTCCGGGGTTGGAATGTAGGGAATGTGTCTCTCAAAAACACGTGCAGCCTTTTCTCGTATCCTGTCGACGAAAAAACAGTACCGGTCAAGATCTGCGGCCTTTATCCCCCGTGCTCTGTATTGCATTTCCAACTTTACAAGTTGTCTTTCTTCAATCAGCCTTTCATTGAACTGACAGCACAGGATAGAGATATCCTCATCTGTCAGTTCCCTTGGTCTGTCCCTTGGTCTGTGGTCACCCAGTATCTTGTCAACCCTATCATAATCCACCAGCAGTCTGTTCAACCCTTCAAGCCTCTTCTGTAAAAAATCGATCCATGGATCTTTCCCCGTACAACCCATGGCCACATTTGTCCCCGCACTCACCTGACGCGCCTGCTGCCCGACACGCGCAGCGCCCGCCGAAGGTGCAAACCGTGCTGACGCCACTTGAACACAAGAACCAGCATCAATACGATAACGCCCTGTTAAAGGCCCAAGTTGATCCTGCCCTTGTACAGGTTGGGCCTGTGTCTCCTGTGACGATCCTCGAGTGTCCGCCGTGGCCCGAGTTGCCCCAGTGGCGGGAGGACAAAATAATGCAGGCGGTATTCTGTTTGGCAGGGCCCTCATCATGCAAGCCTCTTTTTTAATTTGCCACAATTCATAGGGGAGTTATCGGTCAATAAAAGTAAAAGTTGCGCCCAAAAACAAGTTACTAACTTGACTTTGACGCGATTGAATTCCTTCATTTTGCAAGGAATGCACCCGCGCTCTGTCGACTTTGAAATTCCTAGACATAAATTTTGCACATCAACTTTATCGCAACCCGCAGACCTTGACAAATTGCAGCTTAAACCTGCAACGCAGACCCATCAAGGGTTTATCAAACACCTCACGCGACCCTTTTGATCAAAAACACAGCCACCGCAAGGCACACAACCAATACCAGCGATCCCAATAGTACCGACTTAAACAGGAGCGTCCCAATGCCTATGTTGCAAAAAATCAACAGAAAAACACCCAGAGCAAAATTGACAAGACTCTGTTTTAAAAAAGGCGCATGGGTCAACCCGTATTTATTTATGATGGGGCGCCAGCCAAGGACTGAAGGTCTCACACGGTTGTAAAACTCCCTGAGGACCTCATCACTCGAGGGTTTGGTGATGAGGGTCACAAAAATAAACAGGGGCACTGTCACCAAAATGATGATGACAAGAGAGGCCGCAAACGTTGTTTCGGGATAAAAGATCTTGATCAACGAGGCCACAATACCGCTTGTGATCATCGCCGAGATCTCTGAATAAGCATTAATACGCCACCAAAACCAGCGCAAAACCCATGTGAGTCCCGCACCACTCGCAAAGGTTAAAACAAAAAGATAAAAGCTGCCAACAGAATCAATAAAAAAACTGACTGTCACACTGATCATCATGATCACCACCACAGAGACCCGCGATACCATCACGTAATGACCGTCTGTGGCATTCTTGCACAAAAACCTCTTGTAAATATCGTTGATAAAATACGACGCCCCGAGATTAAGGTGGGTATCAACTGTTGACATAAAGGCGCCAATCAGACTCACCACACAAAGCCCAAGGATTCCATGCGGCAGTACCCTGATCATCATCATGGGATAGCTTTTTTCAAAATCAGCAGCCCCCTCAAACACAACGAGCGCACACAGCGCCGTCACAATCCACGGCCAGAGGTTAGCCACGTAAGTAAAAATGGCGTAGAAAAATGTCCCCCACGTTGCATGGATCTCGTCTTTGGCGGCGCTCATCCGTTGAATATGTTTTCCTCCGCCGTCGGAGTATTTGTGCGCCCACCATTGAATCAAGAAAAGGGCCACAAAACCCGGAAAGGTCAGTTCATCATTTGTGGTCTGGTCAAACCGCGGTGTAAAATCAAGAAATCCCTGCCCCTTAAGCAGCCCGATTTTTGTCACTAGGACATCAAGTCCGCCGACGTAATCAACAGCATAAATGGCAAGGAGGATCGAACCACCCAACGCAAAAATGTACTGAATAAAATCGGTCAACACAACACCGTAAAAGCCCCCCGAGACTGTATATATTAATGTAACAATCACAAAAAACAACATGACGTAATTTGAATCCCATGGAACAACAACCGTTGTGATCTTGGCAAGCGCCTTAAAAACCCATGCGAGAACAAATCCATTAATCAGGATCCCAAAATAAACCCCTTTAAAAATTCTTAAACATACGGCCGACCTGCCGCTGTATCTTAATTCGATCAGTTCGTTATCGGTGACCACCTTTGCCCTGCGCCAGAGTTTTGAAAAAACAAATGTCGCGGCAACAGCAGAGATACCACTTGCCCAATAATACCACGTACCGGCAACCCCGTTTGCGGAGACAAATTTTGTCAGGGCAAGAGGGGTATCAATTGAAAAATTAGTAGCAGCCATCGAGACACCGATCAGCCACCACGGAAAAGACCTTCCCGAAAGAAAGTACTCCTCTACGGACTCTCCGGCCTTTTTGACATAATAATTTCCAATGAAAAACGTGGTTGCAATATAGAGACCCACGACAATGTAATCGATGAGGGTAAGCTGGTTGATACAAACCTCCTGTGGCAATGACCATCGATTGCCTCTGTGATGGACGATGCCCCTACTGGCCCACAGGTGATGCGCGTTTTATTATTTGCCATCCGTTTGCACAGAGACTAAAAGAGGGACCTGAGAGTACGTGTTATATTACAAACATCAAAGGAGTCATTATGTCCACAAATATTAAAAAAATAGGGATCGTTGGTTCTGGGACCATGGGTATTGGTATCGCCCAGGCCGCAGCCGCTGCAGGTTACGCGGTTATTGTGCAGGATCTGGCCCCCAACATCCTCTCCAAACAGATGGGCAAGATCGAAAAAGGACTTGCCAAACTCGTCGAAAAACAAAAAATCACAGAAGAAGACAAAACAAAATTGCTCGACAACATCACCACAACCCTTGACCTTGCCGATCTTAAAGACTGTCATCTCGTCATCGAGGTCATCACAGAAAAAATCGGGGCCAAGATTGACCTGTTAAATAAATTAAACGGCATCCTTTCGGACTCGGCCATTGTGGCAACCAATACATCTTCCATCTCCGTCACATTGCTTGCATCAAAATACAAAAAACCAGACCGCTTTATCGGTATGCACTTTTTTAATCCCGTACCGGTCATGAAGCTTGTCGAGGTCATCAGCGCCATGCAGACCTCGCAAGAGACCCTTGGTGCGGCGATGTCCGTGGCCGAATCCATGGGCAAAACGCCGGCAAAGGTAAAAGACATCGCGGGCTTTGCCGTTAATCGTATTCTCGTACCCATGATCAACGAGGCCGTCTATGCCTTGTACGAGGGTGTTGCCGATGCGCAAACCATCGACACAACCATGAAACTCGGTGCCAACCACCCCATGGGCCCATTGACACTCGCCGATTTTGTCGGCCTTGATGTCCTTTTAGATGTACTCGAAGTCTTTCAAAGAGACCTAAGCCCCGAACGTTACCGCCCCTGCCCGCTCTTAAGAAAACTCGTAGAGGCAGGTCATTTGGGACGCAAGACAGGCAAGGGTTTTTTTGATTACTCAGCGTCTTGATTTCCTGTTAGACAGAAGCGCAAATTTCGTCTATAATGGGGCAAATAAGCACCCTATTTCAACGGACCAACAAAAGTGACAAAACAGGCCATCAGACACAAAACCTGGAATATCATCTATAAAATTTCGTCCTTCAACGGCAATTTAAATGCGCGGTACGCAGAGATTTCAAAACGCGAACCGCTGGTGCAAAAGTTGTATCACACGGATGATCAGGCAGAACGCAGAGAGCTTTATCTTAAGGTCTGCGAAAAAGACCCCGAGACATGTAAGGCCGCCATCGAATTTTTTAACAAGGTCTTTTATTTCTGTTTTAGAAAAGGTTTTAAAAAGGTGAGCGATTGGGTCTCAAACGAAGAAAACGACCCCGTCAAATGGGACCAGCTTTTTAAAAACGAACGCTTTAACGAGATCATAAAAAAATATGCCCGCCACCATGCGGAGACCCGCAAAAAAGATCTCAACCTTCAACAATACCACAACTGGGATTACTGGTACAAAAACACCTCGCCAGACACAAACTGCCTTTACACCAATCAGGTCGTCCCTAATTTTAAACAATCTCTGGGACTCATCAAAGACTTTTACAAAGACCTTGGTTTCGAAGACATCTTTTCACAAATCGATTTTATTCAAAAAGAAGGCTCGCCAACCTACGCAATGATCCACGAAAAAAACGGTATCTGGCTCAACGAGGTCTATCTCTCCGAGAGCGGGGCCGGCTGCAAAACGGGCAGTCTTAATTACCTCTCGGTCATCACACACGAAACGGGCCACATCATCCAGTCAAGACAGATCAAATACCCGCACAAGCATTTTTTTCTCCCCCCCAACCCGCTCAACGAAATCGTCACCATGTTTTTTGAACGGTTGTTTTTATCACCTGCTTTTTTGTCGCGGTTTCCCGATGTCAAAACCGACTCCAACCAGATTTACAAAGAACTCAAGACCGAAAACGAAGAGCTTCTCTTGCGAACCCTTAACCTGCTGGAGTATGAAGACCGTATCTACGCGCTTGTTCAAAAAAACAAGCTCACCGACAAGCTCCTCGCCGATATCAACAGCGAGCTCAAACAAAAATATTACGGCTTCGAACCCAACGACCTCGAAGACCACTCGTGGCACAGGTGGTGTTTTTATCTCGCCTATTCTCCCTTTAAACAAAGGGCCTACATCCTGGGAAATCTCTTGTCGCGAATCATGCTGGATAATTTTTTAAAGACCCTCAACAACAACCAGCCCACGCAAGAATCCATCGACTACCTGCACAACATGATCACCACCTGTTCCGAAAACGGGAGTTTTAGCACATGGCAAGAATACGAAAAGGCCTGCAGCCTTGACCGGCCCATCGACACAGAGTTTGTAGTCAACGGGATTGCAAAAGCACTGTCTCAGGGATAAGAGATAAAAGGCGTTGACACAGAAACCCGGGCCCGTCGGTCGAACTGCAGGCTCAACCCCCCAGTACCGGGCTTCTGTGTGCATCGATAAATTTTAGATAACAAATCATTTTTCGCCACAACAAAAAAAAATATTTTTTTTTGCCCCCGTGAAATAACAAGACAATTTTGCATTGTTAAAAAATATCCACAGCTGTGGATAAACAGGTTCATCACCGGAGCGTCCAATTTGCATTGTTTATTGGATATTTAAAAACGACAAATCCTGTCGACATTCGGGGGTGTGGATAAAACACCCTTTTAAAACATTTTACCGGAATATTGTACCAGAGATTTGTACACAGAGAGTGTACACAAGGCCCCGCAGCTTAAGACACGCAACAAACACAACCGCGCCCGGTCAAAATAAAAATTCTTGAATACAAATTAACAACTAGAGTGGTGACAATGTAAAACCAACGGACCGGTTTTTTTTTATTCGGGCTTTTGGACCTTTACAGCACAGGGACCTTTGCGTCCCTCGCCAACCTCGTATTCGACAACCATGCCGTCATCAAGGTTGAGACCCGGTTGAATTTCGGAATGATGAACAAACAGGTCTTTGCCGCTGTCTTGCTCAATAAAGCCATAGCCTTTTTCGGGATTAAACCACTTAACTTTACCTTTTGGCATATTTTCCTTTTTAATGTATGTTGTGTGCGATAACCGAAGCACAAAAGCACCTTTAATCGCAAAACAAACAGATTGCAAGGATTGGATTTGGCGTGTATTGAAACCTAAATAGGTTTTTTCTACGCGTTTCGGCAACAATATATTATGCAGTGCCTGCCCGCGTAGTGTCTGGCGCATAGCGCCAAACATGAAACCCTTCATGTTTGATCGCAATGCACTCCGCTTTAGGCGGGTTAGGAACACGATGGCTAAAAACCCACTCAATATTAAATTCCTTGGCGCTACAGACACTGTAACCGGGTCCCGTTTTTTATTAACCCACAAAAACAAAAGAATCCTCATCGACTGCGGTATGTTTCAGGGCCTCAAAGAGCTGAGATTAAGAAACTGGAACCCCTTCCCCGTCGATCCAAAAACCATCAACGCCATTCTGCTCACCCATGCCCATCTCGATCATTCGGGCTATCTGCCAAGGCTTGTCAAAGAAGGATTTAACGGCCCCGTGTATGCCACACACGCCACGCGCACGCTGTGCTCGATCCTGCTCCCCGATGCTGCCTTTCTGCAGGAAGAAGACGCCAGATTTTTAAACAAACACAAACTTACCAAGCATCTGCCGGCACTCCCATTGTATTCTGTGACCGATGCCAACAACTCCATCAATCATATTCAACCGGTGGACTGGGGCAAGGCTGTGGATATCAAGGGCTTTACCTTTCGCTTTACACCGGTTTCACACCTTCTGGGTGCCAGCAGTATCGAGATCACAGCCGGTGGTAAAAAAATTCTCTTCAGCGGTGATATCGGCCGCTCCGGCGATCCCATCCTTCCCGAGCGTTCAAGACTCAAAAAGATGAATGTTCTCATCCTCGAATCCACTTACGGCAACCGCCTTCATCCCCCCGAAGACGCTCAAGACACACTTGCAGCAATCATCAATCAAACCGTGCAAAGAAAAGGCGTCATACTCATCCCGTCGTTCGCCATCGGACGTTCACAGGCCCTGCTTTACATTATTCATCAACTCAAACAGGCACGAAAAATACCAGACATCCCCGTCTACCTCAACAGCCCCATGGCCATTGATGCCACAAAGGCGCACTACGAATTTGCCAGTGAACTCAAAATGCGCAGGGAAAAACTCGAAGAGGCCTTTAGAGACGTCAATTATGTCAGATCCTCCGAGCAGTCCAAACAGCTTAACAGCATCAGGGTCCCTGCCATTATCCTTTCATCAAGCGGCATGCTGACCGGCGGGAGGGTCCTTCACCACATCAAGAGCCTTGGCCCCGAACCCAAAAACTCCATCATCCTTGTGGGCTATCAGGCTGCGGGCACCAGGGGCGAACTTCTTGTGCAGGGAAAAGACGAATTAAAAATACACGGCCAGGTGGTCCCCATCAAGGCGCGTGTGCACTGTCTGCAGAATATGTCGGGACACGCCGATTATAACGGTATTTTAAAATGGCTCTCCGAATGCAAGGTTGCTCCTCAAAAAACCTTTATTGTCCACGGCGAAAAAGAGGCGAGTTCTGCCATGAGCTATCGCATCAAAGAAAAATTTGGCTGGCAATGTGAGGTCCCTCATTTTCTAGAGGAGGTCGGGCTGTCATGAAAAACTTTTACCACAACAAAACCATTCTGATCACAGGGGCCTCCTCTGGTATCGGCAAGGATCTCGCGCTGTTCTACTCCGCTTTCAACACAAAACTCATTCTGCTCGCCCGCAGGGAAGACCTCCTTAAACAAATCCAGGACGAGTGCCAAAAGAACGGGTCAGAGGTCCTGATCTTTGCAGCCGATGTTTCGGACCGAAAAAAAATGGAAGCCATCGCCAGCGATGTCCTTAACCAATGGGGATTTGTAGATATCGTCATTGCCAATGCCGGTGTCGGCGGCCTTAATCCCGCAGATCATTTTTCCCTCGATCTCAATCAAAAATTTGTCGCCATCAACATCCTGGGGCTTGCCTACACCCTTGTGCCCTTTATCGATTCCATGAAACAAAACAAAAAAGGGATCCTTGTAGGCATCTCAAGCCTCGCGGCCTTTCGTGGTCTGCCCAAGGCCGCCTCTTACAGTTCATCAAAGGCCGCGCAGGGGGTGTTTTTAGAAAGTTTAAGGGTCGATCTCAAAAAATACGGGATCTCTGTCTGCTCCATTCATCCCGGGTTTATAGAAACACCCATGACCGACCACGATGAATTTAAAATGCCCTTTATGGTCCCGGTCAGAAAATCATCAATCCTCATTGCAAAGGCCATCAAAAGAAAAAAAGCCGTCTACCTTTACCCGTGGCCCATGCGCATCCTCACGTACATCAATAAAAAACTGCCGGTCTGTGTGTACGACTATCTTGTCCCCAGACTCAGCGGGCAAAAACAAAACACAGACTCGAGGACATTCTAATGGAAGACTACATACCCTACATCTTCAGGTTTGTCTTTTACACTTTTTTTGGCCTCACAATGGAGATGATCTTCTCAGTCCACCAGATCGACACGGTCCTGGGATTCAAACTCAACAGGCGCGTCCCCAAAAAATACCTTGAGGGTTTTGTAAGCCTCACCATGATCCCCTTGCACGGTTTTGGTCTCTTGTTTGGATTTGAATACATCCACACGCACGTCCACGATTGGTTTATCCTCTACCGGTTTTGCGTGTGGGCTGTCGGTTTTACCTGTATGGAAATCCTTTGGGGGGTAGCTTGCGAAAAAGTGCTGGGATTTTACTCGTGGGATTATTATGCCGATTCAAAGTTCAGGATATTCAAAAAGGGGTATTCATTGTGGACCTTGGTCCCGTTGTGGGGTGTGGCAGGAATCATCATGGAATTTTACTCGGGACTCTTGATCCACCTTTCCCCTTACGTCGCCTCTTTTGTCAGAGCTTTTTTCTGATTGAAAAAAACCGGACAAATCACTAGAGCGCTTGAAGTGCAAAATCATAAGGAGACCTATCATGCAAATAAACAAAGAAGAGCTTAAAAAGAGTCTGGTCAATCTCATCAGGCTGACATCCACATCGCTGCCGGACGACGTGGTTGATTCCATCAAAACGGCCGTGCAGAAAGAAGACGAGGGGTCGGCGGCAAAAAACGCCTTAACCATGATTTTAAAAAACATAGAAATGGCAAAAGAGCAGTCCACGCCCATTTGTCAGGACACGGGGACAAACATTTACTATGTTTCAAAACCCGTGGGCATTCCCTCAAGAGATCTCGAATCCCTCATCAAAGAGGCAACGACCATCGCCACAGAAAAATCATATTTAAGGCCCAACACCGTTCACGCAATCACCGGAAGAAACCCCGGCGATAATTCGGGTATCATGACCCCTTACATCCACATCGAAGAATGGGATCAAGACGCGCTCGAATTTAAACTCATGCTCAAGGGCGGCGGGTGCGAAAACGTCTCAGACCAGTACAAACTGCCCGACACCAAACTCAAGGCCGGCAGAGATTTAAACGGCGTCTACAAAGTGATTATCGACGCCGTCAACAACGCACAGGGTCTGGGCTGTGCCCCCGGTATTATCGGCGTGGGGATTGGTGGCGACAGGGCCACATCAACGATCGTGGCAAAACAACAGCTCTTTCGCAAGAACCACGACACAAACCCACTGCCCGAACTTGCAGAACTCGAAAACAAACTTTGCAAAAACATCAACGAACTCGGCATTGGTCCCATGGGCTTTGGCGGCAAGACAACCGTCTTCGCGTTTAAAATAGGGCATCTGCACAGACTACCGGCGAGTTTCTTTGTGTCCATCGCCTATATGTGCTGGGCACACCGTCGTCACACTTTAACAGTCAAAAACGGGGAGTACACATATGATTAAAATCCAGTTACCCACAACCGAAGAGATCATACGCAAACTAAAAATCGGCGATGAGATTTTAATTTCAGGTGTGATGGTCACAGCAAGGGATGCCGCACACAAATTTCTCATCGATAAAAACCCGCCCGAGTACAAAGAAATTTTAGGCAACACTTTTATTTATCACTGCGGTCCCGTCGTCGCCAAAGAAAATGGCGAGTGGCGTTTTGTGGCCGCGGGTCCCACAACCAGTATCCGCGAAGAACCCTACGAGGCCACCGTGATTAAAAACTTTGGCGTCCGCGGGGTGATCGGCAAAGGCGGCATGGGCGAAAAAACACTGGCCGGGCTCAAAGAAAGCGGTGCTGTTTACCTGCACGCCGTTGGCGGGATTGCGACCATGCTCGCAAAATGTGTTACAAAAGTAAAAAATGTCTATATGCTCGACGAACTCGGTGTCCCCGAGGCCTTCTGGCAGATAGAGGTCAAAGACTTTCCGGTCGTGGTCACCATGGACTCACACGGTGGGTCCCTGCACAAAGAAATCCGCGGCAAGTCCGATGTGCAGGCCGCAAGACTGATTAACGGGTAAAACCGGTCAGCAAAAAAATCCCCCTCAAAAAATGATCAACAAGTGACTCCACTGAGTGACATGAGTGACTCAAAGGGTGTCAAGGGGATCGCCACGCTGCGCTCGCGATGACGATGCCGTCATTGGCGCGAGTGCCGGTTTTTTTTTTGGACGATGCCGTCATTGGCGCGAGTGCCGGTTATTTTTTGGACTGTCCCCTGCCCGCAAGCTGCCCGCAGGCACCGAGAATATCGCTCCCCCTTGACTGCCTCACCACCGCCACAAAACCGTGATCGAGGAGATACTTTTGAAACTCCCGCACACGCTCCTCGGACGGTCTTTTAAAGGCACAGCGCGGGTGCTCATTAAAGGGAAGCAGATTGATCTTGGCCTTGAGTGTGGCAAGAATTTTGACAAGTCTCTTGGCATCGTCCATCGTGTCGTTAATACCGTCAAGCAGAACGTATTCGAACGTGATGCGATTGCGTTTGGGTAAGGTCATCCTGTGACAGGCGGTGATCAGGCTATTAAGGTTGTACTTTTTATTGATTGGCATGATCCTGTCGCGCACCGCGTCGGTTGTCGCATTGAGTGAGATGGCGAGTTTGACAGGCGTGAGGTCTCCAAATTTCTCGATCTCGGGGGCAAGACCCGCCGTTGAAACCGTGATGTGCTGTCTTGAAAAATTGTAACAATCGGGGTCAAGCAGAATGGCAAGCGCGGGGTAAAGATTTTTGGTGTTATGGAGCGGCTCTCCCATACCCATAAACACGATATTGGAGAGTGCCTGTCTCTCGGGCAGTTCTCTCCTCACAACACCAACCTGCT
Organism: Deltaproteobacteria bacterium; assembly: GCA_015228875.1. Classification (GTDB taxonomy): domain Bacteria; phylum UBA10199; class UBA10199; order UBA10199; family JADGCS01; genus JADGCS01. The sequence goes on along the minus strand of JADGCS010000093.1, from coordinate 4,474 downwards.
CAATGATTTCGTGAATATTTAAATTTCTCTTAAGACCAAGCTGTGCTGTCAGACAGAATGCGCAGCCCATCGCACACCCCACCTGAGTGGAAACACAGAGGGTGTTTCGTTTTTCGGAGGGGATCAGTACCGCCTCAATTTTTTCATGGTCGTCTAGCCCCAGAAGATATTTGATTGTCCCGTCAACTGAGCATTGTTTGTCAAGAACGGTGAGTCTCTTGATCTCGTAGTGTTGCTCAAGGATCTCCCGAAATTTTTTTGAGATGTTTGTCATCTCATCAAAGCCCGCTGCATCTTTTTGAAAGAGCCACTTCTGAACCTGTCTTGCGCGATAGCCCTCAAGACCCATCTCTTTAAATTGTGCCGCAAGATCATCAAGCGGGATATTTTTTATGTTTTTCTTATCGGCCATAATGCACCTTGATCATCAATGTAAAAAGGGTTATTAGACCGTCCCTGTATGGCAGATCAAGGACAGACGGATCAATCAGGGCAAAAACGCAAGTTCATCGGTGTCAACTTTACCTGCTGCGGGGTGTACGCACGCATTTACCTTAACAAGGCAAAAAACGCCTACATAGGCAACTGCCCCAAATGCTTAAAAAGGGTCAATGTAGAGGTCAACAAAGAAAAGGCAACAACAGACAGCCGTTTTTTTAATGCAAGATGAACAGTCCAACGTGACATAGCCCAAAAAAATTTTTTCATAGTGCGCGTGTCAATAGCGCTTGAGGGTCGTAAATGTTTAACAGTCCCAAAAAACCAATCAATGAAAACGAAAAACGCGTTATCACGCTGATGTTCATCCTTGCCTGCCTGGGGATCTTGATTTCACTCTTGCTGCCGTTTATACTTTAGCAGGCATCACCTCTGCTATCTCAAAATCGTCAAATTGGCATGATGGAACAGCAGCTTTTTCTGCATACCAGAATTAAACCTGATCATCACCTTAAGTCTCTCACGCTCGCCTTCGAAACCAAGGACCTGCCCGTCACCAAAGACGGTGTGTCTGACCCATGCCCCTTTTTTTATCGGGGTATCTGTTTGAGAATAAGAAAGATCAACCTCCCTTTTGTACGCAGAGGTTTCTGTTTTTGCAGCAAATCCCTGATTAAAGGCCTGCGGCTTAAATTCCACATGCGTGTTTTGAACCTGTGTTACGGCAATCATGTCTCGGACCCTTTCCGACCGGTCCTTTGCTGCATGGCCCGTTAACCCGGACGGGATCTCCTTTAGAAAACGGCTGGGGAAATTATATTGCGACTGGCCAAAAATACGCCGCTCGTTTGCATAGGTCATGTGCAGCCGTTGTTTGGCGCGTGTCATGCCAACGTAGCAGAGTCTGCGTTCTTCTTCGAGATCATCCTCGTTTTCAAAGCTGCGTGCGTGCGGGAAAAGGCCTTCTTCCATGCCCACAAGAAAGACAATGGGAAACTCGAGCCCCTTTGCCAGATGAATGGTCATGAGGGTAACAGAATTATTGTTATCCTTTCCTTCGTCGGCGCTGGTGGCAAGGCTAAGCTGGTCAAGAAAGGATTCGAGTGAAGGATCTTCCGTCGCGGCAATGTACTCGTCGAGCACGTTAACGAGTTCGGTAAGGTTTTCCTTGCGCCCCAGGGCCTCGATGCTTTTGTCATCCGTCAGCATCTGCCAGTAGCTGCTCTTGTCGTAAAGGGTTGTTAAAAAATCCTCGAGAGGAACATCTGCCTTTGCCTGCTTGAGCTCGTCAAGCAAAGAACAGAATCCCAGGATTTTGTCCTCAGTCCCCGCACTGAGATCAAGGCCCCACCCCACGTCTTTGACAGCGCTCATAACCGCCCACAGCGATTTGCCTGTCCTCGTCGCAACGGCCTCGATCTTCTGCATGGTCGTTTTGCCAATCCCCCGTGCCGGCACATTAATGATACGCTTGATGCTGATGCCATCCCTGGGGTTGACCAGCGCATTGAGATAAGCCACAATATCCTTGATTTCGGCCCTGTCATAAAACCGTATGCCCCCATAGATCCTGTAAGGGACCTGATTGTTTCGCAGCTCGTCCTCGATACTGCGGCTCTGGGCGTTGGTGCGATAGAACACCGCAAGATCGCTGTAAGCCGCACCCTCCGCCGCGTATTCTTTGATCACACGCGTGAGAAAACCCGCTTCTTCCTTTTCGGTTTCGCCGCCATAAATCTGTATTTTCTCCCCCTCGCAGTTCTCAGTCCAGAGGTTTTTTCCCATCCTGCCGGCATTAACCTTAATCACAGCGTTTGCGGCATTAAGGATGTTCTGTGTCGAGCGGTAATTCTGCTCCAGACGTACAACCTTGGCCTCGGAAAAGTCTTTTTGAAATCCCAGGATGTTTTTTATTTCTGCCCCGCGAAACTTGTAGATGCTCTGGTCGTCATCACCTACAACAAACAGGTTTTTGTATTTATCGGCAAGGAGTCTCACCAGAAGATACTGGCTTAAATTGGTGTCCTGATACTCATCGATCATGATGAACTTGAATTGTTCCTGATACTCCCCCAAAATATCCGGGAACCGCGTAAACAGCCTGAGGGTATTGACAATGAGATCACCAAAATCCATGGCATTATTCTTGATAAGCTCTTTCTGGTAATCGGTATAAAGCTCTTTTATTTTTTTGAGATAGTAATCCCCGCCGTCATTAAATTGTTCGGGGTCGACAGCCTCGTTTTTTGCCTTGTCAATATGAAAACAGACTGATTTGATCTTGTAGATCTTTTCATCGAGATCTTTTTCTTTAAGTATTTTTTTGACAACCGTTTTCTGATCTGTGTCGTCATAGATCGCAAAGGGATTTTGGTAGCCAAGCTCGGTGGCGTGACGCCTGAGGAGCCTTAAACAAAACGAATGAAACGTCGACACCCACAGCCGCTGCGAAGACTCGCCAAGGCTTGCTGCAATCCTGTCCTTCATTTCCTTTGCGGCCTTGTTGGTAAAAGTCACGGCTAAAATGTTCCACGGCAAAGCCACACGGTCCCTGATGAGGCGAATCATCCTCTCGACCAGCACGCGGGTCTTGCCCGAACCCGCACCGGCGAGCACAAGCAGAGGCCCATCGTTATGATCTACAGCGGTCTTTTGTTTGGGATTGAGGGAGATTGTTTCTGCCATGTAGCGGTTAATGGCAACGGCCCTGTCTGATGTCAATATGTGTTTTGTACAATTGCACAACGCCCCCTTGCGCAACGCCCCTGGGCTGCAAGTCAGATCAGCAAAGATTTCGCTGCGTCAAAAAAAAACGCAACTTTTGCTTGAAATGTAGCGACACACCCTCTAGCAGGGATGTGGGCTTTGGGGTCAGTTCCTGTTTTAAACATCAACTTTTTCAAACATCAACTTGCGGGGAGTTTTTTTTGAATCTTCGCCTCTTGCCAAGTCTATCCACACCTCTGCACAATATAGGTCCGCATCTGCAGCTCCCTGTCTACGATCCGGAGCAGCGTTATTTTTTAAGAAAACCACTCGCAGCGATTCAGCCTCAAAATCTGACCAGCACAATAGACTTGCTCGACAAGACGATCGCCCGTGATCCTCAAACCGCGGCAGATGCAGGGTTGACCCGTATTCCAACATCCTCTCCTGATCATCATTTATCAACAGCAACGACTGCAGAGCGATCTTTTCAAATCAGCTGCAGGACAAACAACAGCGAATGCACTCTTACTGGTAGAGACTGGTCGCAGCAAATCATGTCAAGGGGAAGAACGCACAATGAACAGTGTCTCACCTACCAGATGACACAAATCACAGATAGCGGCTCTCTTGTCACATTGATCAGCGGCAAAACCAGCACAGTCAAGCCGCAGCTGTTCGAATTAAGCCAGGAGGCAACAATTGAAGGGGCCGTGCTCTTTGCACCTGATCATCCCCTGGACGAATACAAACGGAGCCATCACAACCTCCTTGAGATTATGCAGTGGTCCTTAAGGCTTTATGCCGAGATGGCAAAGGTGAGCCCTGCCCATGTCCGCATGGGTGTTCCAACATCCAACGGAAAATCAAAATCAATCGGCCGTTTTAAAGACATGGACATCAGCGCTCTGGATCATCAGGCCCTTGCAAGCATTCTTAAAAGGGTACAGCACATGGGCGGTAGTCACAACAACGACGACATGAGAATGCTGATCCGTGACACCAGCAGGCGTATCAGTCTGCACATTTATTACAACGGTGAGGACAACATCTTCAGGGTAGAGCTGATCCAGCCCCTTGCCGGTCTGGTGGTGGAGCTGCCCTCCTTCAACACGCTCTGCGCCCTTACGGGGACGGGGCATGAAAACAGTTTTTAAGATGGTACTCACCCAAGTTCTGGACCAAAGACGGGGGGCATGTCCCCATAAGCGCTAACTTAATATATGGACTTTTGGATTGAAAAATAATATAAAAGTGCCTTCTAATGGGGGGGCACGATGCAGAAAATCAAATCAGTTCACGAAGATTGGGATTATTTGGTTCGATTTTT
>JADGCS010000092.1 GCA_015228875.1 Deltaproteobacteria bacterium | reverse complement strand
TCGCTAAAAAAACCCTCCGGGTTTCACCAAGCCCCCCCAATCTCATGGACTCATCAAAATAACCTAAAATCACAGCCCCCATCTTCTATTTTTGGAAATATCAAAAAAATTTGCCTACGAAGCCCTGTATTACAATCGGAGTTAGAGCACACAAGGTGACAGGCGATGCGGGATTTAATTGAGTTCTGCGCGACTTCCCGTGCCTCGCCGTTTGTTGCGCAATTTTGACTCTCCGAACTCAATTAAATCCCGCATCGCCTGTCTGTTTGTTTATTCTTGTGTATTGAGGGATCATTCTTTGACTTTTAACCAGTTGTTAAATTATTTGAGTTGGCATGACACTGCGTTATTTTACGGCGGGTGAGTCACATGGCCCGGGACTCACAGCCATTCTTGAGGGAATGCCCAGTCACGTTCCGCTGAACCTGTCACAAATCAATCAACAGCTTGCGCGAAGACAACAGGGGTATGGCCGTGGGGACCGCATGAAGATTGAGTCAGACAGCGTCAGAATAACATCAGGCGTGCGTCATGGCAAGACCCTGGGCTCTCCGATTGCGCTCTGGATCGAAAACAAGGATCACGCGGCATGGGCCGACGAAATGTCTCCAGTGGCAGTCCGTGGTTTTCAATCAAAGCGGTGTATTTTTTACCCGAGACCCGGACACGCCGATTTAAACGGGGGACTCAAATACGATCACACCGATTTGCGCAACGTTCTCGAACGGGCGAGTGCGCGTGAGACGGCCGTGCGGGTGGCTGTGGGGGCGCTTTGCCTGCAGTTTATCAGTACGTTTAATGTCAGCGTCACGGCACATGTGATCCAGATCGGCGGGGTTGGGATTTCCAAAGGGCGTCCGGATTTTTCAGTCATCAACCAAAAACAGCAGAAAAGCCCCGTGCGGTGTATCGACGATGCGGCTTCAAAAAAAATGATGGCTGTGATTGACAAGGCAAAAAAGGCTGGAGACTCGGTGGGCGGCATTTTCGAGGTGATTTTCTCAGGGATCCCCACGGGCCTGGGTTCCCATGTGCAGGCCGATCGCAAACTCGACGCGATCATGGCCCGCACGGTGATGTCCATTCAGGCTGTGAAGGGTGTTGAGATCGGCATGGGTTTTTTAGCGGCAGAGCTCTTGGGGTCAAAGGTGCACGATGGCATTTATTACGACCGCAAAAACAAAAAATTCAGGCGGCGCACCAACAACGCCGGCGGCTTTGAGGGCGGGATGACGACCGGAGAAAACATCGTGATCCGCGGCGTGATGAAACCCATCTCCACACTTTTAAAACCTCTTGAATCCGTTGATGTTCACACCAAAAAAACATGCAGGGCCTCGGTTGAACGCTCGGATATCTGCGCTGTTCCTGCTGCAGCGGTTGTTGCCGAAAATATTCTCTGCATTGATGTGGCCAGTGCCATACTCGAAAAATTCGGCGGAGACTCACTCAAAGAGGTCTTAAAAAACTACGGTGCGTATTGCAAATATCTTTCGACCTGTTATCCTGCGCGACATAAATAATAGTCGATCATCAAAGCAAGCGGCGTCATTGCGAGGAGCGAAAGCTCCGCGGCAATCCCTATGACCCAAGAGGCGTCAGGGGGATCGCCACGTGGGCGCACAGCGTTAGACATGACCCCGTCATGTCCACCGCAACGCACTGCTCGCGATGACGATGCGGGCTCTTTCTGCAAAGAGTAATAGCATCATGTAGAGCAGGGATTTGCAATCATGTCGGGTATTTCAATCTGTCTTTATAAACACGTAAGGCGCCCAATTGGTGTAATAGTAATCTGTATCGGCTGTGGCCATGCCTAAAAGGTAGTTTCCCCCAAGATCAGATGGCACAGTCAGGTTGAGAGTAAACGAGCCATCGACCGTCTCGGTGCTGACACTGGTGATCCAGGAGCCGTCGGTATTCAGCAGCAAAAGCGCCACCCATGGTTTTGAATTATTGACGTTGCCGGATGCGGTCAGTGTGTCTCCAGCCGAAAAATACCACGGGAGAGTGTTGTTAAGGGTGATGCCGTGCTCTGTCAGAAAGGCATCTGCAGGTATTGTAGATTCGACGTAGGCTACAGACGAGGCCCCGTTGTTCTTTGATGTGTAAGTTTCACCCTCCAGGGCAAACCCTCCCTCGTCCGGGACATCGTAAAAACCGTACGGGACTGAGGTGCTGCCCGACCACGTATTCATCTGAAAGTGCAGGTGCGGGAAATCACTGTAACCAGTGTTGCCTGCGTAACCGATGACATCTCCCTGATTCACTGGATCTCCTGCGTTTACAGTCACACATTCAAAACAGCTATGATAATAGCCCGCAAAATATCCATAGCCATGATCTATCAGGATATAATTTGTATCATCAAGGTACTGGTCATCAAGGGCACCGCCCACGCTGGAATCTTCCTTGACAAGGATCACGCGGCCATCTGCGACGGCAAGAATGGGGTCTCCTTCGGCGAGATTAAAATCCAAAGCGTTGGCGCTCCATTGTCCGAAGTGGGTCACAGCACCGTTATAGCCCTGTGTGATCGTGTAGCTTTGATTGTACGGAAAAGGGAGCAACAGCTTAAGATCACCATCTATATCAGTCCGTGAGAAAATGTCTGTGTTCGAGTCATTGTTTGAATCTGTGCTATTTGTCTCTGCAGTGACGGCACAGGATTGGTTAAGAAATAGCAAGGCAATAAGAGTAAAAAAAAGAGATGGTTTTATTGTCATGTTGGGTTTGTGATCGTGAGTTAATGGTTATTTTTAAACCGCGTACCCAATCAACACAACCCCGGTGATTTTATTTTCGGGGTTTTTTATTACAGAAGACGACACCATCACTGCGTGTTTTTGATCAAAGGCATCGCTGAATATTTTTTTTGTAAACGCGGGCAGGGTGTCGTTGAGGAGGTTGCTGAGGGGGATGGGCTGGATACCGGATGCCGTTTCTTCGAAAAAAAGGTGTTCGATAAACCTGTTTTTGATGTCCTTTTTATTGATGTATCCCAGAAAGAGCATGGCCTGTTTGTTGATTTCTTTGATCAGCCCCTTTTCGTTTGTCACGATGAGCATCTGGTTTAACGACTCGATGATGTTGCGGAGTTCTTCTCGGGAGCTAACGAGAGAGGTCTGTGCCCGTTCGATTTCGAACAGCATCTGGTTGAACCCGTCCACGAGTTTTCCCATTTCGTCCTCAGACTCTTTTGTGGCGCGCTGCGAAAAGGTGCCTTTTTTGGTGATGTCCTCGATGGTGGCAGCAAGGTTTTGAATGGGACGGGACAGGTAGTTTGAAAAAAACAGACCCGCCACAATAGTGATAAAGATGGCAAGACCAAGACACACCGAAAAAACCTGAATCTGTTTTTTGATCTCGCCTTGAACCCCGTTCATCGTGACAAGGGTTCTGTCCCTGATCTTGGTGATGAGCGTCTCTATGTCTTTTTCAAGAAACACAAAATAGCGGCTCATGTGTTCGAGGTTTTCGTCAAAAATGGGTTGTTGTTTGCCAATGCTATCGAGCACCGAATCCAGTGTCTGTTCGTAGTTGATAAAGTTGTTGCGGATGGAATTGACCAGGTCTTCGTGGTGCTGGTGCAGATTGTATTTATAGGTGAGTTGTTCGAACTCTTGAATGTATTTCTGGATGTTGTCCTCAAGGTCTTTTTTTTCCTTGTTGAGATCGGGCTCTGTGCCAGACTGCGCATGTTTGCCGGCGTTTTTGACAAGATTGGAGTGTTTGACAAACCTGTCAAAACGGTAATGGCGGTTTTTTATTTTTTTAAGCAAAATAAAGATGTCCTGCGTGCAACCGATTCCCATAGAAGAAAAACGGGAGATGGTAGAGTAATAGTTTGAGATATTTAAAAAAATAACGGGGACAAGGATCACAAGCATCGCCGTGAGAAAGAGGGGACTTAAGAGAAACTTTGTTTTAATATTTGTTTTTGAGAGGAACGACATTCTGCCCCCCTACAATAAATCACGACAACAATCGAGGGGAATAATCCCCGCCCCCCCCAATTACGAATTACGAACTACCAACAACCATCAGCCCTGATCATCCCAGCTCAGGGCTGATCCTATGCCATTCTGTTGATTGTTCGTAAGCGTGGGCTGTCCTGATGAGGGTTTCTTCGTCAAAGGGTTTGCCGATGAGTTGCAGACCAACAGGCAGGTTGTGATCACCAAACCCGCAGGGGATGCTCATTGCAGGGAGACCCGATAAATTTACAGCGAGTGTCAGGATATCGGACAGGTACATTTTAAGGGGATCGTTTGTCATCTCACCCAACTTAAAGGCTGTGGTGGGTGCGACAGGCCCGGCGATGATGTCGACTGTGTCAAAGGCCGCGAGGTAATCGTTTCTGATGAGTGTGCGTGCCTTTTGGGCGCTGATATAATAAGCATCGTAGTATCCGGATGACAGAACATATGTCCCTGCAAGGATGCGCCTTTGCACCTCTGCCCCAAAACCGTGAGATTTTGTCTGGGTGTACATGTCGTGCAGATCTGCTGATTTTTTTCTGAGACCAAAACGGACCCCGTCGTATCTTGCAAGATTGGCTGATGCCTCTGCGGGTGCGATGATGTAATAAGTGGCAACCACGTATTTTGTGTGGGGGAGGGTGATCTCGATGATTTTGGCCCCCAGGGCCTCAAGCTGTCTCATCGCGGTCTCCACGGTCGTGCGCACATCGGCGTTGATGGCAGAATCAAAAAATTCTCTGGGGATGCCGATTTTGAGACCCTGGATGCCCCTGCCAAGGGAGAGCGTGTAATCGGGGACGGGCCTGTCGATGGAGGTTGAGTCTTTGCTATCCTTGCCGGCTATCGTGTTCAGCATGATGGCGGCATCTTCGACGTCCTTGGTGATGGGGCCCATTTGATCCAGACTGGAGGCGTAGGCCACAGTCCCATAGCGGCTCACACGCCCGTATGTTGGTTTGAGACCGACGACAGAGCAGTGTGCAGCGGGCTGTCGGATGGATCCGCCCGTGTCTGTCCCTGTGGAGGCGATGCAGAGATGTGCGCTGACAGCGGCCGCTGAGCCGCCCGAAGAGCCTCCGGGGACGCGGGAGAGATCCCAGGGGTTTTTGGTACAGTGAAAACAGGAGTTCTCTGTTGATGAACCCATGGCAAACTCGTCAAGATTGGTCTTGCCGATGAGGATCGCCCCTTGTTCGAGCAGCCTGTCGATGACTGTGGCGTTGTATGTCGGTACAAAATCGCGGAGAATATTTGACGCACAGGTGGTTCTTATTCCCCTGGTGAGATAAATATCCTTTGGGGCGATGGGGATTCCGGTGAGCGTCTTGACGGGGCTGCCTTTGGCAATCTGATTGTCGATCTCTCTTGCCCTGCATAAGGCCTGTTCGCGGCAGACGGTGATGTAACAGCCGAGTCGGGGGTCAAGCTGATCAATTTTATTTAAGACGGCCTGTGTGAGTTCGGTGACAGAAATCGTCCCTGATTTTATTTTTTGATTTGCCTCGTGGATGGTGAGTCTGGCGAGTTCGGACATCAGAGTACCTTTGGGACTTTAAAGAAACGGCCTTCATGGTCGGGGGCGCCTGGCAGGGCCTCGGACGCTGTGTCTGCGTTGATTACATGATCATCACGAAATACATTTTGGACAGTTACGGCATGTGAGGTCGGCTCAATATCTTTAAGATCAAGCTCCCTGATGATCGCTGCGTAGGCCATGATCTCCGAGAGTTGTTTTGAGAGACCATCGACCGCCTCGGTGTTGATTTCGAGCCTTGCGAGTCTGGCCATGTTTTTGATTGTTTGAGTGTCTATCATTTGAACAAGTTAGAGATAGACTTAAGAAAAGAGCTGTCTTCGCCAAGAATCTTTTCCAGTTCTCCATCATCAAGGACTACCACGCCGCAACTGAAACACTTGTCGACAACCACACCCTTGTAGACGAGTTCTTCGAGCTTAAGGCCGCATTTGGGGCAGTTCATGTAATGCAGGTCCTTTAATCTTTTGCGTTCTGCGTTTTCGAGTTTTGTTTTTAGTTCGCTGGCGAGTTTCTTTTTTTGTTCGATCTGCTGCTTTGCAAAGTATTCTTCTTCGTGGCTGCCTGTTTTAATCGTGATCATGATGGCTCCTCTTTTTTGAGTTTATATTTTGTTTGTCTTATGGGTCTTTTGTTAATAATATCCCGCCCATGCACATACCTAAAATATTACTTCTTATTCAAGCCGGAATTTTTGGCCTGATTCTGGGTTCGTTTCTTAATGTGCTCATCTACAGGCTTCCTCAAAGCATGTCGATACTTGGGAGGAGCTACTGCCCGCATTGCAGGGCGCAGATCCCGTTTTATCGCAATGTGCCTTTGGTGAGCTATCTGTTGCAATGGGGCAAATCCGCCTGCTGTCAAAAAAAAATCAGCCCCCAATACCCGCTTATTGAGGCCTTGACGGGTTTTGTGTCTGTGGTGACGGTGATGCATGCCGAAACTCTGCCCCAGTATTTTATCTGGTTTCTGTTGTTTATGTGTCCGCTCATTGTGATTTCAGTTATTGATTTTCAATTAAAAATCATACCCGATGTCATCTCTGTGCCTTTTATTATTGTGGGTCTTATGGTGCAGCAGTTCGAACACTACCCGGAGTGGTGGGCGGGGCTTAAGTTTTCGGGACTGGGGCTTCTTATTGGTGGCGGTTTTCTCCTCTTGTTTGCCGAGGTCATGTCCAGATTGCTCAAAAAGGAAGCGATGGGCGGCGGGGATATCAAACTCATGGCGATGCTCGGTGCTTTTTTGGGGCCCAAGTCCCTTATTTTTATTTACATCGCGGGTTCGATGCTTGCCCTTGTGTATGCAGTCTTTGGCAGAATATTAAACAAACATCAGGACAGACAAATCCCGTTTGGGCCGTTTCTTTCGATGGCGGGGATGCTCTTTTGGTTCTATCGCGAACAGATTATCGAGCGGATCAACCCCGTGATTGATTTTTACGCGGGCGTGTTTTTTTCGTAGGGGCATGGTGTTTTTATAACAAAATGAGTGTCTCGAACGATGTTGTTAAAACCGATAGCATTTAACGGTTTCGCCAGTTCTTGCTCAACGCACAATTGTTTTCTGAAGTCCCTCTCGGTATTGATCCTGATTCTTCTGATGGCGCTTGCCTTCCTGCTTTGTTTTATTAAGATCCAAAATTATGACATGGGGTTTCACCTTAAAGCCGGTCAGTGGATTATTGAAAACCTTAAGTTTCCGGATCATGACGAGTTCAGTTATACTGTTCCTGATCATCACTATGTTGATCTTCACTGGCTTTATCAGGTTGTGTTGTATCTTGTGTACACACAGGCCGGAGACGTGGGGATTGTGGTGGGCAATTCCCTGTTGATTGTTGTTAATGTATTCATTTTTTTTTGCCGTATCAGGTTTTTCGGGCCCGTCAGATTTCTACCCGTTGCGTTGTCTCTTTTTATCGGGCTTATGGCCGCTTCATCCAACTTTGATGTGAGGCCGCAGGTTTTAAGCTGGACCTTTTTGAATCTTGTACTTCTCAACCTCGAAGGTTACCATCATGACGCAAAAACGAGTCTATGGCTGTTGCCTGTTATCATGTTGTTGTGGGTCAACTGTCACTCGCTTTTTGTTTTGGGATGGGTTGTGATCTTCTGTTATCTCGCTGGTATTTTCATATCCAGGCATTTCAAAGTTGACAGAGCGCGGGTGCATTCCTCGCATGACGGGGGAACTCAACCGCGTAAAAGTCAAGTTGGTAACTTGTTGAAAACCAGAAGACTGGATCAAAAGCTCCTGACTTATGGGATTGCCTCCGTGCTGGTTTGTTTGATTAATCCCTATTTTGTTGAGGGGCTGCACCTCCCCCTGATTCAATTTGATCTTGTGGGCAGCAGCACCAATGTTTTTAAAAAAAACCTGCTGGAGCTTGCGTCCCCTTTTTCCGCCGATTCTTTTTCTGTCAGTAGTTATTATAATAGTTCAGGGTTTGATTGTCTTCACCCTGTTCTTTTTTTTCACGTCTATTGTGTGATGGCCCCTGTGGCCCTTGCAGGGAGATTTATAAAAAAACGCGCGGTTGTGATTCATGAGGCCCTGGTGTTTTGCCTGTTCTATTTTCTCATGGCCATGGCCGTGAGAAACATTGCCCTGTTTATTCTTGCAGTGTCTTTGCCCACTGTGGCCGCGGGTTTTTGTGACTTATCAGGTTTTGTCAGGTCTCCGCGCAGTCACGTATTGTGCAGGACGATGGCGCTGGTACATTCTGTCGCGCTTGTCGTCTTTTCTTTGCTGCTCGCTGTTTTGATATTCAAGATCACAACCAACAGTTACTACGCGTCCAGACAATCAAGGACCGAATTTGGATACGGCTATAATAAAAATATTATTCCCGTTGATGCCATCAACTTTATCAAGGAGAATCATCTCAACGAAAGGATTTTTAATCACATCAATTTTGGCGGGATGCTGATGTTTATGCTTGGCCAGAAGGTATACATAGACACCCGAACCGAGGTCTATGGCCCTGAGTTTTTCAGCACGATGTATGGTGTTCTCAAGGACAAACAAGTCATGCTGGATTTTTTAAAAGACGTGCAGCCGCAGATTGTTATTTTCCCTCATCGCATTTCTCAAAACTGGCATGCTGTGTTTCAGGCGCACCCCGACTGGCGTCTGGTCTTTGTTGATGATATTGCCGCCGTATATCTCAGGCGGGGCTACGCCGACCAGATTAAAGAACTCACCGAAGCAGATTTGGTCGAGGGCAACAGGATTGTGACAGCGGCGGAGATTGACGCGTTGTTAAACAGGACCCCGCACGCACCACAAGGGGGTCTTGTGTCGTTATTAAAGGTGCGGCGTTTTCCCCACCGCGAATCGGATCTGACTGCCTTTCTTGTCAGAAACCAATGGGAAAAGGCCGCATTGTATATGGCACTTCATGGTTTAAAAAAATCCGAGCCCTCGGCTTATCTATATTTTACACTCGGAAAATTGTTTTTGAAAAAAAGAGATTATGCACGGTCGTATGCTGCTTTTAATCAGTATATCAAGCTCATAAAACACCACAGGGCCATCGAGGATTTCATGAAGACCATTGCACCCCGGAGTGGTGTGTCATCACAACCGTAAGCCATTTTGCCGTGGGTACACCAATGCGTGCTGCAAATTTACACAAAAAAACCCCGTAGTCAGGGACTTACGGGGTTATAAAGATTTTGATGTTACCGGCGTTGATTAATCGTCGAAAATATCCTGAAGGTCCATGTCGATTTCGTCTTCGTCGCGGGCTTCGGCAAAGGCGAGTTCTTTGATGAGCAGGCTTCGAGCCGAATCGAGCAGTTTGCGCTCGCCAAACGAGAGGGCCTTTTCGTGCTTGAGGAGCATGAGATCGCGGTAGACCTCTGCGATTTCGTAGATAGAGCCGGTCTTGATTTTATCCATATATTCGCGATACCGGCGGTTCCATGTTTGATTATCGATGGTGATGTCGCGCTCTTTAAGGATTGCGTAGACGGCCTCGACCTCGTCCTTTGAGATGATCTCTCTTAAACCCACCGCGTTGATGTTTTTGGTGGGGACCATGATCTTCATGCCGTTGTCGAGTATCTGCAGAATATAAAACTGATGCTTGCTGCCTGAGATCTCGCGTTGCTCGATGCTTTTGATTTCACCGACCCCATGTGCCGGGTAAACCGCGACATCTCCCACCTTAAAGGGCAAAGAAAACAAAGCCTTACTTGGTTTTTTTTGTTTGGTTACAGATCGTGCAGTTGCCATTTAACGTACCTCCTCGTACCCTAAAATGTTTTTTTGTTACCCCTTCTCACCCAAGCACGGGTCTGCCAAAGGCGAGGTGGGTTTATACCATATGATACAGCTTTTTGCAATACAAACAACACCAGACAAGGGTATATTTTTGACAATAACCCTTTAACTGTTCAATAATGAAAGACATTCCCATCCTGTGCGTTATATGAAAAAAACGGACAGGGTAGGCATGACTGCTGTCAAGGAAGATGTCGATGCCCCGAAACAAAAGCAATAACAAGGCATTAACATAAGTGAAAGGTTTGAAAATCGACCCACTTATTGTCTCTTCCCTCTTTCTGTTAAGGTTATCGTCACAAGAGAAAAAATGTTGCGTGTCTTTTGCTGATTATTTGCAGATATTTTAACATTTGTTAAAGCTTGTTAAAAGAAGTTTTTTAATGAGCTGAAATAATTGAGGTTGTTGCGGCCTGAGTCCGTAGCTCCTGCCGCCCTGTGCCCTTCAACTGCAAATCTGGGTTAAAAAAATCACGCCAGTCTCCATTCTACCGTGTCAAATGCGGCAATCCTTCTGACTCAAATGGTATCAGGGGGATCGCCACGCTGCGCTCGCGATGACGAAGCAAATTGTTTGCGATGACGAAGTAAGTTGTTTGCGATGACGAAGTAAGTTGTTCGCGATGACGAAGCAAATTTTTCGGTAAAGACTTGTGACATCATGTATTAAATTGTTTCCTATCTGGAAAACCATTCAATAAAGAATTCATTGACACTTTTTTCTCATCTATGTTGTACGGCGCAAATGTCATTTGCAAAATAATATTTTCATGCACAATAAAAAACAATTATTCATTCAATAACGGAGGTCCTCGATTTTTTTGCCGCCTTTGGTTCGATCTGTTGGGATTGCCGCGGGCTAACCCAGCAAATACCCCCTGCACCGCATGTATTCTGCCTGGTAATTTTGGACGTACGCAGGAACCATGTCTGCGTTTTTTAACAGGGGGGTTATATCCGCTTTAAAAAAATCCCTGTGCCTGGTTGTGGCAAGGGTGACCTTTTGATCCAGCTTTTTTACGAGAAGCTCGGGGGTCAGGTGTTCACCAAGCATATCTGAGAGTCTTTTGATATTGGGTTGTACTGCCTTTTTAAGGTACCAGAGCAGATCAAAATAATCGCGTCCCTTAAGGGTGAGAACGTCATCTTTACCCCTGAAATGTTGACGGGTCAGGACGGCGTGAACCTTACCAGCCATCAGTGACGGCAAGTCATAATGGACGGCAACAAAATTAAAACCAAAACTGTTTTTTGAGGTGGTTATGACGTTGTAGTGCCGCGATGGGTTTGGGGAAAGATCCATTTTGACGTACAGCAGATCGCTCTCCGAATCTTTGGCCAAAGACAATAACTTCAAGACAGGAAACTTAAGCAACAACTGCCTGCCCTGTTGCTTGAGTGAAACCTGCACGTCGTTATACTTGTATTTTTTTACAAAAAAACTCTCCAGATCGGTTTTGATGTGCACCGGATCAACTGGAGACAAAAGGTCAAAGTCAACATCCTCGGAGAGGCGCTCAAGTCCAAAGAACTGCCGCAGACAAGTGCCGCCGGTAAAAACAAGTATGGGGGAATACTTTGGAGAGGAATAAACAAAATACAGCAGGTACATCTGCAGATATTCCTTGAGCACGTTGCGCATATAAGAAGTCCCCGCACCTGCCTTTCTCTGCTCTTGAACAAGGTGTTCCAGTTCTTTTGTAATCACAGAAGTCTCCTGATGATTTTGGGCAATAACAATAATTTTTTTGTCCCCGCAAGCCTGCAATACACGGCAAACTCTTTCAGGTCTTTGTTTTTAAGTTCGTCAAGATTAAGCCTTAAAGACTCTACGAGTGCTTCGTTGATCAGGGGGGTATCGAGTGTTTTGTAGTAGAGATAATCAAACAGGGCCTTTGCGGGCGATGCCTCCTTGATAAAAAAATCGCCGACTTTTGTTATGGAGTAGCCAGTAAACAGCGATTCTTTGATATTGTGGTAAATAAACGTGCCCAGCCTGTTAACATAAACACGCGTTGCCTTGAGTGTGACGTTTGTGTGTGAAAACACGGCCTCTGTGAGGATACTGTTTTTTTGCAAAACAGACTCCAGGCTCAAATACGAGGGCTCGCGGATTTTGTTGGCCACAAAGGCGGCATAAGCGTCCTGATCTTTGACCTGCAACAGATAGGTGCGCGTGACGTAGCACCCTTTCTTGATCTGCACAAGCCGCTCTGTCTTGATCCACCGGTTGATGTTTGCATAAAGACTGGCCTCTGATAATTGACACACCTGCATCAGGGCCGTCTTGTTAAAAAATGCCAGATTTCCAAGCTTGTCGAGGTTTTTGATTTGATTCATAATTAATATATATTTCATACTAATTATGAATTAAAAACTATGCCGCGGTCAATAGATCTTTTGGATAAAAAAGTTGGTAGACGGTAGACATGGGTTTTTGTGAGACCCCGCAAATTTTACGCTTGATCAATTGGAGAAAACAGGCACAGAAGAGGTGGGGGGCGGTTATGAACACGTATCCTAAAAACGGGCTTTTAAGCGGCATGGCACTGGTTTACCTGACGGCATTTGTGATCCTTGTGTCCGGGTCTATTTTTCCATTTTTTAACACATGGTTTACAGGGTACCCGATGCCAGAGCTTGTCAATGCCTTTCTTGTCTCCATTATTCTTATGGCAGCGCACAAGGGTGAGAGTTATTATTTCAAGGAGTATGACCGTTGTCCCGTTTACCTTGCGGCAGGTGACCATGCAGGCTGGATGCGTGAACCGCGGCGCGTCTTGTTTGTGGGCTTTGTCGGGACCTTTCTGGTGTTCATGGTGGTGATCAATCTCATCTTGCGCGGACCGCCGTGGCCCTTTCTTTTGCTGGGAATCTGGATGGTGCAGGGGTGGCATGAAATTCACCACAGCGCCAAGACCCTTGTTGAAAGGCGCTACTATCCGGGGGTTGTGACATCCGTTCTCTTTGTTTTGCACATCGATGTGTTTGTATTTCCAAAGTGGCTTTTTCAGATATTTGGTTATGGTCACTTTATCGGTTATGTTTATTATGCTGTTCAGCCGCTGATTTTTCTGGCCTTTGTTTTTGAGCACAAAAGGTGGGTCAGGCAAATAAAAGAAATGACAGGTGTCGCCTTAGCGTAGTTTAATGCTTAGGTATTTCAAAGTTGACAGAGCGCGGGCCATGTACCGTACGGTACATGGCGGGTGCAATCCTCGCATGACGGGAAAACTCAACCGCGTCCCCCAAGGGGATTTCCTTCGGGGCATCAAAGTCAAGTTGGTAACTTGATTGCCGTTTGCAGGTTAAAGGGCAGTGACCCTCAAAACATCCCTGATGCATATGCGCCGTATACTACGCGTGACTGATGATCTCACGTTCCGGTCTGCGGTTTCCACACACAGATATCGCGGGCTACAGATTCGTCGATGGCGATATCGGCATTTTCGCATTCGATGACAATGGTGGGGTAAATCTGATGCAGCTTGATAACCGCTGAGGGCTTGACTTGCAGGTTGTCCAGTTTGTGAAGCCTGTTGTCGTTGCGGCAGTTGATGTAGGCGACGCGCGCTGTCTGGCCCACCTTGAGTTCGGTCACGGGGATCACGGTGCTCTCTGCCACCTTGCGCGCTTCTTCGCAGCACCTGCCCATTGGGATAGGCAGACCGTGTGGGCATTCGCGGGGGTGACCCAGCAGGGTGCAGATGCTGTTGACGAGTCCGGGATTGGCGATGTGTTCAAACTCGCAGGCGCCCGCTTCAAATTCTCCGCCCAGCACATCGTGGACCATCCTCTCGGCAAGCCGGTGTGAGCGGATCAGCTGTTTTGCGAGCTCTTCGCCCCGGGGTGTGAGGGTAATGGTTGTTTCTTCCGCGCCAAGGGCAACAAGCTCTTTTGAGAGGAGGTCTTTGACAACGTCGGGCTTGTAATCGTCCCCCATCATGGATTTGAGAGTTGCCATCGATGACTGATTTTCTTCTTTCATTTTCCACAGATTTTCGAGGCACTCGTCATTGTCGTGTTTTTTTTCCATTTTTTAAATCTCCTTGCGCCCATGGCGGGCTCTGTTTGCTCTTTACAAGCCTGCCACGTGCACCAGAAACCAGTTGAGCCCGCCCGCGACTGCTATTGCCGTGCAGTTGATTGAAAGGATCATCACAAGGGCCTTTTTGACACCCTGTTCTTTTATCATCGCCATGATGTTGGCAAGACACGGGACAAACATCATGGTGAGAGTGACGGCAACAATACACTGGACGTAATTGAGTTCACCCCGCGCAACCATTTTGATCAAGAGTCCGGCAGCCGCTTCGTGCTTTGCCATGAGCAGCACCAGCACATCGACCATCTGCAGGGGAAAACCAAGATAACCCGTGATCACGGGCCTCAGGGCGTTTTTGAGCATGTCGAGAAGGCCTATTCTGTCTATTGTAAACATGAGCAGGGCGGCACCTATAAAAATGGGCAGGGCCTCTTCGAGAAAAAGCCTCAGTTTGTAAAATGTTTTTTTAAGGATGGCCTTGATGTGCGGCAGGCGCATGGGGGGGAGTTCTTGTATAAAATCGACCTTCTCATCATTTTTGAGGATGAGATTTAAAATCATGCCAATGGTGATCCACAACAGACCGAGGATGGAGAAAGTGATGGCGATGGCTGTAAATCCCATATTGCCCAGGATGCTCATATTAAGGGCCATTTGCGCGGCGCAGGGAATGCCAAAGGCAATAAGATAGACAGCAATAAATTTTTCTTTCCTGGAACGCAGCGACATTGTGGTGAGTGTTGCCATGGTTTTACAACCAAAGGCGAGTGTGATCGGCAGAAGGGCGTTTCCTGTCACGCCAATTTTTGAGGAAAGCCTTCTTAAGAGAACGCAGAGATTGGGGATGTAACCCGAATCCTCGAGCACGTTAAACAAAATAAAAAAAATACCGAGGATGGGTAAAACGGTGAGAATGGCATTTGACAACCCCAACGTAAGAATACCGTAGTGACCAATCAGAAAATCGTTCCAGAATACCGATGTGACATTTTTGCTGATGATGTTTTGAACAGGCAGCCAGCATAAATCGTTAAGCAGCAGGGCAAGTTTGTTTGCCACGTGAACAACAGTGAAAAAAAGTGCGTAGAGTATCCCCAAAAGGACAGGTACACCAAATACGGGGTGCCTGCTGATTCTGGATGCCTTGCGTGAAAATCCGCCAAGCAGAATTCTTTGTTTTTTGACAACTTCGTCCACGGTTTCGTCTATCCATTTGTCTCTTCTGCTGTTGATCTGCAGGTTGATATTGCCGGCGTAATTTTGTCTCTGCAGCTGGGTGTGCTGGATGAGATGATCGGTATTTTTTTGTCCGCAGTTTGTGATCAGATAAGGGGTCAAAAAGGAATCATGCTGCAAAAGAAGCATGGCGATTTTTTTTCTAAAGAGCATCTCTCTTGGCATTTTGTCGACAATGGATGAGATGCTGTTTTCAATCACATCGCCGTATCTGATAGTACTCCTGCCTTTTCTGGCCCTCACGACGGCGTTTTTGAGTTCGTTGACACCGTGGCCATTGATGGCCACCATTTCTACAACGGGGATACCCAGGATGTGTGAGAGTCTCTCGGAATCGATCCACACGCCTTTTCTGGCGGTTTCGTCGACGGCATTGAGAGACATGACCATGGGAATCCCGAGTTCTATCAGATCGATTGTGAGTACCAGTGACTGCTTGATCCTGTTGGCATCAACACACTGGATAATGACGTCCGGTTTTTCAGACAGGAGCAAATCCCTGACAATGATCTCTTCTTCGGATTGGATATACAAAGAGTTGAGTGCCGGCGTGTCTACAATTTCGTAGGCTTCATCGTTCATGCGGCACATGACTCTTTTTAAAGCGAGTGTTGTAAAGGGCAAATTGCCGCTCATGGAGTATTTTCTGGTCAGGCAGGAAAAAACAAGACTCTTGCCCGTGTTGGGGCGTCCGACAACAGCGATTTTTTTGATGAAGGAATTTTTGGTTGTCATATTTTAATATGTCATGAGGAACTGGCTGTGTTGTGGTGCGCTGCTGCGGGCTTCTGATGGCATTAACTTAATTTAAAATCAATATTTAATGCTTATTAAGACGCCTTCAGTACAGCTTTTTATCGCTGAGCTGGTCTGGTAGTTTTTTATCAAGTTGATCTGCGATCTCTGCAAAGGCCCTTGTCTTTTTTCTGGCCAGAGAGAGATCCGCGTTGGATTTAAAAAATTCGGACTTGTTTTTATTGGGGGCCGCGTTTGTGGTTTCGTCCCACAGGACTTTAAGTCTTAAGGCGGCGTTCATGTCTTCGTTCTGGCTTTTAAGTTTTTGTGTCTCAAGGATGAGGGCTTGCTGCTTGGCGGTTTCCTGTTCCCGCAGTTTTTCCATGAGCTGTTTTTGCTTTGTGAGTTCCTGTTTAAGGCGATCCTGTTTTTCGGTTTCTTCTTTTTTTATTTTTTCGATGAGCAGTTTCTGGGTGCCCAAGCCCTGTTTGAGTTCGTCCTGATGCAGGGATGCCTGCTTGAGGGCCGACTGCTTGTGTTTAATGATGGCAATCATGTCTTTGATCTGTTTTTCCTGTTCGGAGATCTCTTGTTTTAAAGACTCTTTTTTAAGGGTCTGCTGTGATTTGTATTGTCTGATGAGTTCCTTTTGCGCCATCAATCTTTTTTTGAGTTCCAACTGGTTCTGCTGATCCTGCGCCTGCATTTCGGAAATGACTTTTTCCTGTTTGGCCAGTCTTTGTCTGAGATTCTCCTGCTTTTGGGCCTCCTGATTAAGGGCCTCCCACGTGAGTTTTTCCTGTGCTTCGAGCTGTTTTGCAAGTTGAAGCTGTTTTTGGGAAACCAATTTAAGTTTTTCCTGTTTGTCGGCAACCTGCGCAATAAGATCCTCGATCAGCTGTTTTTGTCTGATGATCTCTTGTTCGGCCTCTTTTTGTTTCTGCAATTCCTGTTCCTTGAGTTTCTGGATAAAATCGTTTTGTTGGACAAGTTCTTGCTTAAGTTCCTGCTGTTTTAAGGTCTCATTCTGCAGACGATCTTCCCTGGTTTGAATTTCACCATGCAGTTTTTTGATAAGTTCCCTGTGTTTGAGAAGCTCTTTTTCGTGCTGGCTTTGTTTTTCCTGATACTTAAGCTGAAACCTTTTCATCAGTTCGTTTTGCTCGGCGATTTTTTGTTTTAATTCACCCTGTCTTGATTCTGCCTGCGACAGCAGATGTTTTTTCTGTTTGTCCTGTTCATTCATCAGATAAAGCTGGTCTTTAAACCTCTCAAGTTCTACGGCAAGCGCCTTTTGTTTTGTGACCTCTGTCAGGAAGGACTCTTCTTTGACTTTTTGCTGTTTTTCTGATTCAAAAATTCTCACATTCATGGCCGAGAGGCTTTGTTTGAGGTCCTCCTGTTTTTGAATTTCCACGCCGATAGTTTTTTGGTTTTGTTCGTTTTGATCTGTCAGTTCCAGGATGACCTTATTTTGCTCGCTGAGTTTGTGTTTGAGTTCTTCCTGTTTGAGGGTTTCGCTGCTGAGACGCGCATCAAATTCTGTTCTGGATTCTTCACTGTGCCTCAGGTTTTGTTCCTTTGTGTCGCTCAGGTGTTTTTCGAGGACCTGGATCTTTTGTTTTAATTCTTCCTGTACAGCGGTGTGGTCTTCGAGAATTTTATCATTCAATTCTTCACGCTTAAGAATCTCCTGTCTCATTTTTTCCAAGCCTGACTCCCCCTGTGTTTTAAGTTCCCTGATGATTTCTTCCTGACTGATGATTTTTTGTTTGAGTTCGGCCTGTTTTGATGATTCCTGATCAAGGATTTTTATTTTGAGTTCTTCCTGTTTTGAGATTTCCTGTTTCAACTCTTCTTTTGCTGTTTCTGCCATGGCCTTGTGCTGCTGTATGAGGGACTGCTGCTCATTGTTTTTCTGCAGGAGGTTGTCATATTCTTTTTGTCTTTGCCTGATTTCTTCCTGTTTGAGTGCTTCCCGTTTTGATATTTCGTTTATCAAGCCCTGCTGTTTGGCAATCTCGCGCCTCATGTTTTCGATGGATTCGTCTTCGTGCTCCTTTGTTTTCTGTACAAGGACCTCGAGCCCGCTGATCTTGTTAAGCAGATTGTTTTGTTTGGCGGATTCTTCGGCGAGGATTTGCCTTGTTGTTGCTTCGTGTTTTCTTGTCTCTTGCTCAAGGCTTTCACGTGCTGTTTTTTCAAGTGTTTCAAGTGCGTTTTTAAAGTCTTCTTGTTTGTGTATTTCCTGACTGATTTGATCCTTGTTTGTTGCAATCTGCGCCTTAAGTTCTGCAATCAGATTTTCCCTGTCTTTAAGCTCCTGTATTTGCCTCGCCTGCTGAATGCTTTCGCGCTCGGCAAAGGTGTGGTTTAAGTCTTCGAGTTTTTGCTTTTCCTTTTTAAGTTGCTCCTGTTGTTGCACGGAGAGCGTTTCGAACTCTGCGATGGCTTTGTCTTTAACCTTGATGAGTTGTTTCAGCTCTTCTTGTTTCAGGGTCTCTTGTTTGAGGATTTCTGATCTCAGCTTTTCGTGATTCTGGTTTTCCTGTTTTGTTTTTTCGGCGGTAGATTCCTCGAATTTTCTTTGTTCTTCTTTGAGCTGGTTTAATTTGTGAGTTTGTTGTTCAAGTTGTACCTTGTTTGTGACAAGGTTATCCTTAAGCTCGGCGATCAGGGTTTCCCTGTCTTTAAGTTTCCGGAGCAGATCCTCCTGCTTTATGGTTTCCTGTTTGAATCTCTCAAGAGCGGATTCTTCGAGGGTTTTAAGCTCTTTTTTGAGTTCTTCATGTCTTTGTATTTCCCGTCTTGTCTGTTCCCTGATTGCCTCGTTTTGCGATTTGAGGGAGGCTATGAGGTTATTCCTGTTGTCAAGCTTTTGCCTCAGTTCGTTTTGTTTGAGGGTTTCCTGGTCAACGAATTTTTTGTTTGATGCTTCAAGTTCCTGAATCGCTTTTTTGAGTCTCTCCTGCTGCTCGTGGCTGTTTGAGATGAGTTCCGCTGTGGCTTTTTCTTTGCTTAAAAGCTGTTGTTTGAGGTCCTCCTGCTTTGAGGCCTCCTGTTTGAGGATCTCAGTCTTGAGGGTCTCAAATTTCTGGGTCTCCTGCCTTGCTTTTTCGGCGGCAGCCTCTTCGATCCTCTTGAGTTCTTTTTTAAGTTCGTCCTGCTTTTGCTGCCCTTGTTTAATTTGTTCTG
>JADGCS010000091.1 GCA_015228875.1 Deltaproteobacteria bacterium | reverse complement strand
ATGCCAGGTTTTCTATCCAATCGAGGGGGTAAAAGTTGTGACCACATGGGGGGTCAAACTTTATGACCAGCAGGGGGGTAGAAGTTCATGACCAGGAGGGGGGTCAAAGTTCGTGACCAACGACACGCTTCGTTGCTCAATCAGAAGGGCCTGATTTGAGCGAACGAAGTGAGTCGAAAATCTCCGTACTTCGACTCGCTACGCTCGCTCAGTACGGATATCTTCGACTCATATATTTGGAATTGGGCAAAAAAAACGACTCACTCGTTTACTCGAATGGCCTGATCTGAGCGAACGAAGTGAGTCGAAGATCTCCGCCTGCTGGACTCGAACCAGCGACCCAGTGGTTAACAGCCACTTGCTCTGCCTGCTGAGCTAAGGCGGAATAATAAAAAAAAATCAAAGATAAACAATGCGAGCCGCTCTACTAGGACAGATATTGTCTGGTTGTCAAATGTCCATTTTCCGGCTTTAATCTGTTGGTTTATTGCTCTGCAAAGGAATATTTCTGTGTGATGATAACTGTATCGGGGGCCGCGGGTTGTCTGATGTTTGAATAATCATGATAGACCGCCTCTTCCTGTGCGGCGCGCCTGCCTGCGATGATAGCGAAGAGTTTTGCCTCGCTTTCTTCGGGAAGCCTCTGGTTGATAAAGTTGAACAGGCCGTCAAGATCTGTCCTGGTGTAGAGGTCATTGTAAAGGGAGAGCTCGTCCCCAGAATGAGTTTGTGAAAACGAGAGAAAGTCATTCGTGAATGCCATCTGCTCATTCTCCATCTGACTTATTTTTTTGTCCATTTCGACAGCGAGGTCCTTGTATCCTTCATCAACAAGAAGATCCCTGATATGCCTCGCAAAAATCAAGAAGGTTTCAAAATCAAGCACCATCTGCGGCAGGGATGCCTCGACGGTCATCTGGTTCATCAGTTTATCCTTGTAATCAAACCAGAGTCTCAGTGTGTGCCAGATTTTTGAAATGCGGCAGTCCCCTGCATTGGCGACTCCCTTTGCAAAGGAATTATCAAGCTGTGCAATGACCTCATCTTCATTAAGATAAATGTATTTTGGTTCCCCGTTTTGATTGACCAGAGGGGCGATGTCGATTTCTTTTGCTGCAAGCGACTCATAAAGTTTGCGTTTGTTTTCTGTGAGGGAGAGTTCGAGTTCTGTGAGCCTCTCGTAGACAAGAGGGTGAGTGTCCACGGGTGCGATTTCTTCTTCTTCAATCCCCCTAAATGTGTAATTGAGCCCGATGGTATAATGCGTGCCCTGCACATCAAAACTCATTTCTTCGATGGCGATTTCTGGTGTCTCATCGGTTGTCGAGGGCACACTGATACGGGGCAGCGGGGTGTTGCGATCAAGATCGAATTGATCACTCACATCCTGGTCGTGCCGTCTGATGTGCCTGTGCGCATCAAAGAGCATGATGACCGCATCATGGCCAAGCAATTTTTTTAGGGCGCGGCGCGAACTCGATTCCATAACTTCAAAGGGGTAGTGCATGATTATTTTAAATTTTGCATTGGGATTTTCGGCGAGTTTTTGATCGATGAAGTTCTTAACCACGCCAATCTGAAACGCCGAAACATGGCCCTTAACAGATGATTCGTCATCATCAGCAGCTGTAAAATCTTGCGTGTCCAGAGTGATTTGATAGATGGGGACGCTGCCTTTTTGGGGGACAACAAACTCTGTCTGTTTAAAGGCCTGCAGGTGGATCCACTGATTGACCTCTCCCGGGATGTTTGAAAAGTCCGTTTCTTTTTGATCGGGGGATTTTTTTACTCCGGTATTTTTTGGGGGAGCATCTTCTTGTTTGTAAATAATGGCATCCCATCGGTCCTGATGATTGTCCTTGTGCCAGAGGTCATCAAATACTTTTTTTGTATTTTTAAAATCAAAAGATATTCCCTGAGAGGTGTAACCGGAGGGGCCTGTTGTCTGGACTTGAGAGACAATGGTGCTGAAGGGGCTTATATGGTCAGGCCCACGCAGCAGGCTGTCGAAGAACTCAATGGCACTGGATATGGTCAACGTGTTCCCCCGACCGCCGCAGATGTCCTGCTGGTAATCTTCTCTTGAGTCGGACCAGAAATCGTCGATGAGTCCAAGAAAGTTTTTAAGAGAATACACGGTCCCCATGTATTGCCCACCGTCATGATTGCCGCGGGCCATCAGAACAAACTTGAGTTCGGGGCTTGTTGCAAGAAGCTGTCTGATTGAGAACATCAGCGGGGTTTCTTCCTGCCTGCAGCCGAGGTCCAAAAAATCCCCCATGCCGACAATCCCCGTGAAGGGATAGAGGCTTTGCCCCTGCTGAATATCGTTAAAGGCTTCCCTGAAAAGTTTGACAACGTACGATGGTGCGGTTGCATCACTGTATAAATGTCTGATCGAGACGGGCGTCACACCGTTATCAAACACCGCGTTTTGTATGGGCCCTTGATCCTGCGGTGTTCGAAATTGAAAATCACCCGCGTAGAGGGAATAGGTTTTTTGTGATGGTGCGATCTCTGACAATTTGTATCTCCGGTGTCAAAAAAAATTAATGGGGGACCACTGATGACACGCAAGAAACTCACCAATTTTCTTATCAGGAATAAAAAGATGTGACTACGGAAAATCATTGGAGATTAACGCAATGGTTTCGTAAAATGAATACAACGAAATGGGCTATTGGTATTGTGGCATTTGTTTATAACTTTGTGCGATCAAGGGTCTGGTGTGTTATTAATTGATTTAAGTCGTCCCGTCTTTTATATTGCCACGGGATGCCGCAAGAACCAAAAATCAGAAGGGCCGCTGTAGCCGGTGCGTTCTATCCACAAAACGCCTCTCAAATCAGGCTTGTGCTCTCGCAGTATCTTTCAGATGCCAGAACAAAAAAGCAGGCGCCCAAGGCCATTGTTGCCCCGCATGCCGGTTATATCTATTCGGGAGCAGTTGCTGCGACTGTCTATGCCAGATTAAAAAATACAAGGCAAAAAATTGAAAGGGTGGTTCTGCTGGGACCGTCGCATCGTGTGGGTTTTAACGGTCTTGCAGTCACGACGGCAGATTATTACGAGACGCCTCTGGGCAGGGTTCCCATAGACAAAAAAGCATGTGAGACGATCACTCATTTTTCGCAGGTTGGCTCTCTCGACGAGGCACACGCAGAAGAGCACAGCCTTGAGGTGCACATCCCTTTTCTGCAGCTGTTGTTAAAAGATTTTATGCTGGTGCCTTTGGTTGTGGGCATTGCCAAACCCCTTGAGGTCAGCGAGGTCCTCGAAACCCTGTGGGGGGGAGACGAGACTCTTATAATCATCAGCACCGATTTAAGTCATCATCAGGATTACGAGACGGCTAAGAGGCGGGATGCTCACACCTGCGAGGCCATTGTAAATTTAAAGCCTCAAAATATTCGCGACGACGATGCCTGTGGCCGGTATCCTCTAAGCGGTTTTCTGCATCTCGCAAAAATAAAAAACCTCAACGCAGAAACTGTTGATTTAAGAAATTCGGGAGACACCGCCGGGTCAAAAAACTCTGTTGTGGGGTACGGGGCCTGGGCGTTCGAATAATCAAGTTACTAACTTGACTGTGACGCGGTTGAGTTTCCTCATCATGCGAGGTCTGCACCCGCGCTCTGTCAACTTTGAAATTCCCACACATGTATTCAGACAAACACAGACAAATCCTTTTAAACGTGGCACGCCAGTCTATTGATCATGGACTAAAAAAGGGCCGGCCGTCGCCCGTTAATGTGGGCGACTTTGACGCAGAACTTGCGGAACACAGGGCCACATTTGTCACGCTTAAATTAAACGGGGAGCTTAGGGGCTGTATCGGCATGCTCGAGGCCGTCAGGCCGCTTGTTGCGGATGTTTCAGATAATGCTTTTGCCGCTGCCTTTAAAGACGGCCGTTTTTCTCCCATGACCATCGGGGAGTTTCAAAAACTCTCCCTGTCCATTTCTATCCTCTCACCTGCAGAACCTGTTTTGTTTTCTTCGGAACAGGACCTGCTTACCAAAATACGTCCCGGTGTCGATGGTCTGATTTTAAGGGATGGTTATCACCGCGGGACATTTCTGCCCTCTGTGTGGGAACAGGTTGGCGCTTCCAAAGAATTTCTTTTTCACCTTAAAATAAAAGCAGGCCTTCCCGGCAATTACTGGTCCGATTCCATAAAAATAGAACGCTATACCACAGAATCGTTTTAACCTTCACCGTGCGGGTGCAGGATACAATGGATCCCAGTATAAATAAGCGACAGGGGATACGGGATTTAATTGAGTTCGGAGAGTCAGAGTTGCTCACCCGACAAGTGAAGCACGGGAAGTCGCGCAGAACTCAATTAAATCCCGTATCCCCTGTCGCTCAGTGCGGTTCAATTTTTAGGGTCAAAGCAGGCCACGGTTTCGACGTGTCTTGTTTGTGGAAACATATCGATGGGTGTGATTTCGGACAACTGATACCCGTTCTGGATCAGTACCCTTGCATCACTTGCAAGGCTTGATGGATTGCACGAAACGCAGATGATGCGGCGGGGTTTAAGGCGTGGGATGAGTCTGGCCGTTTCTCTCAATCCCTCTCTGGGCGGGTCGCAGACGACGACATCAAATTGTCTGAGTTCCTGCACCATGTTAAACACCGCATCGTAGACAGGAGAATGAATAAACTGTATGTTTTTTTCTCCCCGGTTTTTTTTAGCCACCTGCGCCTGCCGCACAGCCTCAGGATCACCGTCAACGGCCATGACGGTCTTGAATTTTTTTGTGATCTCAAAAGAGAGATTGCCAGAACCGCAGTAGAGTTCAAGCGCGGTCAATGATTTTTTATTCAGACAGTACGAACAGACAGTGTCAATCAGGTTTTGATTCTGGGCTGAGTTGACCTGTTGGAATGAGTGACCCGCGTCCTCGCGAAGTTCGAATACTTCAGCCTCTTGGGGCGCGGTTTTATTGACTGTTTTAAGTTTAAGTTTAAGGTTAAGCGGCTGACTGGCGATTTTACATTCATCGATTGCAATCAGTTCGTGACTTAAGCGTTTATAAAAGCCCCATGTCTTTTTTAAGTGGTGAAGGGTGATCCTGTTGCGATAGTGGTAGGGTTCCGGCGAAGGGATGATGTCCCTGATGATTGTTTGACCGGCGGAGGCAAAAAGCTGCTTGATCCATCGCTGTTTGATGGCAACCTGCTCATCATAACTGATATGCTGCATCTCACAACCACCGCATACCCCAAAACAGGGACACAGCGGGCTCACTCTTTTTGGGCTTGATTCGATGATGTCCAGTAACTTACACGCAAGAGCGCCTTTTTTTTTGCCAAGAATCTCGATTTTTACAACTTCACCCGGGATGGTAAAAGGGGTGTTAAATATTTTGCCGTTATGATAAGAGACGCCGAGGGCGTGATCGTTAAGGTAATCAATTGTTATAATATCTTGAAAACCGGCTTTGTTCATATTTTCCATAATACTGCTGTTTCTTTTTTTTTAACGGCCATTTTTCTTTTGGCCTGTCATTCGCAATCCGTCAAATCATATGTTGACGCTGCCGATCAACTGGTTCTCCAACGCGATATCGCAGGTGCGGTGCGTGTCTACCACAGGGCCATTCAGGATTATCCCAGGGCATCGGTGCTTTATATTAATCAGGCGGCGCTTTTAACAACAGAAAAAAAACTTGCACACGCTATTCGTAACTATGAAGTCGTCAAAAAACTCAATCCCGAATCCTTCTGGCCCTACCTGGGACTGGGTAGGGTGCTGGCGCTCAAGGAGGATTTTGAGGGGGCCAGGCAGGCCTTAAAGGATGGTCTTAAGCAGTGTCCCCATCATCCTTCGCTGCTTTTTCATTTGGGTCAGGTTTATTATTTCGAGGGCAACGGTGGGGAGGCCCTTACATATTTTAACAAGGCCCTCGATGCAAAGTACAAGCACAGACATAAAGTCTATCATTACCGGGGGCTGACATTTGAGCGGCTCTTGCATAACGTTAAGCGGGCAAAACTTGATTATGAGAGTTATCTCCTCACGGATTTTAAGGGCGATAAAACCGAGGTCAAAAAACTTCTGGAACAGATAGACGAAACACGGTACGATTTTTGATTCCAGGGTCTCGTCTCAGGTTGTCAAGACGCTGGATTAAGGATCCTTGACTGATATCAATGCTTATCGATTCACATTGCCATCTTTCAGAACTCACCGACGAAGAAGCTGCCGCACAGGTGGGTGAGGCGTATACAAATGGTGTGACCACCCTTGTGGCCATTGGGGCGGGCTACGGCTTTAAAAGCAACACGAGGACCCTTGAGATCTCTCAAAAATTCACAAATGTTTATTGTGCCCTGGCGGTTCATCCCCACGATGCCTCGCAGGTTGATGATCAGTGTTTGTCAGATATAAAAAATCTTGTGTTAAGCCACGACAGGGTGTGTGCGGTGGGCGAGACAGGGCTTGATTATCATTACATGCATTCTCCCAAAGAGGTGCAGCAGGCCGTGTTTGGCAGCTTTATCGATCTTGCCCTCAGCGTTAAAAAGCCGCTTGTGGTCCATGATCGCGAGTGTGGTGATGACTGTGTTAATATTTTAAAAAACGGGGGAGCCGAAAGGGTGGGTGGTGTGGCACACTGTTTTTCCGGCTCTATTCAAACGGCCTTTAAGTATCTGGACCTTGGGTTTTATATTTCATTTAGTGGTGTGGTCACCTTTAAAAAGGCAGATGCGATGAGGGAGGTTGTTAAAGCCGTCCCCCTTGACAGGATTCTGATTGAGACAGACGCCCCGTTCCTCGCACCCGAACCGTTCAGGGGCAAAAAAAACAGGCCTGCTTATGTCAGGTACACGGCGCAGAAGATTGCGGAAGTCAGGGGGGGCACATTTGAAGAAATTGCAAAAACGACAACAGGGAATACCATGAGGCTTTTTGAAATTTAACCGCATCTTACAAGTGGTCTTAAAAAAGCACTGCATGAAAAAGTGATTTGTTTTTCAATTTGTGATAGGAGCCTGTCGGACAACTCCTGTTTCTGCGGAAGTTTGAAAATTTTGCCGCTTGCAAAATATTTCAAACCCTGAAAAATCATGTCTTTACGTTTTGTCACGGGTCATGATTTTTCAGGACTCCTCCGAAACAGGAGTTGTCCGACAGGCTCCTAGGGCAGGGCTAAATAAAAGGCATTGTCCTTTGTTTTATTTTCAAGATTCATGAATACTAAAACCGAAACATCTCCGCCTGTTTCTTCTTATCGGGTCGCACTGCTCCTGCTGTTTCTTGACCTGTTTGGACTCCTGCTGTTTTTTAATATTGCCCATTATTATTTCATGGGAAATATTCCCGATAATTTGTTTTTGTCAAAAAAGATGCTGATGATTGTTTTTAGCACCTTTATTATCTTTTATATACTGGACCTCTACACCCTGCAGTCAAAAGTGATAGAGCTTGCAACGATTGCCCGGACGGTTATTGGTGTTGGTATTGTCGGATGGCTCATGGCCACCCTCATTTATGTTGCAGGGCCACAGTACATGGGAGGTGTGCTCAGAAGGGCTGTCTTGACATATGGGCTGGTTCCTTTTTTTCTGTGGACGGCTATCTGGAGATATGTACTGGGTCGTTGGCTTAAGACCCGCAGAAAGGCCATTCAATGGCTTGTTGTTATCGACAGCGAAACACTGACCAGTTTTTTTGAAGACATCTACTCAGATGCTTTAAATTTCGATTATGGAAGTTTTTTATTTTTGATCAACTCGATTCCCGAGAGCTTGCCCCACGTCAACGGGCGCACACCTTTTGTGGCAGGGAGTTGGGACAGCATCAACATGTTCGTCGACAAAAATATGGTTTCGGGGGTGATTGTGGCTACCAAACGTGTTCCAGAAAATCTCCTGCACGATCTGACCAGACTCAAACTCGAAGGCATCAAAATTTACGACCTTAACGATTTTTACGAGAGATATCTCACCAGGGTGCCGGTCTTTCATTTAAAATCAGGTTGGCTTGCCCTGTCTTCCGGTTTTGATCTTTTGCATGACCTGACAGGATGGAGAATCAAGCGGATGATGGATATTTTTTTGGCAGTGTCGATTATCATTTTAACTGCTCCTGTTTTTATTTTATGTTTTATTTGTATCCGTCTCGAGAGCAGGGGGCCCGCATTGTACAAGCAAATGAGGGTGGGGTACAATGCGAAGCAATTTATTCTCTACAAATTCAGAACAATGTATGACGACAGCAAAGACAAAAACATTTATACACAGCAGGGTGACAAACGTATTACAAAAATTGGAAGGTATTTACGAAACATGCGCATCGACGAACTGCCGCAGATGTACAATGTCCTCAAAGGAGAGATGAGCCTCATTGGCCCGCGGGCGGAGTGGATTGAGTGCGTTAAAAGGTACGAAAATGTGATTCCCTTTTATCATTACAGACACCTTGTCAAACCGGGTATTACGGGCTGGGCACAGGTTTTGTTTCCTTACGGGGCCTCTGTCGAAGATGCCCGCATTAAACTTCAGTACGATCTCTATTACATCAAAAACTACAGCGTCATTCTTGACATGGTGATTATCTTAAAAACAGTCAGGGTCGTGATTTTTGGCAAGGGAAGATAATGGGTTGGCGGCAGGCTGTTTGGCGTTTGCTGGTTTTCGCTGTAAAAAAATTCCATGAGCTACGCAGTCAAGGAAATATTCTATTCAATCCAGGGCGAAGGTTTTCACACGGGACGACCTGCCGTGTTCTGCCGTTTTTCGGGGTGCAATCTGTGGAACGGCAAAGAAAAAGACAGACAAAATGCCCTGTGTGGTTTTTGTGATACAGATTTTATGGGGACAAACGGCACTCTGGGAGGTGTTTACTCTTCACCGCGGTCCCTTGCAGAGACCATAAAATCGCAAGGGGCAGGTCTGCAACACAAAGTGCCTCCCCTTGTGGTCTGCACAGGCGGCGAACCCTTGCTGCAGCTTGATCAGCCGCTCATAAAGGCCTTGCACAAGAAGGGCTTTTTTATTGCGGTAGAAACCAACGGCACCCTTATACCTCCACAAGGTATCGACTGGATCACTGTCAGCCCCAAATCCGGCGTGGATTTAAAAATTAAAAGCGGTGATGAAATCAAAATCGTTTATCCTCAAAAGGGACTCGATCCTGCGGCGTACGCATTGTATGATTTTAAACACCACTATTTACAGCCTTTGGACGATGCAGACAAAAAAACAAACACGGCCAAGGTGTTTGAGTATTGTCTCAAGCATCCGCAATGGCGCATCAGTGTGCAGCTGCAGAAGTGTCTTGGGGTGAGGTAGTGCGGGTCTGTGTTATCGGGAGCGCGTGATTTGACTTGACGGTCCATTCTGGGGTAGGGGCCTTGCCATGGCAGTAGCTACCGTGGGCACAGACTATCCCATTCTGGTTGTTGATGACAGCAGGGTTTCATTGCTTCTGATCACAAAAATTCTGACTCAAGGGGGGTTTGCTGTCACAAGCGCGGGGGATGGCGAAGAGGCCCTTACTCTCATCAAACAAACGTATTTTCCGGTTGTGATTACAGACTGGCAGATGCCCAATATGGATGGTGCGGCGCTTTGCGAGGCTGTTCGCAAATTAGACTCATCAGATAAAATTTATATTATTGT
Source organism: Deltaproteobacteria bacterium (assembly GCA_015228875.1). Lineage (GTDB taxonomy): Bacteria > UBA10199 > UBA10199 > UBA10199 > JADGCS01 > JADGCS01. Next base: position 9,408 of record JADGCS010000091.1, on the reverse strand, counting down.
CCTCTCGGCCACAGAGTCACAAGACGACATCCTTACCGTGCTCAAGGCCGGTGCGGACGATTTTATCATCAAGCCGTTTAAGCAGGACGAGCTCATCAATAAGGTCAAAAAGGGCCTCTGCAGGGCGTTAAAATGACGTCATAAGTTTTTCCATTTTGTAATGCGGGATCGTGACCTCTGAAAATTCATCACCCACGATGCTGTATCCCAATTTTTGATAAAACCCGACGGCTGTTTTACGGGCGTGTAATTCGATTTTATCAAATCCGCGTTTTTTTAATTCGGCTTCCACTTCTTTGATGAGGATCTGCCCAATCCCTTTTTTTTGTTGTGATTGGCTCACAGCCATCTGGCGGCCCTTTGCGGTCTTGTTTGCCTGCGGCACAATCACCACACAGGCGATCAGCGTGTCGTGATCAATCATGCCAAAGTGCAGCTGCTTCGATTCGCAGGACAAATCTTCATCGTGAATATCAAGCCCAAGGGGTTTGCGCAAAATCTCCTGACGCAGCATTATTTCTTCGTGGTAGAGTTTTGAATTATATGTGATTTGGGTAAAGTGCATGTGTGTGATTGTGCCAAAGTCTGCCGAGCGTTTTTTAAGCAACAGGCTTCTGCTAAAAAAAATCCGTGGCCTTTGCACCACAGAGAGCCCCAGTTTTTCTGACTCGTTAAGAAGGCTTTCAAACTTTCTTTTTGAGACATGCAGCAGGGGCTCTGCGATCAACATGTGGCCGCCTGGTTTGAGGATGCGGGTTATTTCTTTGAGATAATCTGCCCAGGGGCGCACTTCGTGCAGCATATAAAAGGCCAGGGCAAAATCAATTTTTTCTGTGATGTTGATTTTTTCCATCGCACACTGGTGCAGTGTGATATTTTTTTTCTTGTCTGTGTTTTGTGTTTTGTTTTTTATTTTTTCGAGCATTTCGGCCTGAAGATCGGCCGCGATCACCTTTCCGTTGTCACCGACCAGATTCACGATTTCCAGGGCAAAGAAACCCGGACCACACCCCAGATCTAAAACAGTCATCCCCTCTTTGATAAAGGGAGCAAGTATTTTTCGAGGATTGTGGATGAGTTTTCTAAGTCGCGTATCGAGGATAAAGGAAATATGGTGAGAGCAGAGACGCCCGTGTTTGTCGGTCATAAGACTACCAATTTCTAACATATTAATTTTGTTGCCGGTCTATTGGTCTGGGAGCCTGTTGGACTCCTCCGAAACAGGAGTTGTCCGACAGGCTCCTAGATGTTCACATATTGCTTTGTCCCTGTGTATAACTCAATAATTTAATATTATTACTTGCAATTTTTTTAAAGTTCGCATAATTCACCCGCCATGTTTAATTTACAAGAATTATCAAAAGAAAGTCATGTGTTAGAGTTTTTATCCTATTTACAAAACCAGAGAAATGCTGCTGATAACACCGTGATGAGTTATAGCAGAGATCTCACCGAGTTTTACGAGTACGTAAAAAAATTCCAGACAGAGGTTTTGCAGGACGATGAGCTGCTTATTGCACAAATTAATCCTCTGATGATCCGCTCGTATCTCTCTGTGCTTTTTCAAAAAAACGGTGCGACAAGCATTGCACGCAAGCTCTCTGCCCTGCGGAGTTTTTTTAAATATTTTGTAAAAAAAGGGGCCATCGAACAAAATCCCGCCAAGGTGATCAAGTCTCCCAAGGTCCCCAAAAAATTGCCCAAGTTTCTTAATGTCGATGAAATCAACGCCATGCTTGCTGTAGAGCTTGATCAAAACAAATACGCAAAGAGGGATAAAGCTATACTGGAACTGCTGTATTCAAGCGGGCTGCGTGTGAGTGAGCTTGTCAATCTCGATCTGGATCAACTGGATGTTCATGAAAACCTGATCCGTGTGACTGGCAAAGGCAGCAAAGAACGCATTATTCCTGTCGGCAGCAAGGCGCTCGAGGCGCTCCATGATTACATGATAGAGCGACAAATGGTTCGCGATATCAAGGATATCAACGCTATCTTTATCAATAAAAACGGGACAAGGCTGTCTGCCCGCAGCGTGCAGAGGCTTGTCGCAAGGGTCATTGATATCACGGGACTCAATAAAACAGCAACGCCGCACACCATCAGACACAGTTTTGCCACACACATGCTTGGTTCTGGCGCCGATCTCAGATCCATTCAAGAGTTGTTGGGGCACAAGAGTCTTTCAACAACGCAACGGTACACGCACGTAGGGGTTGCAGAATTATCAAAAGTTTACGATAAGACACATCCCAAGAGTTGACTATCACAGACGGGAGTCGGCAGTCGGTTGTCAGCAGTCAGTGGCCATGTTCTCAATGGCTGTTTTGTGCGCGGCGTTTTTTAAACGGTGCTCCTCTGGCTTCTGTCAATTGTTCTCACATCAAAATCTTCTCTGACTTCCTGACAATCAAATGGATCAACAATTTCACGCCACGACAATACTGGCATTAAAAAAAGATGGAAAGATCGCCATCGCGGGTGACGGTCAGGTGAGTCTCGGAAATACAGTGATCAAGGGCACGGCCCGCAAGGTGCGGCACATGCTCGAAGGGAAGGTGGTCGCTGGATTTGCCGGGTCAACGGCGGATGCCTTTACGCTCTTCGAGATGTTCGAGGCAAAACTTAAGGAGTATTCGGGCAATCTTAAAAGGGCCGCGGTAGAACTTGCCAAAGAATGGCGCACCGACAAGATCCTGCGCCGCCTTGAAGCGATGATGATTGTTGCCGATAAAGAAACACTCTTCACCATATCCGGAAATGGCGATGTGATCGAGCCGGATGACGGGATCTGTGCCATCGGATCGGGCGGCATGTTTGCGCTCTCAGCGGCAAGGGCGCTGCTCAAACACACACAAATGGAGCCCGAAGAAATTGTCAAAGAAGCCATGACAATAGCCGCTGATGTCTGTATATATACAAATCACAATATTACTGTAGAAACGGTAAAATAACTTGATGTATAGGAATTTTAAAGTTGACAGAGCGCGGGTGCATTCCTTGCAAAATGGAGGAATTCAACCGCGTCAAAGTCAAGTTAGTAACTTGTAATTTGAGAGATGTCGGTTTCTTTTCTACCTCCATTTTTTTATTTTTTAAAAAGAAACCAAACGCAGAATTTATGGAGTTAATACATGCCAGAAACAACAGAAAACGCACAGGAGAACATCAAAAATCTGTCTCCGCGTGAGATTGTCGAAGAACTGGACAAATACATTATCAGCCAGAACATGGCAAAGAGGGCTGTGGCGATCGCCTTACGAAACAGGTGGCGCAGGCTTAAGGTCGAGGGAGAGATGCGTGATGAAATCACCCCCAAAAACATCATCATGATTGGACCGACCGGGGTTGGAAAAACAGAGATTGCACGCAGGCTCGCCAAGCTCGCGCAGGCCCCGTTTTACAAGGTAGAGGCATCCAAGTTTACCGAGGTGGGCTATGTGGGCAAGGATGTCGAATCAATGATCCGCGATCTTATCGAAATAAGCGTGAACATGGTGAGGGAACAGCAGAGAGAGTCTGTAAGAGAAAAGGCCCGAGACAATGCCGAAGAAAGACTGTTGGATATCCTGCTTCCCAAAAAGAAAAAAAAGAAGCCGCAGCCCATCAGTTTTGACATGAATCAGGGGGCCGATGAAAACGCGGTCATGATTGATTACGAGCAGGAGGCAGAAGAAGACTGTTCAAAGACACGCGAAAAATTGCGGGAGATGCTTAAGCAGGGCAAACTGGACGAGCGCAAGGTCGAACTTGACCTCGGCAGATCGTCTCCGGGTTTTGGCGGGGGCATGCCGATGATCGAGATAGTCTCTTCCGGAGGGAGTCTCGATGACATCTCCAACAATATACGGGACATGATGGGAAACATGTTTTCACCAACCCAAAAAAGAAAAAAGGTCAGGGTGCCTGAGGCGCTCGATCTGCTGATAGGCGAAGAAACCCTTAAGTTGATCGACATGGAGGCTGTCACAAAAAAAGCAATGCACCTTGTGGAGAACAGCGGGATTATTTTTATTGACGAGATTGATAAAATTGCATCAAGCGGCGAACGCGGACGCGGCGGGCCCGATGTCAGCAGGGAGGGGGTCCAGCGGGATATTCTGCCCATTGTCGAAGGCTCCACCATCTCCACAAAGTACGGGTTTATCAGAACCAATCACATCCTGTTTATTGCATCGGGGGCCTTTCATATCTCCAAACCAAGTGATCTCATACCCGAATTGCAGGGCAGATTTCCCATCCGTGTCGAATTAAAGGCCCTCAAGAAGGAAGAGTTTCGGCGCATCCTCACTGAGCCGCAGAACTCTCTGGTCAAACAGTATCAGAGCATGATGAAAACAGAGAACATCGAACTCAAATTTACAGACGATGCCCTGGATGAAATTGCGGAGGTTGCAGCCCTTGCCAACGACCAGATGGAAAACATCGGTGCCAGAAGGCTGCACACCATCATGGAACGAGTCATGGATGAGCTTTCGTTTGATGCCTCCGAGCGCGACCCCTGTGATTTTGAGGTTGATGGCAAATACGTTCGCCACTGTCTCGAAGACATCATCAAGGATCAGGACCTGAGCCAGTATATCCTGTAAGGATGCTTTAGTGTATGGGAATTTCACAGTCAATTGAGCGCGGGTGCATCCCATGCAAAACAGAAGAACTTAGCCGCGTAAAAAGTCAAGTTAGTAACTTGAATCGCCGATGGGGCGGTCAACATGAAATTATCAAGTCGACAGTCAATTGTATTTCTCTATTTTCTGGTCTTTATTTTGTGGACGTCAGGCGTCTCCGCGCTGGATAACGGCAGGGAACTCAGGTTGAATCTGGAGGAGTGCATCGCCAGAGCCATAAGAAACAACGAAGAGATCAAGATGGCTCATTACGATGTGTACGCGTCCATTGCAAAAAAAATTGAGGCCACAAAAAGATACGTACCTGTTGTGAACTACAAGTACAGGTTTGCACCGGTCCCCAAAGATCTGGACAACCCCTCTGCCGCTTTTTTTAGCGGGGATCTTTCTATCCTTAACTCCATCAAGATAGAAGTGGGTATTCCCCTCACCACATTTGGTCGCATCACGGTTAATCAGGAACTTGCCGACATCGGCATTGACGCATCAAAACTGCAAAAGGTGCGCAAGGCCGACGAAATCATCCTCGATATTTACAAGTTGTATAACGGGATCCTGCTGGCGAGAGAGCTTACACAGCTTGCAACCAAAGGGCTGGAGGCCGTGAGTAACAAGATTGCCGAATTGGAAAAAGAGGAAACAGTCGACCAACTCGAAATCTTGAAACTCAAGGCGATTTTGTACCAGATTGAAAAAAAGATGGACGAGGCCCACAAAAAGGAGACCATCGCCCTTGCCATGCTCAAGTTTCGCATAGGGGCCGAAGACGATGTGCGTCTGTTACTCAAGGACACATACCTCGTACGCGAGAGTTTTACACACCGGTCCTTCGAGGAATTTCTTGGCATCTCCAAAGACCGAAGACCCGAGTTTAAACTGCTGGCACACAAGGTGGCTGCAGAAGAAAAAAAGCTCGTGCTTAAAAAAAAGGAATACTTTCCCAAACTGATTGCGGGTGGTTTTTTTGAATACGGCGTGAGCCCCGGGATTCAGGGAGATGAAAACGACAATACCTTTAATAACCCGTTTAATTACACCAAAGCGGGTGTGGGTCTCGAACTCAACGGCGAACTCGATTTTAGAAAGCTCAGAGCCAATGTCAAAGAACAGGAAGCCCTTTATTTTAAGACCATTGCGGAGAAACGCTCAAATTTCAGACTGCTCGAGATTGACCTTAAAGACGCGTATCTCGAATACGTCCAGAGGAGGGATCTTCTGCTGCGCGCCGACAAAGAGCAGCGTGCGGCGAGGCAGATTGTTTTTTTAACCAAGAGCAATCTTGATATTGGTGTTGGAGAAAAAAAGGATTATCTCGATGCCTTGCAGTCGTATCTGCTCATTCAGGCCGCGGTGTTCGAAAACATGTTTCAGTACAACGTTGCTGTTGCCACCCTCAGATCAAAGATGGGGATGTTTATCAAACCGGAGTCGGTTGTCGATATGTATAAAAACATGGGAAAATAATCATGAATACGAAACTATTATTATCGGTGTTGCTTGTTTTTATGTCTTCCTGTTCAACGCCTGCGGGTTCGGCAGATGAAGGCATTCCAGAGATCGTCAATCAGGCCGAAGCTGTCGAGCCGGTTAATCCACAGGGCGCTCCGACAGAGACCAAGCCGCCCGCAGACTTGCAGGTCAACAAGAAAGATGAGGGTGAGGTTCAACTCACACCGGTCAATCCAAAAGATATCGTGGCACCCATGCAGGCCATTAAAGATCTCGACAAAAAAATAGAGGGGTATCATCTGGGCAAGGACCTGACCCCCGATCAGGTGAACGAGAACACCAGTCTTAAAAAACAGATCATCCGCGGTACATTTGATATCAGGGAGCTTTGCCGTCTCTCGCTCGGCAAACACTGGCACGACATCACTCTGGAGCAACAAAACCAGTTTGTCGAATTAATGACGACCCTCCTGGAGACCAAGGCCATTTTTTCAAAGGAACAGCTTAAGGGGAACCAGAAATATTACAACATTACTTATAACAAAGAGACCTACGACGATGCCGAAAAAAAGAAGGCCACGGTCTCTTCGAAGATGAATGTCCCCAAAGAAAAAATGACCCTCGATATCACCTACAAACTCCTCCTCACCCCCTACGGCTGGCGTATCTTTGACGTCATTGTTGATGATGCCTCCCTGCTGTCCAACTATAAATTTCAGTTTGACCGCATCATCACCAAAAGCGGCTTTGCCGAACTTATCGACAGGATGAACAAAAAACTCGAAAAGATCAGTCAGGAATGAGGGGGGGCAATGAATCACCCACGCCACTCAAAAAAACTTGTCAGTATTTTCTTTAGTCGCAACATGCTCATCTGCCTCTTTAACGGTCTTTCTGCGGGTATGCCGCTGTTTTACAGTCTGCATTTAATACCCGCGTGGCTGCGATCCGAGGGGGTTGATCTTAAAACCATCGGGCTTTTTGCGCTGGTGGGGATGCCCTATACCTGGAAATTTCTCTGGTCTCCTTTTTTGGACAGGTTTGTCCCGCCGTTTCTGGGAAGGCGCAGGGGCTGGATGATTGTCTCCCAGATTGTGATCATGATCACCATGATTTCTTTTGCGTTGTACGAACCACAGAAAAATATTCTGTTGATTGCCTACACGGCAGTGGCACTCGCGTTTTTTTCGGCCACACAGGATATTGTCCTCGATGCCTACAGGCGGGAACTTCTGCCCGACGAAGAACTCGGTCTCGGCAACGCCATGTACGTCAACGGTTATCGGGCGGCTGTTTTTATTCCAGGCGGACTGGGCCTTGTGCTCGCCGATTATCTCTCATGGCCCCTTGTGCATTTTGTGATCGCGCTGTTTATGCTGATTGGAGTGGTCAAGACCCTGATGATCAGAGAGGTAAAAACAAATATCGTGCCGCCCAAGACCCTGTATGATGCGGTGGTCAAGCCCTTTTACGAATTTATTCACAGGGACGGGCTTAAACAGGCCCTGCTGATTCTGGCCTTTCTGCTGTTATACAAGATGGGCGATAACATGGCGACTGCCCTCTCAACACCGTTTTATCTGGATCTGGGGTTTTCAAAGACCGAGATCGGGACCATGGTCAAACTGATTAATTTCTGGGCGATGTTTATAGGCGGGCTGATGGGCGGGGCGATGATTTACAAGATCGGGATAAACAAATGTCTGTGGGTCTTTGGTGTGGCGCAGATGCTTCCCATCCTTGGTTTTGCGGCTCTTTCCGAGGTGGGCAAAAGTCTTTCCCTTCTTGCTGTGGTGATTGGCAGTGAATATCTGGGGGTTGGTCTTGGGACGGCGGCCTTTGTTGCGTTTATGGCAAGGACCACCAATAAAAATTTTACGGCCACACAGTTTGCGCTTTTATCGAGCCTGATCGCAGTTCCCCGTTCACTTGCAAATGCGGTGACCGGTTTTATTATAGAGGGGATCAGTGTGACTGACGGCATTTATTATCAGATTTTTGGAGAGGTTTCCGGTCTGGGGTATACCCGTTTTTTTCTCTTCTGTACGGCCTGTGCCATCCCCGGTCTTATTCTGCTTAAGTGGGTGGCCCCGTGGCACGTCACATCACAGGAACAAACCCCTTAACCACGGAGACATCAGTATCCATGGACACACAGACAGGTTTTATTATTGGAGTAGACACCTCGTGTGACGATACCTCTGTCGCAGTGTTAGAAGAACGCACAGGTTGTGTATTGTCCAATATTGTTTCGTCACAAATAAAAATCCATCAGGGTTTTGGCGGTATTGTTCCCGAACTTGCGAGTCGTTCCCACATGGAAAACATCGCGTTTGTTTTCGCGCAGGCGCTTGAGTCTGCGGGGATTAATATACAACAGATTACCCGGGTTGCTGTCACCAACACACCGGGGCTTGTGGGTTGTTTGCTGGTTGGAACAGGATTTGCGCGGGCGCTTGCGTATCAGTTGGGTGTCCCTTTGCACGGTGTCAATCATCTGGAGGGGCATCTTTTCAGTCCCTTTATTACTGAGCCTCCTTTGTTTCCCTGCCTGGGGCTTGTGGTGTCGGGAGGACACACGGCGTTTTACCGCATTGCATCCTTCGAACACGTGACATTACTGGGTCAGACGGTGGATGATGCTGCGGGCGAGGCCTTTGATAAATGCGCCAAGATGCTTTGTCTGGGCTATCCGGGAGGGCCTGTCATCGATCAAAGGGCGGGGCGGGGAGATCAAAACGCCTTTCCCTTTACTGTGGCCCGTGTCAAGATGGGGCGTGAGTATCTGAGTTTCAGCGGGCTCAAAACAGCGGCTTATCATCACATCAGGGTGTTTGGTGACTTGTCAGAGCAAACGCTCAACAATCTCTGCGCCAGCATACAAAAAGGGATCGTGGATGCGCTGATGGACAAGGCCGCCTTTTTTTTTACGCGGCATCGTTTTAAATCGTTTGCTGTCAGCGGTGGTGTTGCAATGAATTCGTTGTTAAGAACCCGCAGTCTCGAAATTGCAGACAGGTTCAATGTAAAGTGCTGCATCGCGAGACCGGACTACTGCACAGACAACGGCGCGATGATTGCGCATGTGGCCCATGTCAGACAACTTGATGATCAGTTGTTTACTCTTGGTACCGAGGCAACAAAAAAAATACAGGCAAGAAAACTCGCTTGCAAAAAAAAACAATGACGCGCCCTGGTGAGTCAATGGTTCATGAAACACGCAGCTAAAAAAAGTCTCGGACAGAATTTTCTCATAGATCCTAATTATCAAAAAAAAATTATCGCAGCTGTTAAACATGAATACGCCGGAGAACCTTTAATCGAGATCGGG
>JADGCS010000090.1 GCA_015228875.1 Deltaproteobacteria bacterium | reverse complement strand
TGGCCGATGGCGGGGATATTTTTTTGGATGAAATTAATTCTCTCAGCCTGCCCCTGCAGGCAAAGATATTGGGCGTCGTTGAGGGACGCGGTTTTTATCGTGTGGGTGGGATAGAACCTGTGAGAAGGCGTTTTAGGGTGATGGCCGGCGCAACGGTTGATCTGGAAGATTTAATATCCAAGGGCGAGTTCCTGGCAGGTCTTTTTTACAGGCTCCGGGTGTTTTCGTTAAAGATACCGTCGCTTAGGGAACGTTTGGAGGACATCCCTCTGTTGGTTCGTCATTTTATCGCAAAATATTGCAAACAAGGTGATGAAAAGAAATTTTCTGATGGTGCCTTGGAACAAATGATGCGTTATTCCTGGCCCGGTAATGTGAGAGAGCTTGAAAACCTTGTTCAGGGGCTGATGATTCTTTCCCCCGAAAAAACAATAGACACAGACGACCTTCCGGAGTGGCTGCGCAAGGCAGGTGAGACAACACTGCCCGAAGAAATTCGCAATCTTGAAACTGTGCCGATGACAAGGGAACAGATTATTCCGTTAAAAAAATTTATCCAACAGGCAGAGAGAAAATATATAGACAGGGTCATGCGGTTAAATGTTGGCGACAAGATCGATCTGGCAAAGGCTCTTGGGATCAGCCGCTCAAGCCTGTATGACAAGATCAGGTATTTTCATTAAACATAAATTCTGCATAGACATTTTTTTGACAGAACGACTTCTTGCAGATGACTGTTTGACTTTGTGGTCTGTTGGTCCTAAATAAATCCCCCAATGAAACGATAGGTTTTCACAAGATGATAGCATGATTCTAGAAGCGGCGGTTGAGGAGTACAAGGCGACAGGAACAACGGGATTTAATTGGGTTCTACGCGACTTCCCGTGCTTCACCTGCTCGTTGCGCAACTTTGACTCTCCGAACCCAATTAAATCCCGTTGCTCCTGTCGCTTAGTGTGGTTCAATGGCGTTTATATGATGATAGAGTAACTTGCATCCCGGATCAACGTACTCAAGGCACAAAGGAGGCACCCCATGAAGATTGCCAAGGACATTACAAAACTTATTGGAAAGACCCCGCTTGTTGAGTTGAATAAATTGGGGAAAGGATTACCCGGTAGGGTTGTTCTCAAACTTGAGTCATTTAATCCCTGTTCGAGTATCAAGGACAGGATTGCCCTTAACATGATTCAAAGGGCCGAAGAAAAGGGGCTCATCACATCAAAGACAGTCCTTCTCGAACCCACCAGCGGCAACACGGGGATTGGTCTTGCCCTTGTGGCCGCGGCCAGGGGATACAAGATCACTCTCGTCATGCCCGATACCATGAGCCTTGAGAGAAGGCATCTCCTCAAGGCGCTGGGTGCCGAGCTTGTTCTCACACCGGGGGCTTTGGGTATGAAGGGTGCGATCAGCAAGTCTCTCGAACTCAGAGAGCAGAACCCAAATTATTATATCCTGCAGCAGTTTGAAAACCCGGCTAATCCCGAAATCCATCGCCAGACAACCGCAGTAGAACTTTGGGAGGACACAGAGGGAAAAATAGACATCTTTGTTTCGGGTGTGGGGACAGGGGGAACAATTACCGGTGTGGCAGAATACATCAAAGAAAAAAAACCGGCATTCAAGGCCATTGCGGTTGAGCCGCATGACAGCCCTGTGCTCAGCGGCGGCAAACCTGCGCCCCACAAGATTCAGGGGATAGGAGCCGGTTTCGTGCCGGCTGTTTTAAACATGGGTCTTGTAGATGAAATCATCAAGGTCAAGCATGAAGATGCTGGTGATGTTGCGCGCAGACTTGCAAAAGAAGAAGGCATATTGTGTGGTATTTCCTCTGGCGCCAATGTGTGGGCGGCTCTTAAGGTTGCGGAGCGCCCCGAAAACAAGGGCAAGCTCATTGCCACGGTCATCTGTGACAGCGGGGAGAGGTATCTCAGCACATGGCTGTTTAATCCTGATGCCTGATCTTTAAGGTGTCCGGTCTTGACAGCCAGGATAGAACCTAGGTAGGTTTTTTCTACGCGTTTCGGCAACAAAATTTTCGAGTCGCCTGCCCGCGTAGTGTCTGGCGCATAGCGCCAAACATGAAACTCTTCATGTTTGATCGCAATGCACTCCGCTTTATGCGGGTTGGGGGGGATATGACCAGTCATTGTAATCACAAAGAAAGAGGTGACCGTCTGTGCGCCGTGGCGCACGCATTGTCGTCTCTTGACGTAGAAGTCAATAAATCAACAGCGGCGGGTGCCTGCAAAACCAAGAGACATTTGCCCTCGCCCGAAGAGGTTGTGCAGATTGTCGACATCATCAAAAAAATGTTTTACCCCCGTCATTTTTACAGCGATGAATTTATAGGGGTGAGGCAAAGAAAAACAGAACAGGAATTTTTAGACGATCTTTGTGCAGAGATCGAAGAGCAGGTGGTCCGGGGCCTGTGCGCTGTCTGCAGTGCACAGAAGGGGATTGTAGAGTGCAAAAAAGAGGCAGAGTGCAAGGCCATTGCTTTTATCGAGCAGTTGCCCAAGGTTCACACACTTTTGCAGACCGACATCCAGGCCGCGTATAACGGGGATCCCGCGGCGATCAACATCGATGAGATCATCTCATGTTACCCGGGGTTTCACGCGATTCTCTCATACCGCCTTGCACACGAACTCTACGCCCTGGGGGTCCCTTTAATCCCCCGCATGATGACAGAGCGGGCACATGCCGAGACAGGCATCGATATCCATCCGGGTGCCACGATTGGTGAGAGTTTTTTTATCGACCACGGGACGGGGGTTGTGATCGGCGAGACCTGCCGCATTGGCAAACATGTCACGATTTATCAGGGGGTCACGCTGGGTGCCAAGAGTTTTCCCCTTGATGAACACGGTAACCCCGTCAAGGGTGTGGATCGTCATCCGGTGGTGGAAGATCGTGTGATTATCTATTCAGACGCAACCATTTTGGGCAGAATCACACTGGGCGAGGGTAGCGTGATCGGCGGCAACGTCTGGCTGACAAAAAGTGTCCCGCCGGGGAGCTTTATCACACAGGCAACCGCAAGGTCAGAGAGATACGTCGATGGCGGTGGAATATAAATTTGCCATGGGGATGACTGACCTGTCCCGTATCTCCTGTCGCCATGTGCTCTTCAGCTGTCGCTTCTAGAACCTTAGAAGGTTTTTCTATGCACCCCGCGTAGGATCCGGCGCATAGCGCCAAGCATAAAATCTTTCATGTTTGATCGCAATGCACTCTGCTTCATGCGGATTATGTAGTGCCTGTCGGGAAATACCCTGTTTCTGTCATTCCCGCGAAGGCGGGAATCCAGAACGCATTGAAATGACTGGATTCCAGCCTTCGCAGGAATGAAAACTTTGCCGCTTTTTGGCGCTTTCCCTACAGACACTATGTAGTGAGTCCCAACTTTCGCCAATTTAGCGCGGATTCATCTGCTTTGATTTTTGGGGGGATGCTGTTGTGTTGATGTTATTGCCCCAAATCCCTGCATGCCCGGCACTCGATTTGTACCAGAATACTGGACTCAACAAGCACCCGCTGTCTAAAATTCTGGACTGTCTACGATAAAAAGTTGCCTTTCAAATTTTAACATGACGTTTTTTAAAAAGAATAAAATTTCAGAACTTGGCATGGGCGTTGCTTATAAGATGATGTGTGGAAAACGCATACATATGGGTTTGTGATGACACAAGTGGGAGTAATTTTTTTTAAACAACGAACTTCTTATAAGGAGTGATTATGTCAAAGTGGTTAGTCAATTATACCCTGTTATTGTGTGTTTTGATCATCAATCTTGGGTGTGGCGGTTCTCCTGGCACAGATGGTCCGGGTGCCAGCGCGTCTGAGTCTGCTCCAGGCGGCACGGAACCAACGGCCATCTGCGAAATAAAAGAAAGGCTTTATGGCGCATGGGTCATCAAAAAAGACACATCAGGTGGCGTTAAAAGTGTGGGACAGAAAATGCTCTTTGGGTTTTATGGCAGGCACAAACTATCTGCTGGCGAACTTTACGAAGGGTATTCAAGTGGTTTTGTTGCACACGGTGTCTATAGCATCAAGGATGAAAACACCATGACGATAAAATATATCAGCTACACGAACGATAATGTTAATGTGACAGAGCAGTTTAAATCCGAAGAGTCCACAGACGAAGAAAATATCGAATATGAGCTTAACACAGACTCTCTGGTTCTAAAGAACGAAAAAGGTTACGAACTCCATTTGATCAGAGACGAGGGAGAGGACCGTTATTATCTGTTTGGGACCAACAATCCCTACTGGTTTGATGGCGTTTGTGATGATACGGTCCTTGATGGGTATGAATGGGCACAAGACAAGAGCTGTGTCTTTGAAGAGATTTTGGGGGAATGGCACGTTGTTAATCCTGTTATTCAAGAGGGTGTCAGCATCTCTGCTTTTTACTTTGATTACGATGCGTATGACGAAGTTAATATTTCTAATATTCCAGAATTCATATTCAGAATAAGAGTTATCAAAGATCCTGATAAAGAAAAAAATGATCCAGACTATTTTACTCATTATGAATACTTCGAAGGAGAAAAACATGGGGACTTTGCGATTGAAGAAGATGGTAAATTAAGGCTCAAGTTTGATGATGATCTGTTTGGATACAAAGAGGGTGAGGATGTTGTCTTTGGTGTGGAATTTGCGGCAAACAACATGACGCTGATATCGAAAAAGGGAAGAAAATTTTACCTTGTACATGAGCCAAACTCTGGCAAATCCATGAGTGACGCAGCAAGATATGAAGATGGGGTTTGTGAAATTCACCCAGAGCCAGGGTGTCCCGCTGAGCGTCTTGTGGCCCGCTGGACCATTGCTCAATACTATAAGGATAATTTTTCAACTGATAAATTTGCGTTGTATGGGATTCTGACTGATGAAGAATTTATAAATCTCCAGTCCATCGAATTTTACAGTGATGGTACTGCAAAATTTTTGAACGCCAATAATCAAGTGATAGTGCAGAGAAAATATCAGCTGAAAGATGTCGAAAATACCATGACATGGGAACTGGCTTTTCTGGCTGAGCCTGATGATTACATTGATGACCCTATAACCTTTATGGTGAGGGTGAGCAGCGGGAGTCTGGTCATGATGCCGTTCAATCCTGGTTACTTTTCTTACGATGATGAACAGCTGGTCCTGACGCGCAGTCAATCGTTGCCACTTGATCAACCGGTAACATGTGTGGAGACCCAAGATTAATTGAAAAAAAACTTTGTCATATGATGAGGACAACAATGAACTCTTTATCAATGCAGATAAACACTGCAAAAAAAATCTTGGCCATTGTGATCGCTCTTGGCATTTTGCCGGGGTTTTTTTGGGGCGAGGCCCTGGCCTTTGATGATGTTGCAATAACTGGAGTGACCTCAATGCCCTTTGAGGGCCCTATTCATCATGGTTTGAGTGTACAGACCGCAGGCATTAAAGACCCCAACTTAAGCGCCTATGAAGTGCAGGTTAAGATCGATGACGCAAATCCGTTCAGGTCATGGCAGTTGTACAGTGGCAGTTTAAGCCCATCTGTCGGCGGCATTATTAACATCCCCTACAGAAACGGCGTGGTGGCCCTTGTAGAGGATACGGATTACTGCGTGCGCATCAGGGCCCTCTTTGGGAGTTCTGTCACAAGCTGGGCCACACAATGTGGGCTCAGCGTTGTGGTCCCTGCAACTGCCCCCACAGACGCTGATGGAGACGGCATCGACGACAGCACAGAATACGCGCTGGGCCTTGACCCCAACAATCGCGATACTGATCTTGATGGCTTTGCTGATTACGAAGAGATGCTTATCGACAGAGACCCGCTCCTGCCGCTTTTGCCCCAAATACTTGTCAGGACCACCGAGATCGATTTTGGTTTTGCAAATCACCTTGGCACTTACGCCAATCAACATCAGTATATCGAACTCGAAAATGTGGGTGTGCAACCGGCGCGCATCAAGGCGATCACTGCGGATCGCACCGAGTTTCGTATTGGTGCGTACCCTACGCTTGTCACACACCTGCCACCAGACAACAAGGTGTATGTGCCGGTCTCGTTTCTTCCCAAAAAACGCGGCCTCATAGAGGCGAGTATCTTTGTGCAGACAGGTGATGGCCCGGAGACCGCCACCGTTGCGGTAAGGGGCACCGGCGCTGATATCCCCAACTGTCGCGTGTATCCGGAGTTTATTAATTTTGGTACTGTTGATGCAGATGATCAAAATGTTCGGGTAGAGTACCTGACCATCTCAAATCAATATGCCAATGCCGATGATGCTGCACTGGGTGCGCCGCTTGCTTTTACGATCAAATCAACAGTGCAGGGTATTACAGCCGGCACGACGGGATTTGTACTGCCAAAAGACAAAACACTGCGCGTCCCCGTTTTGTTTCAACACCCCTGGCCCGGCAATTACGAGGGCCGTCTTGAGTTAAAGATGGATGGGTGCGGGAACAAGACGGTTAAGGTTAAGGGGCGTGCAAGATAAAGACAACCAACAAGGGAGGACAATATGTCTGATGTGACATCAACACCAGCCGAGAGTGCCGAACAAAGTCCCATGACGGATGAGGCGTATACAACGACGAAGTATTTCTTTAATGAAGAGAAGCAATGTCTGGAGCTTGTTAGAAAGTACGATGCTTGTGAGGATTCCGAGCATATTGATGACGGGGTTCTTGTGAGGGAAGATGTGTACTTTGGGGTGAAACTATGTTCAAAGAAAAAAGCAGAACAAGCGGAACAAGGAGAACCAGCAGAACCAGCAATACCAGTGACCGTGACGGATACCTACGAAATAAACATTCCCAACAAAATAGACGGCCACGATTACATCCGGATAGCAAATTTGCCTTGTTTGGTGGTGTGGGAGGAAGATTTGAGGAAAACCTTGGTAGTGGACTTGGTTACAGCGACGTCAGCATAGAATTTATTGGAGGGGTGAAAATAAAAATTCCCGATTTGTTTGGGAGCGGTTCGGACCAAGGCGAGTCTAGGATATCAGAGGGAACGATAGAGACTGTACAGAGAAACCAAGATTTGTCCCTTCTTTCTAGCACTAACCCTGCGTCAGCAAGACCCGCAGAAGATTTGCCCCTTCTTTCTGGCACCAGTCCTGCGTCAACAAAACCCGCAGAAGACATCCACACAAGCTACATTGAATCCAGAGTTGTTTTTCAAGATCATAACACAACACTGTCGCGTGAACTTGTCTATTTGTCCGGAACATCGGGGCTCAAGCGTAGAAACAGGGTGCTTGATGCCTTGGCAGAACACCTTTTGGAGAATCCCGCCCTTGCAGTTCTTGTCCATGGTTATGCGGACGACGAAGAGGAAGATATGAGCCATCAGGAGAATGCGATTCTGGCCCTCAGCAGGGCTGTGGTGGTTCAGTCCTACTTGATCAAGGAGTGCGGTATTGAACCCCACCGGATCCTTGTTGATGGTGAATTTGTTAGAGATGTCCACGGGAACGTTACGGGGGCTAAAGGCAGGAGTGTCCACAGTTCAGACGATCCCATCGAGAGCGAGACTGCGTTTGAGAAATTCAACCGGTTTGTTCGGTTTGAAGGGATCATGGCCACAAATCAAGAGGAGACAGATCAATGAACTCCAAAAATATATATTTGCACATTGTCCTTTTGCTTCTGGTTTCCAACGTCCACGCGGATTCGAGCGACGTGACCGAAAGACTCATTCGCATCTCATCGGACAGTCACAGGTCTGGGACCCTGCGCACCGTCTTAAGGATTGCCTGCGACGACGAGGGTGATGACATCATTAAACTCGAATCCACCGTAGGGCGGGTTATGCTAGAGGAGCCGCTCGTGATTCCCCATGACTGTGTGGGGACCATCACGTTAAAGGGGAGCTTTGTTAAGGAGACCATTCTCGATGCTTCTCTTATCTTTGCCGGTTCTGATGTTCCGGGTGACACCTGCGCCTTGCATGTTTACTCCGATAACAACACCATTCAGGGGATTACCTTTGTCAATAACGCACTTGGTGCCGGTGTCTGCTTGTTTGGTAGGGGCAATCTTGTCAAGCAAAACAAGTTTGGTGTCTTAAAGAACAAGACAAAAGAGCCAAACCTCTACGGTGTGGTTGTATCTGACATCTTTAGCGCGGATTATCCCGCGATGGACGCAACACTTAACGAGATCAGACAGAACACCATCAGCCATAACACACTGCACGGGATTTTTATTGAGGCCAAAGACACGCAGATTCGAAAAAACGTCATCGAGCACAACGGGACGTGCCATAATATTGAGGAACCTGACGACTGGATAGAGGGGCTTCTTGAGTCAGACGCCAACCGGCCCGTCTTTATTGCGCCTGCATCTTCGGGTAGCGTGGGTTTAAAGTCAAACGGCAAGGTCACATCCAAGGGAAAATCCAATGGGGGACTCAGTTTTAACAAACCGGCAAAGGGAGCTTCCAATTCGGACAAAAAGACAAAATCCAAGAAGGTCTTTTCTAAGCCCCTTATCAAGGGGGCACCAGCGGACGATACCTACGACATAAAGACACAGGGTGGTGCGGGGATATTTATTGCCAGCGAGTCCGCAAATGCCACGGTTGGTGGCGATTTATTTAACAACGATAAAAACACCATTCGGTATAACTGTTACGCGGGCGTTGCTGTTGAGGAGGATGAACTTAATTCCCTCAATACCATTACCCACAATGTTATTACAGGTAACGGGACCAACAATGCCGATCTTGATTTGGGCGTGGATGGTCTCACCTTGAATGACTTTGAAGACGAGGACACTGGGGCAAATAACCTCCTCAATTTTGTGGATCACACTCAAGTATTTCCCCTTGTTCCCGCTCCCGATGGCATGGACAGGTACTGGGTCTGGGGGATTAGCCTTGGCGGTGATCGCCTGGAATTTTACAAGGCGACCGGTGATGTTGCAGATCGTGGTATTTCAAACGGTGGAGCAGAGGATTACATCGATGATGTGGCAGTGGTAGACAGCACGGTAGAGTTAGAGGATGCCGATCTTGCTTTTGGCGATATTATCACATCACTCTCTTTTGATGCGGAGGGCAACACATCAGAGTTTGCACAAAACGTCTATGTGGGCAGAGACACCGATCTTGATGGTATCCTTGATATCTTTGAAACGGGTGATGGTTCATTTGCGTCACGCGGTACAGACCCGCAAAACCCAGACAGCGATGGCGATGGCCTTGCCGATGGTCTAGAAGACAAAAACCGTAACGGTGTTTTTGAGAGGGACCTTGGCGAGACGTGTGCCTACAACAACGACACGGACGGCGATGGTGTGTTGGACCTTAACGAATGGCATTCGGGATTGATGTTGAGTGGTATTCAGGTGGTCAGTGCACTCGGTAGCGACAGCGATGGTGATGGCCTTACCGATGGTGAGGAGGATGTAAACCACAACGGCATCTGGGATGGGTATCTTGGCGAGACGAGCCCCCTCCTTATTGATTCTGATGGCGACGGATATAACGATGCGGAAGATCGTTGCCCCATGCTGGATTATTATGACCAACACTTTCCGCGTTGTGATCAGTAAGGGATAAAAAAAGGAGATTATATGTGGCCTTTAATTGTAGTAGCAGGTGTGGTACTTTTGCCGGGTTGCTTTGATCGCGAATCAGAGGAGACAAAGCCTGATGGGAGGATGGCCAGACCATCTCGTCGCAATCCTGCTGAGGATGCAAATGACAGCTCCGATTCTGATACAACCACGCCGGAGGCAAGCGGTCCATGCCTTAATAACCAAGGGACCCCTTGTGTTAAGTTTCAAGAAATCACTGCGGCGAACATTGGAATCAATATCACTACCCCCCTTACGGGCGTAGTACCCATTAACCTTAACAATGATGGCAGGACAGATTTTTATTTTTATGGTCCTGATGGTCCTGATTATTTTTATGAGTCTGATCCCGCATCATCCGACGGGGATATCCGTTATATTGATGCCGCAGAACGTATCAGGTTCAGCTATGAGGGCAGGCCAACAAAAATAGTGGGTGGCGATTATAACAGCGACGGGTTGGATGATTTTTTTATTATGACGGAACCAAGAGGCACTGATGTAAGGCCAACATCAAGAGGCACCCTCATACAGAATAATGGTGAGTACCTTGCGAGGGCTGGCGCGGGCGATCATATATACTTGACAGATCAAATCAGTACGGCGGCGTGGTATGGGTCCAATCTGGTCCTGCTCATGGATGACGGGGTTGGAGAGTGTACGGGGATAAGAGTTTTTAAATACAATGATGTTGATCCGGGTGATGAATGGCTAAACTCGTTTGATGAGATAAATCCTGCAGATGTTGGATTGTGTAATACCATTAACGGGGCCACAACCCTGATTGTGGGGGATGCAGACCAAGATGGAATTGAGGACGTTTTAATCGGCGGTTATGGAATCAACTTGTTTTATAAAGGCATGCCTGATTTTAAATTTGAGCACAGGGAGTCTCCCTTTGCGGTGGATCCCACCGCAAATGTATTGGACGTCTCTGTAGGTTTTTTTTCCGCACGAGACGCAGTTTCTCACCTGCCCACATGGTACCTTGCAAACAATAACGGGGAAAATTACAGCTACAAACTCCAATCGGACGGCTCTTATCTGAACAATGCAAGGTTTCAGGGAACACAGGACCCCGCAGATACGGTCAGCACCGAAATTGTCTATTTATCACAATCTCCTTGTGCCCTTGTCTCTGTGGCAAATTACGCCCAACAAAGCAGGCTCTACATGGCAAGGATGCATGATGACGGCACTTTGGTGGCAAGGACCAGTGATGACAGCACCGAGGTCACCTGCGATACTGCAGAATATCTGGATATAGCCCCTGTAGTGGGTATCAGCGCCGGGGCGGAGGCCGCGGTGGAAAACAAGCAGACGATGGATGTGATCTGGCCCGACCTTAATGGGGACGGTCAACCTGATCGTTTAGAGGTCAGATCGGACGCGTTGGTGATTCATTTAAATGTATCTGAATAAAACAATGAGGAGAGTCAACCAAGATTCTTTGCAGGTGGTTTATGATAAAAAAACATTTTAACAAAACAGTCGGTTTCTTATTAAACATCTTTGTGATGTCGGTGATATGCGCTGATCTCGCGTATGCCGTTCCTGCGGGTTCAACCGAGGAGACGATCCCTTATGCCCTGGCAGGGGTCGGCGGCAGTTCTAGTAGCGGCGGAGGTCAGACCGTTCAGGCCGACGAATTTACAGGGGCTGCGACCTACAGCGTTAGCCTCCCTGTGCCCCCAGCTCGCGGGGCAATAGAGCCGCAGATCAATCTGCACTACAACAGCTATCGAAAGGATCCTAACTCGTGGGTAGGGTATGGCTGGGAACTGGATGTCGGGTATATTGAAAGGACCCCCAAGTCAGGAATTATTGATTACACTGAAGGGCATAGTTTTCAGATTAAATTGGGCAGCGTATCGGAGAGCCTGCGGCTTATATCAAGCAACTTAAGTGACAGCGCCCTGTCAAGTTATGGGATTGAACCCACTCCCAATATCAGAGTAGACGAATATCAGGCCAAAATAGAATCTGCCTTTAATATTTATCTGCATTTGAGAACAGTAACGGACACTGGTGTCATCAAAGACAAGGGTTGGATCATCATCGACAAGAGCGGCACGCGTTATTATTTGGGTAGCACGGCCGCGGGCAGGGAAGAAACATCACGTTGTACCACGGGGGGAACAACCACCTGTGCGAGCAAGAGGGTAGCAAAATGGTATCTCGAGAGTGTTGTAGATGCGAGCAACAACAGACTTGCTGTGACTTATGGGGCTGATAAGCGGATACAGACGGTCAAGTATCAGGATATCGTTGTTGAGTTTAACAGGTCAGCCGAGACATTTAATTACTACCCCGTTTCCAGGGACGGTTTTTTATCGCCCGCAAAGATCACGGCCCGCTTGGACAATATCATCATCAAAAAAAACGAGACCAGACTGCAAAAGATTTTGTTTAACTACACAGTCTCCGGTTTCAACGGGTTTCATTTTCTAAAGTCCCTGACCCAATACGGTACGGTGGACGAAAATCAAATGCCCCCAACAGAGTTTACATATTACGGTCAGAGCGGCCTAGAGTGGAGTAGCACCCCCTACGCCTATCAGGCATCGACGACCAGACCTCGCGGTGGTGCCTTGTACAACAATGGTTTTATTGATTACGACACACAGTTTGCCGACATGAATGGTGATGGTCTTTTAGATAAGGTGGTTGCCTACGAGACGGACACCAGCCTCTTTGTTTATTACAATAATGGCAGTGACTTTGTTTATGATGCACACACATCAGAATGGGCAGATCCTCTCTGGAGCGCCTGTACAACAGGGGCAAGTGATTGTCGTGGCAAAATTAATTCGTATAACACAAGTGATGGCGTAGAACGACAGTACGCGTATCTCATGGACATCAACGGCGACAGTCTTCCCGATCGTGTCAGGGAATATTCGTGCGCTGATTGCCCCGATCCAACAAGGCAGAAAAATTTTGAAATCTATTTTAATAAAGGGGGCAGATGGGAATCTCCGGGGGTTTCCTGGCGCGATCCCTACGTTGGCGAGTATTCGGGACTCTCGGACAACGAACGTTTTTTTATGGACATGAACGGCGATGGGTTGGTGGATCGTGTTATTGGAGACCCCGACAGCAAAGGGTTTAATGTGTATTACAACACAGGTGCGGGTTTTAAGAATACACCGGTGTTTTGGGTGGACCCTGTCAGCAAGGTATCCGAGGATGACAGCGACAGTATTGGTAAGCAGACTGGCTCCATAGACAGCGGTAAAAAGACAAAGGCCTTTATCAGAGATTTTAATGGTGACGGTTTGCCGGACAGGATGTTTCAGGTGCGCATCACAACATCATCCACAGCGGACGGCGGGGCGGGGTATGTTCAAAGTATCTCAGCGGACGGGACATCCATTGTCACCGGTTTTGCGATATGTCTTAATCGTAACGGGATGGGTTGGGTTCAACCTTCGCCGGATGGCACGGGTGGCAGTATGTTGGATGGTGCCAATTTTCTGGGGGTTGTTGATGATGCCACAGCGGATATGGGCTTTAACACAAAGACACAAGATTGGATTGATTTTAATGCCGATGGTTATCTGGATCGCGTGGTGGGTAATAAAACGCGCGGCACATTCAAGGTGTACTTTTATAAGGGCATGAAAACAGGTTCGCTGATCTCTCAATTAAGCGCAGCCCTCGAATTTGAAGATCGTGTTACAGATGTTGGTTCAGATTTTTCGGGTGTCGGACATATTTACAATGTTCGTACTCCACCGAGTGATGAGCAACATACATCCGGTTATTGGAGTACCCACACCATGATTATAGACATTAATGGTGATGGGTATCCGGACCGTGTAACTCTTAACCCTCGCAACTTTACTAAAAATGATAAGGACTACCAAGTCTATCTTATGAGGGTCAACACCGTTGAGTTCAGTGACAGTCCCACAAGGTGGGTAAATAAGCTTGTTACTCAGCCAGTGGGTGCCCTTAAAGATGTTAATAACGGACAGGGAATGCGTACTGTCATAGAGTATTCACCCACAAGCTGGCCACGACGTTGGCTTGGGACAGGGGGGCAGTATCCTGCCACACATAAATTTCTGCCATTCAATATGTATGTGGCCCACAAGGTCTATTTCTTAGATTACAACATGCCTGTTGATACGGTCGCTGAGGCCGCCGAAAAACCTCACATGCGCTGGACCACATACAACTATTTTGGCGGCAACTTTCTTGTACACTACGCAAAAAAGGCTACTGCAGATTCTTCAGACGACACCGTGAGCAGATCACACGCGTCGACGTTTAACGGGTTTCAAAAAATTACCAAGCAAACGTATCAAACAAGTTCAGAAGCAGGGGCGGGCGGGTGGAACAATATCACCTCGACAATGATCTATTATCAGACACAGGGAGATGTGGACAGTTTTTATGGTCTGGACGAATCAGCCTTGTTCGAGCGTTCTGCATACAGTCACTATGCCTTTTCGGGCAAGCCCTACATGAGCACTATCGAAGAGGCATCAGGGGGCAAGGTGCAAGAGGTCAGCAATTACACGATTGATCTCACCACCCCGCCCGACGATTTCACATGTGATAGGGTTTGTTTTCCAAGGCTTAAGTCGCATACAAAGACGGTCTACGAAAATCTGGATGCTCCATCACGTGTGACAAAAATAGAGACAGATTACGATGCCTACGGCAATGTCACATCAGAGACCTACAAAAATAAGACCGGAGAGGTTCTCCTCATCAAAGAGACCGAATACTACGGCCGCGAATCTTTTGATACAAAGCTCCAAATACGCGACAGGCCGCGTTTGCAGGTCAAACGAACCACCGGTGAGACAGGCACAATCTTAAGAAAAAAAGAATTTGTCTACAACAGTCAAGGCCTGCCGCTTGAAGAAAGGGTCTACAAAGATGACTTAAGCTATGCCACAATCACCCGCACATATAATCCAGACGGAACCTTAAAGACAATGACCGATGTTGACGGTGTGACCAAGACACTCACTTACGATGTCGATGGACTTTTTCCATTAACCGAAAAAATGACATCACCCGCAGGTACTGATTTAACGGTATCGCGCGGGTTTAACAGACTGAGTGGCCAGCCGGACATTGAAACCGCAAGTTCTGGGGTAAGCACTACCAAGACCTACGACGATTTCTCGCGCCTTTTGGCGGAGTATATTGTTGATGCATCGGGCTTAACCCGTACACTTGTGAAATCTTATAAGTATGAATACATCGATGCCACCATTAACGATGTTGCCACCAAATTACTCAAGACCAGTGTGTTGGAACCTCATATCGGTTACCCCGATACCGAGACAACACCAATGACCATCGCCTACGCGGATGCGTCGGGGTATGTCTTGCAGCAGTGCGGGTATTCAGAAAAGGGCGGGCAGTACAGGGCGTCCGTGATGAGGCTATCCAAAGGAGGGCAGGTCGAGTACAAAACCGAACCATTTATTACTCCGGACTGCGCGTTTCAATCCGCTATTCCGACGGGAGTTGCCCTGTACCGCACGGTCAAAGACTTTCAGGGGCGGGTCCTTGAGCAGGAATCACCCGCCGGTGATGCCGGTTCGCCGGTCAGCAGGCTCACTTATTCGTATGTTGCAGACGTGTATGGTCAGATGAGCAAGACAACAAGGGATAGCGCGGGCAATACCACGACTGAGGTGTATGACATCAATGAACGTCTGGTTAAGGTTGTTGATCCTATGGGAAACCAAATGCAGTACCAATACAATCCTGTGGGAGATCTGCTCACAGTAACCAAAGACGGGGGTCTGATCACATCCTTAACGTACGATTACATGGGTCGCAAGACCAGCATGACAGATGCCAATCTCGGCACATGGACCTATGAATACGACACACAGAATCGTCTCTACAGACAGACGGATCATGCGGGCAATTACAGCATTCATACCTACGACAGCATTGGCCGTACAACGCGGACAGATTATTATACACCCGACTACACACTCGAAAAATATTTGGTGAGTTACTACGACAGCGGGGATGCAACACACAATGTGATCAATGGCGAACTCTACAAGGTCGAAGAATACGACGGTGTGGGTGCGCTTAAAAGGGCAACGCGTTTTGGATACGAGACAGGATACCGTCGCAACAACAAGATCACACGCACCATCACAGGCCTTGCCGATTTTGAGCAGACCTTTGAGTATGACGTGTACGGGGCCCTTAAATCCACCACATATCCGGGAGGGATCAACCTGTACTACCAGTACAACCGCACAGGCGCGCTCGAAAAAATGTGCAGTACACCTCTTTGTGACACCGCAGGCGAGGTCTATTATTCCATCGATTCGGCAACGGACTACGATAACTTTGGATCACTCCTTGCCGAAAGATACGGCAATGGGGTTGTTAAAAATTACAGTTACTATCCCAACAGTCACCGCTTGCAGGGTATGACCCTCACTCAGGGGACACAGAAATACTCGGATCGATCCTACGAATACGATATTTATTCAAACATCACGCGCTTGGGCGACAACCTTGATTTAACAGGGACGGGCGGGTTGTCGAGTGTTTCCTATGACGTCTTAAGCCGGTTAACAGGATACACCAAGCAGGGCACAAGCCGTTCAGACTCTCTGACCTACGATGCGCAGGGGAATATTTTAACCAACACTGCGCAATACGGGACTGAGCCTTATGTGTATGAGGCCCCTGCATACGCCCCCGCGCTACCACACGCGGTCAAGCGCATAGGCGCAAGGAGATTTACCTACGATGATAACGGCAACATGCTCACAGACCCCGACCGCACCATGACCTACAACGCGCAGAATCAGCTTGTCAGAGTGGTTATGCGAAACGGCAACATTGTTGAATATGATTACGACTATACAGGGGGCCGTGTTTCAAAACGTGTCAGTCGCCTTGATGCGTATCATCACATGATTGAGAACACGGTGTATTATTTGGGCGATGCCATCGAGATCAAAGACAACAAACTCTTTGTTAATATTTTTGCGGGCAATAAAAAGGTCGCCGTACGCTGTCTTGGTTCGCTTGATGCCATCATTGGCGGCTCTGGCGCCACGTTACGGCCCGTTGGCATGACTCCCGAACTGCGTCTGGCCTCATGCATGCCGGCCCTGCTTATGGGACTGGCCCTGCTTTTAATGGTTGCCTTGAGACCAGTCTCAAACCGTTACCCCGCTTGGGCGCGCAGGTTGATGCATCTGCAGAGGTACAACCCTTGTTATCTTACACAGGGGCGCGGTGTTGTTTTTGTCATAAAGAAGCAATTATTTTTAATCCTCGAACTCTACCGTAGGGTCGCAACCGTGTTTCAGGAGTCTGTCTTTGCACTACCTCACAATCTTGCTGCAAAGATGGTGACCTTCTTGCTGGTTCTCTCATTCGCGATCAGTGCGCCAATCCTTCAGGCGCACGCGTGGGAGACAGGCCCCTCTGTGGTGGGGAATGTCTCGGATGAACAATATTTTTTCTACGTCCACGGTGATCACCTTGGTTCAACCCACATCATCACCGAGGGCAACAAAGACGGCGGCAGACACGCGGGCGTGGTTTATCCCCAAGGTTCATTATTGCAACGCATCGAGTACGACCCCTTTGGCAAAGAGAGTTATGTCCTCAATCCCAATCTCAACACAGACCCCTCTTTTACAGGACAAAAGTACGACATCGAATCGGGTCTGTATTATTACAAGTCCCGCTATTACAACCCGCAGATCGGCCGATTTGTCCAGCCCGATACGGTAGTTCCAAGTGCCACAGATTACCAGAGTTTTAATCGCTACGCGTATGTTAGAAATAATCCCTTGAAATATGTTGATCCTTCTGGTCATAGCTTTTGGAGTTGGTTTAAAAAAATAGTCGGGGCGTTTTTGGGGGCGTTGGTGGCGGTGGTTGTCGGGATTGCAACGGCAGGTTTGGGCCCAATTATAGCAGGAGCCCTAGCGGGATTGGCCGGTGGGTTACTCAACGGTGCCATTACCGGAGGTTTAAAGGGTGCCTTGATGGGTGGTTTAACGGGATTGATTGCAGGCGCGTTGGGAGGTGCGGCGTCATTTGGGCTTTCCAGTATTTTTACAAAAGGTGGCGGCCTTGTTACGTTTGCAGTGTTTGGTGCTATAGGTTTGGGCCTGAGTGTTCATCATGATGGATGGAAAGGACTGGTTACTTTTGGCGCAGGGTTGCTTGGTGCGTATGCTGGTGGAAAGATGATGGGGAGGAATATTTTTGATTTTAGCGGCGGTAGTAGAGGTGGCACAGGAGGAGCAGGTCCAAATGATGCGAGTATAGGTGATGTTATTGAATCAACAGATTATGGTCCATTTGATAGAAAGTTTAATTCTGTTGAGGAATTGGGTGACAGTTTAAATGAAGGAGACGTTGTATTTGGGAAAAGGCCATTAAGCTGGGCAAAATCCATGGGCGGCACATCACAGGCCGATAATTTAAATCTTGATCTTGCACACGAACATGTTTTTTGGAAAGAAAATGGCATGCTCATGAATAAAGGATTCAGAAACACAGGCCTTTTTTCTGAATCTAGAGTAGAATTAAGTAGAATTATACAAGGCTACCGATTTGGACCAACGCTCCATCATGGGAATATGAGCGCAATGAACAGTGTGTTTTCCACTTACAGAAACATTGGATATAATCCTATTGGACCAAATTGTCAGGATTTTAGTGATTCTGTGAGAGAAAGCCTTTATTAATTTATTAAAGAATGAACAAGTTGTTTTATATCATTCTATCTGCGTTAATAGTTGTCTTATCTATGATCGGCTCCCTGTTTTTTCATGCCCACAATAAAATTTCTTTACCACAATTTATCTATGCCGCTGGATCCGGCCAATATATTTTAAAGATAGATCCCGTAGCAAAAAAAAGTGGAGTATTATTCAAGGATGAAAAGAACAGTACATGGAATGGTGAAGGACTGGTTTATCTCCCAAACAACAAGTTAATATTAAGCGGGCATTATGATGATGGATACTACGGAGCAATGTTGTTAGATATTAATTTGAAATCCAACATTAAGAAAATGTATATTAACAACCCTCTTTTTTTTCCTAAACACAACACCTTTATTTTTTTAAAAAGCAGTGGTGTGTATCTGTCATCTGATATATATAATCTAACAAATGCAAGACGCCTAGCAGGCATTTATGATAAAGGTCTGCCATATTTCATCAAGATGACAGAAGATAAATTTGCATTTTGGGGTCTAGGAGAAAACAATGAAAAAAAATTTTTTGTATATCATTTCCCGACAAACGAAATAAAAAACATGCCTTATTTGGATAAACAGATTGTAGATATTGTTTATCGCTCAAAAACAAATGAATTTTTTATCAGTGAATGCGATGAGACTGACTGCAAACTATTCATGACTGATGGCAACGGTAGCAAAAAATCAGGGCCCAAATGTATTTCACTGTTATCAAAGTTTAACGAACTGCTCTATTATGACAAAAAACTTGATCAGGTTTACTTTAACAGCACTTATGTTCGATTCCACCCACAGAATGGCGCTTATGAGGACAAGGATTTGTACGTGTATGATTTTGAGACCGATCAATGTGTAAAAATTTATGAAAGTCTTTATGTCACAAACGTTATTACTTCTTCTGAAATAGAAGCCATCGATAAAACAAAACAATCAATCCAGAACTCCAACGAGCATTCCTCCTCCAATAGGTCAAAATCATATAATCGTATAATTGATTAATATGCTTGTGCCCTTGGCACCTGATTCCTACCGTGTGTTGCAGAAGTGTGTGTATTCCGAACGTGGAAATTATCGCGAGGTGGTGACCCGATACGAAAATGCCGGGCGCCTTGTAAGGTGTCCTTCCGGTGACCCTGCGTGAATCATGAATAAAAAGTTGCTATGCCTCCGGTTATGACAAAAACACGGAGGTCAAGATGGCAAAAAATAAAACAACGACACTCGCTCACGTAGAAAAGAGGTT
>JADGCS010000008.1:62094-62560 GCA_015228875.1 Deltaproteobacteria bacterium | reverse complement strand
CGCAGGAGTCCTGAAAAATCATGTCCCGTGACAAAATGTAACGACATGATTTTTCAGGGTTTGAAATATTTTGCAAGCGGCAAAATTTTCAAACTTCCGGAGAAACAGGGGCTTTCCCGACAGACTCTAAATAACCAATGGATATAAAAATCAAGGCTAAATTGGAAATATCTCTCTCAACCCTGCGGCCTTGTGGCCAGGGTGAGGCCGGAGTTTGCATCCACAATATACACGGGGATGTTGGGCATATTGTGAAACCTGCCGGAACCCAGGATCGCGTAGGCACCAACGTGATTAACAAGAACAAGATCACCCCGTTTGATCTCTTTGGGCAGGTTGATGGCAACATCCGGCGGTGTGAGGATGTCCCCCGAAAAACAGAGAGTGCTGCCCACGGCCGTAGCCACTGTGTCCCCGCTATCTGCATCAACTGCATAAATGGGGTAATAATGATCGGGCATGATCT
>JADGCS010000008.1:0-62050 GCA_015228875.1 Deltaproteobacteria bacterium | reverse complement strand
TAATCGACACCATCACCCACCTGAGACCGTTTGGATATATTTTGGTATTTAAAACATACCCCAGCGCAAATGCCGTCCCCGCAGTGACGATATTCCCCGGCTCAAAGGCGATCGTGGGAAGCGCCCCTTGAAGATCCATGGTAAATTTTTCTTTTATTTTTTTGATGTATGTTTCAAAATCGTACCTGACATAATTGGGAAATGAGTGTTGATCCTTGCAGACTGATTCGAATTCTTGAGACTCGGTATACTGGTAGGGAAACCCACCGCCAACATCGATGATTTTAATTGTAAACCCGTTCTGTGAAAAAAGTTTATAAATTTTTGTGACCCTGCCCACAGCCTCGATATAATTATCTGGATTGGCTATCTGATGCCCAATGTGCATGTGCAGCGCCTGAATATCAATATATTTAAACCGCCGAAACTGATCCAGATACTCATTGGAGAGATCCGGGATACCAAATTTGCAGTCGGCGCGTCCCGTAGATATGATACTCGCGGTCTCTGACTGCACAGAGGGATTGACCCTGATTCCCACGCGAGCCCTTTTGCCAAGTGCCTTTGCCCTTTCGTTAAGGAGCGATAACTCTGTCAGGTTATCGGTGATTGAGAGACAATCATGTTTCACAATGGCGTCAATATCCCAATCAAACTTTGCAGCCGCCGTGTGACAAATGTTACGGCCTAAAGCACCTGCATTAACCGCCATCATAAGCTCTTCGGTAGAGCCAACATCAAAACCAAAACCGCTCTTGGCCGCACCCTCTACAAGCTCTTTTAAGGGGGCTGATTTGACGGCCCAATAAATTCTGAAATCCTTGATGTGTTTTGATATCGTATCCGATACAGCCTTAAGGTTTAATAAAAACTGCTCTCGTGAATAAACAAGGGCACCGCGGAATCTGTGGGGGTGCATGCTGCCGATCTGATCGTAGAGATCTTTGACACGGATTATCTTTGCGTTGATTATGACCTCGAGTCCATGGGCCCCCTCGCAGAATTTGAGCGAGTTATATTTTTGTTTTGTAATGTCTTCAGGATTTATGACACGCATAATGACTCCAATAAAAACCGCCGTAAAAAAACACCGCAGCAATGGCGACGGTAGTCCGCTGTGGAACGGATGTCATTGATGGGGGTTATGTCACTGGCAAGCTTATTGACGGCCTCGTCGATGGTTTTATGGGTCAGGACGCGCCCCATAAGAAACGCCTCTGTTTGTTTAAGACGGAGAGGCACGGGGGCCACAGAGCCAAAGGCTATAGAGATACCCACAATCTTTTTGTGCTCGATGCGCGCCCTGAAACAAGCCATCACCTTGGAGATCGTGATCGCCTTGCGCGAACCGATCTTGATAAAGTCGGCGCGTTCACCCCGTGGTGGCCATGCAATCCTGAAACCAGTTACCATCTCGCCTGGGCGCACAACAGTGGCCCTGTACCCCGTAAAGAAACCCTCAAATGGAACCCAACGCTGCCCGGCAATGCTTGTAACTTCTACATCTGCGGCGTAGGCCATCAACACGGGAAGCGTGTCACCAGCGGGCGAGGCATTCATGACGTTGCCGCCAATCGTGCCACGATTTTGCACCTGCACGGCGCCTATGGTCCTGCACGCCTTGGCCAGAACAGGGATGTGCTTGTGAATGAGGGGCGATCTGATGATGTCGGTATGTGTAGAGAGCGCGCCAATCGTGATATACCGCCCTTCATCGCGGATGTTTTTTAATTCATTGAGGCCCCAGATGTTGAGAATCGCTTTTGGTTTTAAACCACCGCCGCGCAACTGCACGCACACATCCGTCCCGCCCGCAAGTATTTTGCAGTCGGGAAATTTGCTCAGGAGGGTGAGAGCCTCGTGTAAATTTGACGGGTTTAAAAATCTCAAGCTACACCACCTCTTCTATGGCCTTAATGATCCTGCCGTACCCCGTACAGCGGCACAAATTACCCGCGATCCCCTCTTTGATCTCCATGATCGAAGGGGTCTTGTTGTGCTTAAGAAGTGCTGTCGCGGCAATCAGCATCCCGGGGATGCAGGCCCCGCAATGGACAGCACCGTTTTTGACAAAGGACCTTTGAAGCCTGTTGAGCCCGCGTTTATTCTCAAGCCCCTCAACCGTCACAAGCAGGTCGCCATCCCTCAACTGCCCGAATAAAACAAGACAGGAATCGATCACCTCGTTGTTGAGCAGTACAGAACACGCCCCGCACTCGCCCTCGCCGCACCCCTCTTTTGTCCCCGTGAGTTTGAGGTCTCCTCGAACAACGTCCAAAAGACGCGCAACGGGCGATGCTGTGATTGTTGTTACTTTGCCATTGAGATCTATTTTTCGTTTGACCTTCATAATTTCGCGCATTGTCTTAACAGTTTTTCTGGCGTCACGGGAATCTCTGTGATTCTGAGACCTGTCGCATTATAAATCGCATTCACAATCGCGGGTGCCCCGCCGTCCAAGGGGAGTTCGCCTATCCCCTTTGCACCCATGGGGCCGTAGGAAAACGGCTCTTCGATAATGTGCACCCGCCAATCGGGAATATCCCGCGCCGTTGGGATGATGTAGGTCTGCAGGTTCTTATTTTGAGGGTGCCCATTGATGATCTGCATGTCTTCCATCAAGGCCCAGCCCAGTGCCTGCAAAGTCCCTCCCTCCATCTGCCCCTTGACAAGGACAGGGTTAATCGCCCTGCCGAGTTCCACCGCAATGGTCATCTTGTCTACGGTCACTTCAAACGTGTCCATGTCGACAGAGACCTCGGCAACATCGGCCGCCCACGAATAGGCAGGATAGGCGTCCCCGATGTGTGTCGCAGGATCCCATTGGATGTACGGGGGCAGTTTGTATCTTTCGATGACCTTGAGCTCACCCACTTTGGATAAATAATCGTTTGCCGCTGTTTTAAAATCGGTGATGCGTTTTGAACCGGAGACAAACGATGCCCTGACGAGTTTTAATGCGGTTTTCTCGACTCGATAGGTGCGGGCAATAAACTCGAACAGCCTCTCTTTAAACGAGGCCGCGCACTGTGTTAACAGCCAGCCCACTATCATCGTCGTGCGCGAGGCCACCGTAGGCCCGCTGTCGGGGACGAGGTCGGTATCGGGCACTTCGCAGTAAACACACTTGAGGGGGATTCCCAACGTGTCGGCAACGATCTGCGGCAGGACTGTGTGCGCGCCCTGCCCCATCTCGGTGCAACCTGTGAGCACCCTGACCACGCCATCCTTTTGAAGCATCAAACCGGCCTCGGTTTTCATCACGGACTCGCCGCTGCCTGTAAAGGCACCCCCGTGCATATAGAGAGCAAGACCGATTCCTTTTTGGATATTTTTTTTCCCCCGCGCAGCTTGATTCTGCCGTCGATACGCCTGCCATTTTTTTTCAAAGGAGCACCCTTTGGCCACCGTGTCCAAACACTGCGCTGCCCCGACACTCTCTCTTAAAAGCTGCTTTGTTTGTGTTGTGTCTCCGAGCTTAAGACAATTTTTTGCACGCAGCTTAAGCGGGTTTATCCCCAACGCCTCGGCGATTTTATCCATGTGCGCCTCAATCGCAAAGATGGTCTGGGGCACACCAAAACCCCTGAATGCCCCGCAGGGCACGTTGTGAGTGGCGTAGCAGACCGCCGTTGAGCGTACATGATCACACCTGTACGGCCCCGCCGCATGGATCACACCGCGTGACAGGACAACCGGCGACATCGTGGCATAGGCCCCGCCGTTAAATTCTACGTTGATCTCCATAGCTGTGAGAGTGCCGTCCTTCTTTACGCCTGTCTTGTGTTTGACAATAGAAGGGTGCCTCTTGGTGGACATGATGATGTCGTCTTCCCTTGAGTAGATGAGTTTAACCGGCCTGCCTGATTTTTTTGCAAGGAGTGCCACGTAGGAACCAAGGAGCGAGGGATAGTCCTCTTTGCCACCAAAAGAGCCGCCCATAGGAAGTTGCCTGACATTCACGCGGTCGGCACCGCAGTTTAAGACAGAGACCAGTGTCTTTAAAACATAGTAAGGACACTGCAGAGAGCCCATCACCGTGAGCCCGCCGTCCGTACGCGGGACGGCTGCCATGGCCTGCGTCTCGATATAGGCGTGTTCGTGAAAACCGGTCTGGTATTCACCCTCGATGACAACAGCGGCCTCTTTAAAACCAACGTCGAGGTCCCCCTTGTTAATGCAGTACTGCGCAAGGATATTGTCTTTTCCGGAGATGAGTGTTGCCTTGTCTTTTGCCTGTTCGATAGTCAAAACGGGGACTGATGCCGCGTACTCAATATGAATGTGACTCCTCGCCTGTGACAGGATCTCTTTTGTGGGGGCCGCTACAAGGACAATGGCCTCGCCCACATGTTTAACATATTCTTCTGCGAGGATGGGCTGATCCTGTGTCAAAAACACCGTGTTATTTTTGCCAGGGATATCCTTAAATGTGCAGGTCACAACTGATCCCCAATCAAACGAGGGATCGAAATTAATTTTTATTATTCTGCCATACGGGATTGAAGAATAAACAACCCCGCCAAACCAGCAGTGGGGGATATCAAGGTCATCGAGGTATTTGGTCCGCCCCGTCAGTTTGTCGTGACAATCGAGCCTGGGGGCGTTTGTACCAACGCTTTGAACCATGGTTGTCTCTTAAGAAAAAATCTCGTGAAGGACAAATTAAAAATAAAAAAAACATGACGCTGTTTTTTTACCCCAAACGATTTTAAAAAAATTTCAAAAAATGCATTGGGCAAATGCTAAAAAAATTCTTTTCGTCCACGCAGACAATCCGCGTGTGAGCAGAATGTAGATACTATGCCCTTGGAGCGGGGAAGGAACTCCGTCATGGATGTTTCCCAACAAACAATGAACAGCCTCCCCCCCGCCCCTGTGATGCTGCGGCATCTCCAGTGTCTTCGCCACCAGCATCATCGTCTGTGGTGGTCCCGTCTGTACCTTCGTCTGTGTCATCTGCGGTGTCTGGGGTGTCATCTGGGGTATCTTCTGGGGTATCGTCTGCGGGCTCATCGGCATCGGGGGCTGTTGTAAAATTCCATGTGTAATTTGCGGCCATGGGATTGCTGTATTGATCGTAAATATCGGTTGTCAGTGTTGCCAGATAGGTCGTGCCATAGGCAAGATCACTTGCCGGTACAAGTGTGGCAGTTGGCGCGGTATAAGTCACGGCGCCGGTGATGCCGTTATTAAGGTAAAAACAATCTGCATCAACAGTGGCGGCATCCAATGCCTCATTAAAAGTTGCGGTGATCGGGGTGTTGACAGCAACACCAGTCTCTCCGTTGGCAGGGTCCACAGACGTCACAGACGGTCCTGTGTTGTCATCATAGGTCACTTGTATTGTGTCGGTACCGCTCTGGTTATTGCCACTATCAAAGGCACGAACGCTGAATGCGTTAGATCCAATGCTTAATGTCTTGAGAACACTCCATGCGGTCTGGCCCGGCGTGTAACTCACGCCACTCACGCTGTCGTTGACCTTAATTGCGCTTGTGGAGGAACTGGTGCGCCCCGTCAGCGTGACTGTTTGTGTGCTTGTGGTAAAAGAGGCCCCGTTGTTTGTGCTTATTTCGGGGGCGACAAGAGCCGCTGATGTATTGGCACTCGCGGTATTTCCAAACGCGCCCATGTTGATCCTGCCCCCGTTATTCGCGGGTTCGCTGTTAAAAGTATCGTCCCAGTCTCCGGCATCGATGGAAGGTGATGTCGAGTCAACAGTAAGTGTGACCACGTTTGTAAAAAGAGGATTTGAATACACATCGCCGGTCCCGGCCGAAACACCATCGTGTTGAGTCCCAAAACCGTAAACAAGATTGTACGAATTATAAACAGTGCCCGCACAACCGCTGTCCTTGTACACACCCGTGCTGTTGCCGTTGGAGGGTCCGCGAAAAATATTATTTTTAACCACGATGTTTGAATTGGTATACATGGTGCTCACATTAAGCCCGCGTATAGTTTGTGTGCCCGCGGCTGAGAGAGATACGGTATTGTTAAGAATACTGGCGGGGTAATATCTGTGAAAAATACCGTCGAGGGTTCCCAAATTTCCGCTTAATGAGCCAACAACCCTGTTGCGGCGGATGGTTCCTGCCTGGCAATGAATCCCCTTAAGAAAACGTTCCTTGTCAGAAGAAAGAGAGATCAGGTTATCCTGAATAACGGAGCTGTCCTCAATCGCATCGTAATAGATACCATACATCTCTTGTTCGGGAGATGTTGTGGTTGTCGATGTGGAGCTTGCCGTAACCGAGTTGTCTTCGATAAGACGATCTCCACCGGAGTCAAAGATTCCGTAAACTTCGTTGTGGGAGACAAGGACAATATCGTTTCCGATAATGTCGCCTGTGATAGAGGCAGACCCAAGGTTAATCCCGTAAAGATAGAACGTCTCATCATCCGTTGTTTCAACATCCACATCGTTGTCTGCAACCTCGGCAGTAAACGGGGCCGTATTCGACATGTACAGGCGGATACCATGGGCGATCAGCGCTGCGCCGTTAAAGGTCGCGGTGATATCGTTGCCCGTAATGACCGTATTGGCGCCATCAATAAGCACAGCAGCGGTTCCTGTTGTGGTGCTTGTCGTGGTAAAATTAAATGTGTTGTTTGTAATAAGCACGCTGGAATCGGGGTACACCGCAGCATTGTTTGAGTAGGCATAAACACCATAGCTCAGGCTACCTGACTGGTTGAGTGTGCAATGGTCAATAGTCGCGCTGCGCGTACTGACCCAGATGTAGTTTTTTAAGTTGTTCATGGTGACATACTGAAGCGAACTGACTGTGTCGGATACAAAATCCCCCCCGGCACGGGTAAATGTGATCCCGCTCCAACCGGAGCCCGGAGTTTTTTCGGTAAAGACAATGGGGTTTGCTGCAAGACCGTTGGCTACAAGACGCCCCCGCACAGTAAGCCCCGCCGAGAACTTGACAGTCACGCCGGGATCGATGGTGAGAGTGATATCTTTATCAACAATCAGCGCCGCATTGACATTAACGGGACTGTCCGCAAGCGTCCAGTTTGTGTGAGCAGAGATATTGGTGTCGTCAACATCCAGGGCCCAAACAGGCGCCGGAAAAAACAAGAGAAAAAAAATGGTGATCAACAGAATACAGTTCATATGAGCAGTCAGATTATTGCTGATTATGACCTTTTTTTCACTAAAAATTCCCAAATAAACGCAACTTTGACATTAAAACACTGATACAGACCCTGTGAACAGCCCCCATCATCTTGCCTCCGTCCTGCACCGCATTGGGACCAGTGCGCAGCTTCCTGTTTATACCCCTGCAAACCACCTCTTTAGGGCACAGGGACTCAGAAGGGTCAGCCACGACACACTGGAGCAGGCGGTTACACAAGCCGCCCTTTCTACAAAAAGACACGCGGAAAGAATGGCCGCAACCGGTTTTGACGTGGTGGATCATTACCTGCCCGATGACTTAAGATCCAACAGCCAGCCATTTGGGAGCGCGCGGGTCTCTCTTGTCCATCGAACAGAGGGTGCTCAGGCACTGTTCTCAGGCAAATTTTACCCCGCAAACGGCAAAAAAAGGATCAAGCCCCTCACCAGCAGGTCTGCCCAAAGATGGGTTGAACAAAGGCACCTGTGGGTTGAGTTTGAATACAAAACAGACAAGGGTTCCATAGCCACAGTCATCGGTGGCGATTACAATGAGATTGAGTACCAGCCCTTAAGGCTGACCCGTGAGCTCAATCTGAGCGCCGCCGTATTTGCAAATGCGGGGACAAACCAAGGGAGGCTTGGCCTGCTTCAAAAAACACGGCTCAGGGTCATACAACTCTCGCTTGAGTTCTACACCTATCTACAAAAAAGATTTATGTTCGCTGCCCTGTCAACCCCCGGCATTTCTACTGGCAGTATGAACATCACGCCCCCGCAATTGGGCGTGACCCTGCCTGGAGACTGCGATCTTAAAAAACTGTCACGGAAACAGCTTGATGCCATACTCTCTCAAATTAACTGGCCGCAACTGCGCACCAGCACCGACATCGATCTCAAGGTTCAGTCCGGCACACAAGGCCCCGTTATTCACATCAGTCTTATAGACAATGGGCAAACCCTGCGTGTCACGCTGATTCAAGAATTATCACCCAGACTTCTCACGCCGCGTCCGTTTCAACAACTGGCGTCTTTGCTGTAAGGCGACTCACAATTTGAGGATATTAAAATGACTCATACTGCCTGTTGATGTTTTTGCATTTTAAAACTAGAATCGGGCCGAATGATTTTAGACAAAAAAAAATACAATAAACTGGCCAACAAGAAAGAACACACGATCTGCGGGGACTCACTATAAAAAAAAGCATTGAGCGACTTGTCTGTCTGTTGAGTTTAGGTGAATCATTCAAAAGAAATAAATGCCGTCAACATCAGCCAGTTTCGCTAGACAGGCTTCTTAAACCCACTTACATCCCCAAAGGACTGGCAAAGGGCAGTGTACGCGGCGGGCGGGATTAAACAAACGTCACCCGCATGAGGCTTAAAAATACTACGCGGGGGACTTTGCGATCGGACATCCAAACCTAAAAAAACAGCTTTACAGACGCATCGAAAATAACTACAATATAACTACAATGTTGTTTATTTGGGACCCGCACAAAGCTCAAAGCAATATCAAAAAACATAAAGTGTCGTTTGAGTTGGCTCAATCTGTATTTGATGATCCTTTGCATCTTTCTGTATTGGACAAAAAAACAACACACGAAGAACGGTGGATTACAGTGGGCATTTCTGCGCAGTTCAACACACTGGTTGTTGTTCATTCTTATATCGATCATTCATCGGGGACCGAAATAATCAGGATTATTTCGGCACGCAAGGCAACAAGACGTGAGGTAATACAATATGAAAAAAGAATATAACTTTTCAAAGGGAATCAGAGGCAAATTTTTTCGCCCCAATAAAGTGCAAAAAACCATCAGGTTTGACGAAGATGTTCTGATTTTTTTTAAAAAACTTTCTGAAGCAAACGGAATCTCGTATCAAACACTCATCAATCTGTGCCTTAGAAAATTCATTGCTGAAAAAGGCAGCATTACAATCACCTGAACAGACACCCGCAAAATCCCAGTCTGATGGTTGATCACAGAGCCCCGTCCCATGTGACCTGCTCCGCGGTCCCCTTGATGGCAATAGCAGTCTCCCTGCCAATCCCGCTGATACCCATTAATTCTTCAATGCTGGCATTTTTTACACCCTCTGGCGAGCCAAAGTGCTTCATCAGCGCCTGTTTTGTTTTTTTGCCAATCCCCTTGATGTCGTCAAGAAATGAACGGGTGATTTTTTTGTCCCTGACTTTTTTATGATAAGTGATCGCAAACCGGTGCGCCTCGTCCCTGATATTTTGCATGAGCCTCTTTTCGAGGCTGCCTGT
Organism: Deltaproteobacteria bacterium; assembly: GCA_015228875.1. Taxonomy (GTDB): domain Bacteria; phylum UBA10199; class UBA10199; order UBA10199; family JADGCS01; genus JADGCS01. The sequence goes on along the minus strand of JADGCS010000008.1, from coordinate 52,643 downwards.
TTTAATGTTGACGGGGTTTTTTCTGCCGGGGATATAAATATCTTCATCCTTCTTGCCAACCCACTCCCCCTTTGCCCTTGCGCCCTCACCGCGCCCCTTGGCAATGGCGATACACGCGATGTCTGTTATTTTAAGTTCCTCAAACACAGAAAGGACCTGCTTAAGCTGTCCCCTGCCACCATCGACCACAAGGAGATTGGGTTTTTCCCAGCCGCGGTCTGTCCTTTTAAAACGCCTCGAAAGGACCTCCCTCATCATGGCAAAGTCATCAGCACCCGTGACAGTCCTGATCCTGAATCTTTTGTATGAGTCTGGTGAGGCCCTGCCCTCTGTAAATACCACGAGCGAACCCACAGCGTCCTCTCCACCCGTGTTTGAGATATCATAACACTCGATCCGGGCTGGCAGGCTTGGCAGACCAAATACGGCCTTAAGTTTCGCGAGGACAGCCTGCACCTCTGCGTCTTTTTGAGTTTGACTTAAGAAATGACTGCCAAGGTTGAGGCTGGCCAGTTCTAAAAGCTCGCGCTTTGTGCCCTTGCAGGGAAAGGTGATTTTAACCGCCGCACCCTTGCGGTCCAAAAGAATCTGCTCGACAAGCCCCCTCTTTTTAAGCCTGACAGGGAGGATCACCTCGCTCGGTATAAAAGAGTTCGCGGAATAATACTGGACCATAAAATTCTGCAGAAACTCCTCGTCGTCCTCCAGCGCATCAAGCTTGTAATATTTTGAATCGATGAGCTTGGCATCCCGCACCATCAGGACACACACACCCGTTTTTTCATCACCCCGCTCAAAGGCGATCACATCGACAAAATCAAACCCCAGTTGGGTCACCCGCTGTCCCTGCAGGAGTGTCTCCATGGCAGAGAGCAGATCCCGCAGCCTCGCCGCTTCTTCAAAGTTTTCTGCAGTCGAGGCCTCGAGCATCATCTCCTTAACCCTCCGTTGAAGCTGTTTGTTCCTCCCCGATAAAAACATCACGACCGTTTGTATCTGCACCGCGTATTGTTGAGTGGAACAATAACCGACACAAGGGGCCGAGCACCTCTTGATCTGATACTCAAGGCACGGCCTGTTGCGGTTAAACATCGCCCGATCGGAGCACGTACGCAGTTGAAAATGGCTGTCGATGAATTGTTTGACCTGTCTTAAATGATCTGAATTTGTAAAAGGCCCAAAATACAGGGCCTGATCCTTCTTGACCCTGCGCGTGGCGAGTAATTGAGGAAACTCGCTCTGCATCGTTATTTTAAGCCCAAGGTAGGATTTATCGTCCTTTAAAAAAAGATTGTAACGCGGCTTGTGTTTTTTGATGAGAGAGTTTTCAAGAAGCAAGGCCTCGGCCTCGGTGCGCGTCTGTAAAAAATCGATCTCGCAAACCTTCTGCATAAGAAAACCGATCTGATAACGGGTATCGTGGCTGCCAAAATACTGCCTCACCCTCGCGTAAAGGTTTTTTGCCTTGCCAACGTAGATGATCCTCTGGGTTTTATCCTTCATCAGATAAACACCCGGCGTCTTTGGAAATGTTTTGATTTTTTGTAAGAGATGATCTCGATCGGGACTTGCCATAACGCAGGTTTTTATGCTTGATAACCAGAACCTAGGTAGGTTTTTTCTACGCGTTTCGGCATCAATTTTTGCATGGTGTCCGCCCGCGTAGAATTTTCCGCTTTATGCGAGTTATGAATTTCAAAATTGATTGAGCGCGGGTGCATTTTTCGCATAATAGAAAACTCAGTCGCGTCAAAGTCAAGTTAGTAACTTGCTGCGGCCCGTTTATTCTCATAAAACCACGGCGCGAACAACAAAATAAAAGCGGCTCCCCTGTCACGGGACCCGCTTTAACAATGAGTTTATTAAAAGAAAAAAAAACACACCGTGAGCAGTTTAATATTTCAATCCTGATAGCGGTCATCTTGAGTATTTTTGTGATTCACCTGCCGCTGATTTTTTTTGTATTGCATCAGGACTTGGCGGGTTTCAGAAAATTAAAACCGGACAGGATCGACCGCAGCAAGCTCGTCATGATCAACCTGAATGACACCCCGCAGCTGCCGCAGCGCATCGCTGACATCGACAAACCTCTGGTTCAGAAAAAACCAGACAGGGCCTCCGCGCAGGCACTCTACGATTCTTCTGTGAGGGAAGAGACCGTCTCCACCAGGGCCTCAAAAATCCCTGTGGGGTCAAAGACGCCGCCCCCCATCCAGAAGCGAAAAATCGCAAAATCAAAACCAGTCAACAAAGAAGTAAAAAAAACGCCGAAAAAAACACCACCGCAACCATCACCAGAGACACAATCACCGGAGTATCAAAAATCACTCGGCATGCAGGACAAGCTCAAGATGATACAGGATGAACACAAGCAAACCGAAAAAAAAGAATACGCAGAACTTTTTGAAAAGCAGACAGAAGAGGCTCACCCGATCTTTAAAACAAATCTTGATTCTCCGGGAGGCGGTTCGTCCGGCGATTTTTTTCCGGACTATAAAATCGGAGACCGCACCTATCTCAACACACTCGCCAACCCTTACATTGCCTATTACGTAGAGCTGCGGCGCAAATTTAGACTGGCATTTAATCCCTGGCCCGTCTTAAGGGAGAGGATCAACCAGATCTCTCAAGGGCAAATCTCTGTTATCTGGGGTGTCAGCGTGGATCAAAACGGCAATCTTGCAGAACTAAAACTCATACGTGGGTCCGGCTTAAACGATTACGACCTCGAGGCCAAGAGGACCATCTCGGCCTCGGCCCCCTTTTCCCGTCCCCCGGCCCACCTTTTAAGCAAAGATGAGAACATGCTTCATATGGCATGGACGTTTGTGATGTATTTGTAGCAGTAGCTCCTGTCTGTCTGTTCATGCGTACCGCAATGGCAGGCTTACTCCACCGTAGCGACAGTCTCCTGTTTGTTCCTTAATTCTTTGTTTTTGATCAGGAGCATCTCGATATCAAAGCTGAGATCTTTTTTATTCTTGGCGAGTTTTATCTCCTGCTTAATGTAGTCCCAATCAAATTTTTGGGGATCATAACCGGCGCTCACCAGTTCTTCTTCTATGGTTCTCATCTTGTCCTTCACTTTAAAGTACACATCACGATAGATGTTAATTTTTTTGTCTGCAATTTCAACAATGTCATAAATAATATCGACCGGCACGGGACGCTCGATACCGACATAATAGCTCGTCCTCTTGTGTTTTTGCACATTCGCCATAAACTCTTCGTAGTTTGTCGCATCTGTCTTGTTGTTCAGGACATGCCTTTGCAACCAATCAGCAAGTTCGATAGCCTGCTCACTCAGCATACGCATACACCCGTGGCTTGCAGGTTCACCAACCGACTGGGGTTTTGTTGTCCCATGAAACATGATCCCACCTCCCATTTTCATTTTGACGGGACCCAGAGGATTTCTGGGGCCTGGCGGGGTATCCTTTTCATTTTTTGCCCACGCACTTTCTTTGGGCGGGATCCACCAGGGATTCCACACAAGAAGATCCATCTTCCGCTTACCGATGGGGGTCGGGTACCTGCCCTGTCCCACGGCAACCGTGTAAACCTTAACAAGTTTATCTGCTTCGTCATACAACTTGAGTTGCCTTGCAGGGACATTGACCGTGATCTTTGGTCCATAATACTCCTCGACCACAGGTTCACTGCTGTCAATCATCTCCTCTGCAAACACAGATGTGCCTGGCAGAAAAAAAATCAACAAAGCGAAAATAAAAAATTGCCCATAAGCCCTGATTGCGAATCTCATATTCGCCCCCTTTCTACCGATGCTCTCGATAAAGACAGAGCATCTACCGGGACAGTCATAAAACACGCGAACAAGTGCCACTCCCGCGCACACAGTCCATTATACACGATACTCAAATGATTGACAGTATTTTATTTTAGACAGTATTTTGACACATCAGGGGAGATCCATGCTGAAAAGCAGCACTGGGGCTTGCGTGACTAAAAAAACCTCTGATTTCAATAAGTTATTTGTCCGCGAGGCTCGGTGAATCTTCCTCCGTCATATTTTTCTGATAGCCAGATATACCCGTGTTCACCCGCCCCATGAATTGCCGCTATGACATCATTTTTTTTGATCTTGACCAGAATTATTTTTCTCTCGATACTTTGTGGCCCAATCGGGGATTTCTTTTTGTCTCACCCGCGAGATCACCAGGCTGTTGGCGCCAACATCGTCCGTGACCGTCGTCCCTGCCCCCACATACGCACCCGCACCAACCCTGACCGGCGCCACAAGCTGTGTGTCTGAACCGATAAAAACACCGTCTTCCAAAACGGTTTTGTATTTTTTATATCCATCGTAATTGCAGGTGATGGTGCCGGCCCCCACATTGACCCCACTGCCAATCTCGGCATCCCCAAGATACGCAAGATGATTGGCCTTGCTGGCAAAGCCCATCTGTGTTTTTTTGGTCTCGACAAAATTGCCTACCTTTGCCCGCTCTGACAGGTGTGTTCCTGGTCTTAAATGGGCAAAAGGCCCCACCTGACAGGCCACACCCACACGCGCACCATCGATGTACGTGTGAGATTTGATCAGCGCACCCTCCGCGATCACAGACCCCCTGAGGGTGCACCCAGTCTCGATACGACAGTTTTTTGCAATCTGTGTTTCACCTTTAATGTAACAAGGGGACTCAATCACAGTACCACCCTCCATCTTGACACCGGCGTCTATAAAAATCTCGGAACCCAGAAGACACACGCCCTCCTTCATAAATTTTTCCCTTTGTTGCTGATAAAAGATATGATTGAGGACGTAAAGATGACGCTGTGAATTAACGCCCAAGGCCTCAAGCGGGTCTTTGACCTTGAGGGCTGTCACACCCAGCCCTTGTTTAACAGCTATGCGCGGGAGATCGGTGATGTAATATTCACCCTGCCTGTTTTGATTTTTAATCTTGCCGATGTTTTTGTTTAAAAACGCCACTGCCAGACAATACACACCCAGGTTGATCTCTGAGATAAGCCTTTGCTGAGACGTGGCGTCTTTTTCTTCGACAATGGCGTTCACCAGACCATTCCCCCCGCGGATGATACGCCCAAACCCCTTTGGTTCCCTGACATCTGCCGTGAGCAGTGAGACAACCGCCCGCTGCCTGTTATGCTGTCTTTCGAGCTGTCTGATGCTCTGTAACGACACAAACGGCATGTCTGCGTTAAGGACAACAACATGTTGAGTCCCCGCAGTGACGCATGCCAGTCCCGATTTTAAAGCACTTGCCGTCCCAAGCTGTTCCCGCTGCACGGCAAGACCACACGCGATCTTTTTAGTCTGGTGCCTGTCCAGCACCTCTTTAATGGCCGCATGTTCTGCGGGAACAACCACGGTAATCCCCCGCGGCTTTATCCCATAAGCGAGCTTAAGCGCGTGTTCGACAAGCGCCAGCCCCCCCAAGAGGTGAAGCACCTTTGGCTGTTCGGATTTCATGCGTGTGCCGTGACCGGCCGCAAGGATGATAACATGAAGAGTAGACATAGACTGTTCCTTTGCAAGTTTTTACAGGGGGGTTATTAGTTTTTTTTTTGGGGGGTGGCAAGCAGAAGATGCTGTGTTGCTTAAATGGAAGGATCAATTACAGCACGGCTATTGACAGAAAAAGAAATCACTCGCTCTCGATACTGTTGTACCAGAGCAGCATCCCGTTAATGAAAGAGCAATCACTATAATCTGCGTAGCATACAAAAACCAGTGAACGGATTTCTGATCTGACCCGGTAAACACTCACACACATCACCATACCCGTCACCGTCCGAGTCTTCCTGACCAGGATTAAAAACAGACTGGCAGTTATCACACGCATTACCAAACTCATCCGCATCACTGTTGGTTTGCTCAGCATTAGGCACATCCACACAGTTGTCGTAGGGATCCATAACCCCATCACCATCGGTATCAATGTTACAGGTGTTGGTGGCATCCAAGGGACAGTTATCATACTCATCCCAAAGCAGGTCTCCGTCATCATCGCGATCGCACACATCTCCTTTCCCGTCATCATCGGTGTCGATCTGATCTGCATTTTTATCATTGGGGCAATTATCATCTGTATCGGCTTCACCGTCACCATCGTCATCATCACCATCACCAATGGCCGCATTGCCATCATGATCATCACAGGGGAAACCCACACCATCTGCATCTGCATCTATCTGGTATTTATTAGAGACATTGGGGCAGTTGTCTACGCTATTATTAAACCCGTCGCCATCAAGGTCGTCGTCACACTCGTTGCCAATTTTATCGTTGTCCTTATCGTACTGCTCGGGGTTGAAATGTTTGGGGCAGATATCGCAGACGTCACCGATTCCGTCCATTTCGGCGTCTGTCTGAGCGGGGTCCCAGTTGTCAGGACAGTTATCTTCTTCGTTGTTTACACTATCATTATCCACATCGTCAGGGTCATCTGCGCAAATGACAAAATCTTCTTCATCACCACCTGCCGCAACAAACGGGGCGTTGATTGACAACTTTTTAAGACACGCGGGCTTCTTGGTAGTGACGGTTGTGGCACCAGCTGTGTTATCTGCTGCATCATCCGTGTTCTCATCGTTATCATCCCCAGAATCATCCCCAGACGGGGCAAAACCAGGGATGCTGCCCCCCGCAGAGGTACTTGGATCCGGTTGCTGCTCGTCACCATCCCCTATGGGACTGGCTCCGCCAACAAGTATGGCATCCTCACCATCGTCATCGTTGTCGAAAGCAGGCTCCTCCGATTCATTACACTGAGTGAGTGTCAAGGTGATTAAAAAAAACAAAATAGCTGTTATGATTTTAAATGGCTTCATAGTTCCTTCCTTACTCATGCAGGTTACAAAAACCATAACCCGCATAAAGCGGAAAACACTACGCGGGCAGACACCATGCAAAAATTGATGCCAAAACGCGTAGAAAAAACCTTCCAAGGTTCTACGCAACCATTACACTGCAATCAACATGCCAGTCTGATGTTAAAAAAACAACGCAACCCACTTGAATGAATGGCTTTTTATGTGCGCAAAAAACACAACGCGCTGGCGTGAGGGGTGCTGACCCCATTTGCGTCTCAAGGTTGGGGGGTTTGGGGGAAAGGTATTCTTGGCAAACATAACCCGCATAAAGCGGAGTGCATTGCGATCAAACATGAAGGGTTTCATGTTTGGCGCTATGCGCCAGACACTACGCGGGCGGACACCATGCAAAAATTGATGCCGAAACGCGTAGAAAAAACCTTCCAAGGTTCTCAATAATAAATTTGTCCCTGCAGAATAAACTGGTGATCCTCCATGCCCGGTACCCCCGTAAAGTTTTTATAAAAGGTGTAGTCGAGGATAAACTTGAAACGATCCGCGTCGATAAAAAAGTCAATCGCCGAACCGACATCCCAGGTATTGACATTGCCGTCTCCCAGAGCGCCGGCATCGTCACGCAGGATCATATCGGCATGAGCCCCAAGGGCCAGCCTTTTTGGTACAACAAAGATGTTGGTCTGCCCGCCAATCCCGAAATTTCCATCGTGGGTCACGGTATTAAACTGGTAATGCCCCTCGGTTTCAAACGTAAAGCCACGATACTTGATGACTGTATCGGCCGTTGCGCGGATAAGCTCGTTTCCGCTGATGGCAGCAAGATCACTGCCCAGATCATAAACAGCGGCAAAGCCTACGGCCCACTGCGGGGATTCGGAGTGTTCGATATCGTGCAGCGTGGGTCCCGGTCTGCCCAAAAGGTTAAAATTAATCCTGGTTCCAACGTAAATTGATTTATTGCTGTTGGCAACCGCCCTGCCATTGCCATTAAAGGCGTAGAGGTCGTATTCGACGTGCTTGTCTGCAAATGCCCCGTGGAGATCGACCCCGATGTCACGATTGAGTCCCATGTAATTGACGATGTCGGTCCAGTCCGCCATGAACAGGTTAAAAGGCTGCGAGATGTACTCACGTGAAAACGGAACCTTCCACTGCCCCATCCTGATCTGCAGGGCTTCGGAGAATTTATAATCGATATACAGGTCCAGCAAAGACGCTGCGGCATTGTTGTCAAATCCCCACATGATCCTAAAATTAAGTTTATCGTCGAGGGCATAACCACTCAGGTCTACACGCCCCATACGCAGTGCAACTGTATTGCTGTCGGCAAAGTCGTTTACGTATTCGTACAAGTAGCGAATCTTGGCCATCACCTTTGCCTTGAGGGTAAATCCCTCTGTCTTAAAATAGAGACCTTTGTCGTAACCCAATGTTGCCTGATCAGTTTTTTCTGGTGCGGGCTGCGGCGTTGCGACTGTTTTATTTTTGAGCTTTGCCGCAGCTGGGTGGCAGACAAAGAGAAGAACAAAAGAAATGACAACGATTTTTTTTAAAGTGAACATTGCGAGTCCCTTCTGCAACGACTGGATTGTTGATGATTTGATTCTGATGATAGCTCGAATACGTTAAACCACGCCCCCCCACCAAGGCGCTCTCTATCAAGTTCAGCAAGCATCATTCAAGATGATTGATATCAAAAAGGCATGTAACTTTGTGTCATGTTGAAACATGTGAGTGAGTCATTAAGAAACACAGGATTACATCATGTTTTAACAAGTTACTAACTTGACTGTGACGCGGTTGAATTCCTTCATTTTGCGAGGAATGCACCCGCGCTCTGTCGACTTTGAAATTCCTATACATGAACAATGTGCCCCTCTTGTCACGCAGCAGTAAAATTAAAACTTTTTTATTTTCCATCCTTCGCTTATAATCATCCATATGCAGAAAAAAAAACGCATTGTGATTTTATGCTTGTGCCTGGCTGTTTTACTGACAGCTGTGATCCTGCAAAAAAAAATTTCACCTCAAACGCAACACATCTCAGTTAACAAGGAACAAGACAAAACAAGACCCATACACTCCCAACGGGAGACCAACAAAAACGTTCTTTACAGAGTAGAAAAACCGGCAAAACCATCTGACGCGGAGGCCCTGTTAATAAAAGAAATGGCAGAGGTCAAAAAACAAGTCGAAGAGATCAACAAAATCGAAGGCCTTAAAGAAGAGGCCCTGCTCAACGATGGATGGCAGCCGAGCGAATCTGAACCGCCTGATGAAAAAGTGCTCAACCTCGACCCCTCGCTCCTTGGTGAAAGGGAAGATCGACTGCAGTCGATGATGCAATCTACCTCACTCAAGGAAAAAAATATCGACAACGTGTATCAAATAGCGCGACAGACCAAAGACGAAAAAACAAGACACCTCGCCATCGAGGCCCTGGGCAATTCACCCTTTGAAAAATCAGCAGCAAAGCTCGTCGAACTGTTCCATGATGTCGACAACAAGGAAAGTCAAGATCAGATCCTCTCTGTCATCAAGCCCCGTAAACTCAATGACACGGGATTTAATTTTATGATCAGTGTTTTGAACGACCAGAACACAGACAACACCATGAAAAAACAGGCGGCATCTGCGCTTCTTGCCTTTGGATTAATCAATGGTTACGACGAAAGCGATTTTGATTCGAAAATCCTGTCTGGCGTGGATGAAAACACGCACCATTATATTACAGAGATGTATGATCTTATAAAATAACTGTCCTGTTATAAAAATTGCGACGTGTCTTGGGTAATCAAAACCCACGCCATCAAGATTTTTATGGGTAATATTCTACCTCTTTGTCTCAGGGCCCTTTCCTGGATTTTTTAACCTCCTGTTATTACTAACTAAAAAACATATGGATTCTGGACCTGTTTGGTATCAATTTTGCTAATCAATAATCTTAAATGGCACTTTTACATGACAAGAACAGGAGACACACCATAACACGCTTCTCTTTTAAAGTACTTGCCGCAATGATCATTTTTTTAGTCCTTGTCGGTCACTCGCTGATTGCTAGGGCGCAACTCTCTGCAAGTTATATTGAAATGGCCGTCAACGTGCCGACAGCGGTCTTTACCCCAAAGGAACAGGACCCGCTTGAGCTTGATGCCTGGTGCTTTGTGGGTAACGGCGAAAAATGCAGTGACGTTGAACTGGAAGACGCCCTGAACTACAAACAGGTGATCGTCCTGCCTGCGGGATACACGGCAGATCACAAAAAAAGATTTTATAGCGATCTTGCAAAAGTTGTCGAAGGCATGACGTATGGATCTCAAAATATCTTCGGCTATGAATATCAGGAGAACATCCTCTATTATGGCATCTGGCTTCCAGGCGGCACATTGGGGTCAAACGATGTCAACTTTGACGCCAAGATCAGCGAACATTTTTCGCGGGCAAACGCACTGACCATCAGCCCCGAACTTGTCATCGAGGCCATCGAAGACCTTCAGGCAGATACCGATGACCGCATTGATCCCTGGGCTGTGCTTGTCATCTACAACACAAATCAGACGGGAGTCACCGCAACCGCCAGTACTCCTGTTACAACAAAGTCAACAAGCCATGCAGGCTTTGGTATTGCAAGGGTCACACGCGCCCATCTTTTTAATTCATACAACAACAGTTCAGCCTACACCGTCATGCACGAACTTGGCCATGCGGGGCTTGGGTTTGTTGACGAATACGTCGAACAGGGTTTTGAAGACATGAATATCCAGAGCGTGGATGCCATCTCCAATCTGGCTTTTTTTGACGCAAGCTGGGGTGATTTTGTCCATGCTGCACAAACTATTGTGGACATGTACGACTACCGCATCAGCGAGGTCCTTGCCGATAACGCAACCCTTAATATTTCTACGACCAAGTATCCCTCCCGTGTCACAACCAACTACTACAGAAAAATAAATTACGAATGTGAGGGCGGCATGTTCTTTGGTAGAGGGACATGGCACGACAGCGGCAACAACTTCATGAACACGGGCAGGGTCAACAGGACCTCAAGTACATCAGGGTGCCTTGCAGACCGTTTTGGCTTTGATCACTCACCAGCACAGATGCAAGTAATAGAGCAGACATTCAACTCGCCTGGCACAGCAGCAAGACCAAATGATCGGATCAGAACAGCAGGCCCCAACACAAACTGGCTGCCTGTCTTAGGCGGCAGCGTTAAAGGACTTATCTTTGATGCCGACAAAAACAATCACCTGCACCCCACCACATCCTATGATGTCCAGATCGGGTGGTTCGCAACGAAGACATGTTACAAAAAAATACTCGGCGTTAATGTCCCTTACCCCTGCGGTAAAGTTTGGAAATCAGTAAGCAAGACCGTCTATCCCCGTGAACGCTACATCGATCTTGACACGTCAGCGCTTGTTGGCTTTTCCTCTGTCCTGCATGGGATGATCTGCACACTGGGGCTCGATGCCTTTGTACCGGAAAGCAGCGGCATAAGCATCTGCAATTTAAGTGCCGACGAACTTCTTGATGACCTTGTCCCCGTGATGAAATTTGACGTTCCCTATCAGGAATTTACCATTCAAACACCTGAGGGGACAACACTAGGCAACATCGCAACAGGAGAATTTGCTACGACCTATTACTGGCAATTCAGGACCAACAACGGCACTTACACATCAGGTTACACCGAATGGGATAGTTTTAAGAGGTATTTTTAATCCTGGATTCGTAAGTGTACTGTGTAACAGGAGATGGGGGATTTAATTGAGTTCTACGCGACTTCCCGTGCTTCACCTGCTTGTTGCGCAACTCTGACTCTCCGAACTCAATTAAATCCCCCATCTCCTGTTACCTGGCGTGCCTCAATGGACACGAATGGGTGATCGTTATTTTTTCCTTCTAAAAAAGGCGGACCAGCCCAGCGCCCTGCCAAGGCCGGTATCCTTGAGCGGTTGATCAAAACGCATCTCTTTAAGCTGCACAAGCTCCATGATCCCCAGCAACTCGTGACAGATCTCCTCTGCGGTCACACGGGGCGGGCCGCGCTCTCCGGAACGCACCTCGTTTTTATTTCCCGCAATCGTCAGATAGTACCCACCAGGCACACAGTATTGTTTGAGAACCTTGATAAACAAACCAAGATCGCCCTGCCTTGCCGTGTGATAGACTCCGCGGTCAAATACAAAAGGGTAAGGGGCCCCAAGATCGGGTAGATGTGACAGGTCTGCCGTCAGCAGCCTGACATGGACCCCCACATTTTTTATCTTTGTTTGAGCCATCTCAACGGCCTTTGCAGATAAATCAAACGCCGTGACTTCAAAACCCTGCTGTGCCAGGTAAACAGCGTTATTGCCGCTCCCGCAGCCGATCTCAAGCGCTCGTCCCCGTGGGATCTGATACTCGTTTAAAATGCGGACAAGTTCTGTCGAAGGCCTGCCTGTCTCCCAAGGGAGATCATCAGTGACGTAGCGGTCGTTCCATTCGGGTATGGTGGTCATGAGTTTTTCCTTTTTATTCCTTTTTTAATCGAGTACCAAGTACCTTTGTGCCCTGTACAACAGGGGCTACACGATGAAAAAACTCAAACATCATAACCCGCATAAAGCGGAAAATCCTACGCGGGGTGCATTGCGTTCAAACATGAATGATTTCATGTTTGACGAAATGCGCCAAACCCCTGCGCGTCGAAAAAACCTACTTAGGTTCTAAAAACTTTATACAAAAGCTTTCTTATGTTGCATGTTTGCTAAACAAACAGATCTTCTCATTATGAGAATTGTGTCAAAATTTTTTGGACTTTGTGTTTGGTTTACACACACTCATACAATAAACTTAATAACTGAGACAACTTAAAAACGCACGTTTTGGCACTTAAATTGCAGGTCAAGTTGAGCATGAGAAAAGGACTCCTGATTGCGAGTTATACTGTTCTGCTACTCGTACAAACAAGTTGTTCGACTCCATCAAGTATTAACATGGTTCAAGGTATAACTTCGGCGGCTGACAACAATTCAGAAATAACCAGCACAGAGATTCAATCATCAGAGAAATCTGATGAAGGTACAACGAATGACGTTGTTGAACCTCCTGAAGGAATTGGAATACCCACAAATAACACAGAAGGTCCAGCTACACCGCCGATTAGTATTATCAATCCAAAACTTGATGCCGGACGATTCTTATGTTTTAAAAATGACGCGCAAGGTAACGTACCGATCGTAGTACAGGCAGGTGCCGTAGAAAATTTTGATGCGGGTGATCAAATTGCAGTGAGTGCCGAGGCGTTTACACCAGAGTTTAGCTGTAACGAAAACAAGCCCGTCATTGCGAGCGAAGCGCGGCAATCCAGTCTTTACAACATGTTGATTCCCACCGCCCACGCCCAAACCACAACCTCCTGCTCCGATGAATTTACCTACTGCCCCATCGCCGATGATGGTTCCTTTAAATGTTTTGTAAACCCCGGCGTCTCTACCGAAAAACTTTATTTTACCATCGTTGATAAAGACTGCGCGCCCGCTACTGATGTGGTTACCGAGGATCACGTGCAAAAAAATCTGCTTTACGTTGGCACTTCGCCAACGGATGTCAAAGATGTGGGAGACGAGTTGTATTCGATTGCCGACGGCAATGGTGTGATAGCGCGGGATGACGGGAGCGGTATGAGGGTAGCCGGCGACTACAACCTTGGCTACAAGACCTTTGACGCAGACGGCACAGCGCTTGCCTTTGCAGACACAGATGGTCTTGTAGGCGTGATGGGTGATAACGGCGTGCAACTCCTTGACTACAACGCAGGCACGGTCATCGACACCGGCGAAAAGGCCATTGACCCCAACGCCAAGGCGTACACGTTTTTGCGGGCGATGAATGGGGTTTTGTATTATGGGATTGAGCAGGAGAGTGCGGATGAGGGGTATATAAATTTTGCGGTGACTGAGGAGAAGTTAGTGCCGCGCAAACACAAATGGATATGGATCACCCGCTCCGGCGACACCGACACCCAAGGCAATGAGATCAGGCATACGAGGACGTTGGGGTTTGGGGGCATTCAATTGGCTTCTTTTCCACACACGTGGACAATTGTAGCCTTTAGTGATGGCGACAATATTAGAATTAGAGCAATTTTTGGAGACGGTTCATTACCAGCATTTAGAGGAAAAAGTGATGTTTGGAAATCTGTGAATGAATGTAGTATTAAAGATATTATCGCTTACAACAGTGATGACGTGGATAATATTAATTTTGTAATGCTTGATAGTAAAAACAAAAAGATAGATTTGGGTAGATATAATATTTCATCTAATACCAGAACAATAGATGATACAAAGGCCGTTGATGTAGGAAATAACCCTGCTGCAATGGATTACAGTGCAAAGAGCGGTAACTTGTACGTACTTAATCGTGATGATGCTACAATTTCTGTTATATCGCTCATGTTGAATAATAGGGATGTCACAGAAAAACCGGTTGTCAAAAGGATTATAAAACTTGCAGATCAAGTCCCCGGTAAAAGCATTAATTTTGAAAGCAATAATATTTTGGTAAAGGACAGTCAGTTGGTCGTGACAGACGAAGCAACTAAGGCATTACTGATGGTTGATATAAATGCTGATGAAACGGATTTATTGGACGAGTGAGGCACCATCTATAATATAAGAGCGGCCATTTCCTACCATTGAGACACTGTTTGAAGGATCGCCGATACCAATTTCTAAAAAACCATCTTCATTAATATCGTCAATGAAAATAGCTGATCTGCCTGCATCACCACCAAAACTAACTTCACCTGTCAATACCTGCTCCGCATCGCTGGCGTTCATTACCCCGCCGATGGGGCCCATAAACAAATAGGCCGCGCCGTAGTAGGTGCCATTACTCTCATTCCCAATCACCAAATCATACACCCCGTCGCCGTCAAGGTCGCCGATGTCGAGCGAACTGCTGTAGTCACCAAGCTGGTCACCCGTGCCATCGCCACAGATAAAGGCTGACTCTGATGTGGAGAGTGTTTTGCTGGTTAAAGGGTCAGATACAATGTAAACGGCGCCGCTGGCCGTGCCGCCACAATTATTATATTGTGAGCCAATAACCAGATCGACATTACCATCACCCGTTAAATCGCCATTTTCTTTAATGCCCAAAGATGTCCCCGCCCACTCGCCAGCTATGCCGCCTGTAAACACGGCATCGGCGGATGCCGTTGTTATAAGGCTTGCGGGGGATTCGCTTCCTTTAAAGACATAGACCTTACCGTTGTCAGTGGGGCCGGCCATCATGGCGCCAACAATCAGATCAGAGCAACCGTCGTGGTCAAGGTCAGAAGAAACTACTGAATATCCAAATAAGCTCCGCGCCTCTGTTGATCTAATAGTCACGTTGGCAGAGCCTAGATTCATTGAGCCTGTTGATAACGGCCCAAAAACAACATAGACCTCGCCAGCATTTATGCCGCCGTTGTCATTAGTAGTAGCACTGATAGCCAAATCATCATAGCCATCACAATTAAAATCACCCGCTGATGTTACCACATCGCCAGCATCGTTATTTGTCGCCGCCCCCGTAAACGTATAATCAGCCTCACTTAGCCCAATATCATCCGTATAAGGCCCATAAATAAGATAAGCGGCTCCCGTAAAATTATTTGTATCAGAGGCCCCAATAATAATATCGGGGACACCATCATCGTTCATGTCGCCAGCACTTGCAACATCTGCGCCCGCCCAAGGCTTGTCTATAAATCCCGTGTGATAAATCTCGGCACCGGCATCAATAAAATCCGCCACATCTCCTTTTAATAAAACAGCCTCACCCACACCGTATGCCTCGCCACTTCGTAACCCCGGCGCCCCCACCAAAATATCCGGCACATCATCCCCATCCATATCCCCCACATTGGCCATTGAGAATCCGGTATAATCACTCGCCGTATCACCCTCAAACACAGCGTCAGCGGCACTTAGATTGCCTATGCCTTGGCCATCACAGTTTTCGTCACCAATGCGGGTGAGGTCTTCTGAAACCTCGGGGTTGATTGTGGGGTCGGTATCGTTGCAGTCGTCTGAGTTAGATACGTAGGTTGAATAAGCTGAGTAGCAATTTGTAACATATATATCAGGGTTGCCATGGGTGTCATTATCGGCGTCTTTGTACCATGTGTAAAGTGGCAGGGCTTCATCAATGCCGCTTGCGCAATTATTATCCAGCCCATCACAGACCTCTGCTGTTGGAATATAATTTGTTGCTTTAGATTGATAGCCAGCTAAACCCTCGCAGTGTTCAAGATTTCCTGCACACTCACCATTTTGATTAGAGGTGAGGCGGTCTGCAAGGCCATTGTCAATGCCGCCTGCGCAGTCGTTATCGAGGCCGTCACAGATTTCTGCGGTTGGGGTGTAATTGGTTGCCTTAGGTTGATAGCCCGTGGCACCTTCGCAGGATTCTACATTGCCCGCGCACTCGCCCTGAATATTGCTTGCAGGGCGATTGGTTAGGCCATCGTCAGTGCCATTGGCACAATCATTATCTATACCGTCGCACACTTCAGCAATTTTAACGTGATTTGTTGGTTTGGGTTGCCAGCCAAAAGATCCGTTGCAAATCTCCATGTCGCCAGAGCAGGCACCTTGCTGGTTTGTGGTCAGTCTGTCTGCTAAACCATTATCAACGCCGCCAGCACAGTCGTTGTCTGCGTTGTCACAGACCTCAACAGCACCCGGGTGTATGGCATTGTTAGTATCATCGCAGTCGTTAGTATTAGCAACATAGCCCACTGGCGCCGTGCTCGCGCACGTGCTTGTGCTCGCGGCGGGATCGCCATAACCATCATCATCCGTATCGGCGTACCATGTATATGTTGGCAGTCCGTCGTCTGCGGGACCGTTGCAATCGTTGTCAAGCCCATCACAAACCTCAACAGGCACAGCGCCGCACGTGCCGCAGGCGTTGGTCACGCCTTCATCTGTCGTGCCGTTGCAGTTGTTGTCGCGGGTATCGCAGGTCTCTGTAACGCCCGGATGAACCCTGTCATCATAATCATTGCAATCACCGCCGCCGTCTCTTAAAGAATCAAAGCCATCTTCATCGCAGTCGTTATAACGAAGCGCCGTGCGACCAAAGGGACCACCAAGCCTGCGGGCATAATCGTTTTTGCTGTAACAAGGTTTTTTAAAAGGTATCTTTACAGGCACAACGCGCGAGTGCGAGGGAAAAGGAAAAACAGGCGCCTTTGGTTTTGCGTGGGCTGATAGCGGGGCGATTAAAAGAAAAAAGGTGCAGATAAAAAAGGTGCAAATAATGCAGAGGATGCGTTTTGCGGGTCTTAGTTTCATGCTTTTTGGGGTTGATTTGTCCCCTACGCCGTCAAGGCATTTTAATCAAATGATGTATCGCAATTTTTATACTGGGGTTGCGTTGTTTTTTGGGGTGGGATGTGTTTACTTATTGGAGGCAAAAAAGTTACAAGTTGTTGGAATTGTTAACAACAGCCTAATGACAACGGACAAGGGGCGTATGTGGCACCGTTTTATTTTGGGATAATGGAACCATGTTTACCCCCCCGGCTTGTTCCATAACGTATAGTCCATGTGATTAAACCATGATTCTTTTTTTAAAAGCTCCAGCCTTCTCTTTGTTTCCTCGTAGCCTAAATGGTTTTGTGTTATCAGACTTGTGAGTGCAACCTCTTGCAAATAATACTGCTCGTAATGTTTTAGGTGTTCATTACCTGTCAACAACAAGCCCGCCTTTCTTAGAATTTCGACACAGGGTACAACATTCCCCTCTTTTCTCAAAATCCTTGCCTGTTCTATGTAAGCAGACATCAAAATGAAATCTTTGTTGATACTTTTGATTTCCTCATGTCTTGTAATTGTTATTATAATGTAATCGAAAAATTTTTTTGCCTTATCAAGATTACCCAGAGCAGAAAACGACCTTGCAAGATTCAGGGCCACAACACTTGCATCAATGTCAGCCAAAGAGGTTTTTTGAGCTAAATCAAAACTATGCTGGTAATATTCAGCAGCCCTTTTAAAATCCTTTTTTTTTTCAGACAAGACCCCGAGTTCATTGTACACACTAAACAACCAACCTGTCGTTTTTCTTTCTCTGACCAGCTCCAAACTTTGATGTAACAGCTTTTCTGATTCCTCCAATTCGCCCAGCTTGTTCTTTATAACAGCCAGTCTGTAAAGAGTTCTGGCATATTGGTCATCGTGTTTTTTGTTTTTAAGAACCAACAACTGCTGATTTAAAATCTCTGTCGATTTTTGGTATTCACCCCTGTTGGTCAGTATAACGTCATCCTCGCCGGCATCGATGCTTTCTGGTTCTATGTCAACGTCCTGCTCTCCATCTCTAAATAAAACCCATGCTTTTTGAGACATCTCTTCTGCTGCTTTAAAGTCCCCCTGTTCAATTTTATTGATGACAATTCTGTTTTTTAAACTGACCACTTTCCAATATTTATTTTTTTCATGCTTAAGTACATCTATGCCCTTGTTGTAGTATACAGTAGACTTATCGTACCTCTCTTTTCTATAATAACAGATCCCAAGAAATTCATAGGCTCGTGCAAGGGCCAGGTTGTTTTGATTATTTTCTTTTGAAATGATCTTATTCAGATATTCCAAAGCCTTATTAATCTCCCCCAACTCAATATAGACCTCGCTTAGAAGCAATAAGGCCTCAGTCAGGTATGTTGTAGCCAAGGCATTATTTACAACCTCCAGCACATTTTCTATTACATCCGTAAATTCAAGGGCTGTCATATGCAGTCTGGCAAGTTTTAACAAACATTCAGGCGCCCTTGCACCCGCCCCCCTCCCTCTAAAATAAAGAATCCGCTGCTCATCGCCGTTTTGAGTCTCAAGATGATCGGCAATGCGATCGCAGTATTTTTCTTTGAGTGTTTGAGGCATCTGCTCGACAAAAACTTCTTTGTAGAGAGGATTTGTAAATACAAACCCGAAAACGGGGTCTTCTTTTAAGACGCCCTCTCTTACAAAATACTCCAACTGCTCCTTGATCAAATGCCCGCTTGTGAGTTCCTTGATATCAACAAGCGTCGCCCTGTCAGTCAACGCCATCATGTACATGAGGTCAAGCTGAGACTCATTTAGATTTAATCTGCCAACCTTGTTTTTAAGATCATCCTTGATAAAATCGGTGAACCCCTTTGTTTTAAGCTTGCCCACCATGTCGTTAAAAATGCGATCACTCCACTTGCCGTGTTTGTCGATAAGGTAATTGTCACCAAAAGCCGCCTTTAAAAACTCGACCAGATACAGGGGGCACCCGCTGTTGGTGTATTTGTAGAGGTCGTCAACGATCTCTTTTTTTATTTTGGTTATACCAATCGTGTTTTTTAAGTATACCTCAACACCAGCCTCATCAAAATACTTGAGTTCAATGATGTCTTTTTTGTCACAAGGGATATCCTCTTGGTTTGTCGTTAACACAGCCAGAAAAGGGGCATCATCATATCCATAAACCAGCTTGGAAATATGTAATTTTTTCAATGGGACATCATCACCCACGACGAGACAGGGGGTTTTAAGGTTCTCCATTAATGTTTTATTAAACTCATCCCAAGTGATAATATTGATATCGAATTTCCGTTGGGCTTCGTATTTGCACTCGCTTAAAAACCTTGACTTGCCGCTGCCCCTGTCACCAGTAATAATAAGAAACGGTGATTTTTGATATTTTTCTGCCAGTATTCTGTCCTTGTAATATTCTCTAAAGATTTTCAACTCCGCGTCACGCCCAATCAACCGGCTCTTCTCCAAAAGATAACTGCGCCTGGTATCGATTGTCTCGATTTCGTAGGCCTGTTCCTTAAAAAAATTGATCTCCCTGATCACATCCTCGGCTGATGCGAATCTGTCATTTGGATTCTTTCTCAATAGCCTCAGGATGATATCGTTAAGATACTCAGGTATGTTCTGATTAACGTCTTTGGGGGGTATGGGCAGTTCGTGAAGATGTTTTTCACGAACATCACAGGGATCTCTCTTTAACGACCTAAACGGCAACCTGCGGGTTAATGCCTCATAAAAAACACACCCCAGAGAATAAAGATCCGTCCTGCCGTCATAACCAGTGCCAGTAATGATCTCCGGGGCAGTGTAGGCAGGAGAACCCACGATAATGATATTGTCTTCATCTTCTTCTTTTTTTCTCTTTGCATACTGGCTGTCAAAAAAATTGGCGTAGCCAAAATCAATGATCTTTACAGTGAATTTGCTGTTCTCATGAATAACCAGAATGTTTCGTGGTTTGATATCCAGATGATAGACGTGATGAAAATGAAGATAGTTGAGGGCCCTTAATATTTGAACAAAGATGTCCTCCAGCGCCTCAAAACCAACCCCTTCGGTGGCGTTGTACAGGTCCTTGCCCGGCACAAACTCTGTTGCAATGTAAAACTTAAAATCCCCTTGATCAAGACCTGCATCATAAACCCTGGCAATGTTGGGATGATTGATTTCTTTGAGGATCTCAAATTCCTGTTTAAAGATATCAACGGATGACCCGTACCCCAAATGACCTGAATTTCTGAGTAGCTTGAGCGCAGCTTGAGCGCCGGTCTTGGTATCGACGACCAGTTCAACACTCCCCGTCGCCCCGTACCCAAGACCTTTTATGATTTCATACCTGTCAGCAATAAGCCCCATAAAAAAACCTTGCGAAACAAGTTACTAACTTGACTTTGACGCGGTTGAATGCCTCTATTTTGCGAGGAATGCACCCGCGCTCTGTCGGTTTTGAAATTCCTAGACACCAAATTAAGTTTGTAACATGTAAAACCAAAAAGGAATGTAACACCACTGAGTGTCTGTCGGGAAATGCCCTGTTTCGCAGGAGTCCTGAAAAATCATGACCCGTGACAAAATATAAAGACATGATTTTTCAGGGTTTGAAATATTTTGCAAGCGGCAAAATTTTCAAACTTCCGGAGAAACAGGGCGTTTCCCGACAGACACTACTTAAATGAAATGTCAATCAATTTTTTGCAGCTTTCGTTTGAGATCCTCAACGCTTATTCCCATCCTCTGGGCCACAACACCATAATCACTCATCACCACATCCAGCGCCAACTGTAACAACAATATTCTGCCAGTGAACTTTTCATAGGTTTCGTTTTCTCTTTTTGATGTCACATGCTCATAGAGCACATTGAGGAGCAAATGACATTCATTTTTGAGTGCCATGAGGTACTCGGGTTCAAACCGGACAATGTCTTCATTAATAGCCGCCGGTAACATCGTGACAAGACCGCCACGAAAGCGTTTGGTCTCCCTGTCCGTGAAGGTCTTAATCCTTTCGTTCTTGGCCTCGGCCGCCTGTCTGCTGCGTGTATCGATGAGACTTGAAGATGCCTTGATCATTTCGTCTTTAAGTCTGTCCATCTTTACGACTATATTAAACAGATCATCCTTGTTGATGGAGAGTTGTTGAAAATCAAACAACATCAAATCGATGTCATCTCTGCTCTCTATCCTGAAATCCTGATCAACAAAACGATTGATCAATTTGAGACAGGCACATTCGGGCGAGACGGATTCATAGCGGTCATTATGGTGATCCAACAGCAACTTGATAATCGCTTCATCAAATCCCCAATTCGAGGCCAATTGAGCGCTCACAACAGGGTGATAGTGATAATTGATCAGATCCAGCTCGGCATCGCCAAGATTATAATAGAGATATTTTTTGTTAAGATGTTCCACCCTCACGCTTTCTTCTTTTTTAAGCGAGGGACACAAAATAACATACAAGACATACGTCCCAATCCCCTGCATGGCCAGCCCGTTCTGCAGGCAATCGTAAGAAATTGCCTCGGTTAAATGGGGTTTTAATTGCTCGGCCATCCTCGCACCCAGCGTGTGAAACTCATGAAACTTCTGCAAGGGCCTGAGGTCCTGAGAAAATTCATAAATCCCAATTTTGTGAATCATGATGTATAACAAAACCGCCAGTCTCTCTCTGGACATTGGTTTAAAACAATCGCGAAAACTCTTTTTAGGGTGATCACTGTCAAACAACTTGTTTGAGGCATAAAGCAATGCAGATGAATAATTTGGACAAAACTCGAGAAAATCAGACATGTTTTCGTCCTCACCGGTAAACACATTGATTTTATCGAGGTCGGTAGAGTCTTTCGAACCCAAAATGGCATTGAGTATGATAAAAAGGGGTTGAGGAAGAAATGGAATTTTGGTTATTCGCCTTGAATACTTTTCGATATTATTCAAGACCGTTTCTATGTCGCCATCGGGTTCTTTTTTGTTAAATCTTCTGCAATAGTCTTTTGTAAAATCTGTTCTTACTTTTTGCCAGCCATTTAAGAGCAAGGTGCTCTCGATGGGGCTAAAGTGTTCACCGCACGAGTTTTGCAGTTTTCTTGCAACGCCTTTTCGTGATTGCATGACCCACTGATGCAGTCTGTCGGGATCCATCTCTAAAAAATTTGCCAATTTCTCAATTTTATCAATATCGTTGAGGATCTCCCTGATGCGCACACCCACTTCATTTCCCAAACCACTTTTCCTTCTTTCGATACCGACATACTCTTGGGCATTGATACCCACGGCCTTGGCGGCATCTTCAGTCGTCTTGTTGCCACTGGCGCCTTTTTTTCTTTTGAGATAGATTCTTCTTTTGTAGATCTTAAATCCAAGACCAAAGTCATCATAGATGGGCGCCTGCTTTTCCTTTCCTGTAGGCAGTGACGATTTTTCAAAACTGATTTCATTTGATATAAGTTCTCCCCCTTAAGCTTAAAACACCCCAATAAATCCAGTGCAGCCCACGCCACAACCATAAAGTGCGTTTAATAGCTGGGTTGCGTTAAGTCGCTTGAAAATATTCTTTGATGGTAATACTGGTCAGCCGCCTTATTTTGTGGCTGTCGGGAAATTATATTGCACTCTATTCTTGGCGCAATTTTCGCACAAGAAAAAAACATGGATCAAAAAGACATCAACTTTATTGCAAAGCTGTACGAGCAAAATCTCACCTTCTCAAAAAAAAAGGGGTTGCTTTTTGAAATCACCAGTTACTTGTTCAGCCCTCATTTTCTGGGCATGCTGGTCGGCAGCGCCTTGTTTGCCGCCGTGGAACTTGGCGGGAACATGTATGGCATCCCTTTGTGGCAAAAGCTCTGTCTCTATGTCCTTGGTGTCTTCCCGATTTATCTTGCCGCCGCAGGAAGAATGCTTGCCCTCAGTGAGAGATTTTTTCTTTTTCATTTCTTTATCCGGTGGCCCTCCTACATCTGTCACCTGATCCCGTTTGTCATTCTGGTTTCAATCCCGCCCGCGGTTTTTTTTGCCGTGACGCACTTTTTTTTGATCCCGCTTTCCAAAACATATCACCACACACTCTTGGGGGCCTCTGTGGTGTTGAGCTGTTATCTTTTTTCAAGGCTCTGGCCCATGCTGACAGCGGCCTTTGTCTTTGACGTGTACGCGGGAGTACGGGTCTGGTTTAAATCGGGGCTTCCCGCTGCATGGTTTATGACGGGCAGAATAGGCAGCATCATCGCTCACAGGCTCCCTGTCACAATCTACGGACTCATCATGCTGGGTTTCTTTTACTGGATCAATATCATCAGGCTCGAACCGCAGGTGAGGATCATTTCCCTTGGGGCCTACGCCTGCATTATTTTTCCTTGGCTCAGTGTCCTGCTGACGGACAGGGGGGAGGCCTTACGTCTTTTTGCGGGATTTAATCGCGAGGCCTTTTTTCTGGATATCAAAAAAAAGAACGATTCCGACACGGAAGTACTTGGGTCAATTAAAGATGTCGATACCAGCGTATTATCCCGACAGTCGGACGACACATACGAAGACACCGCCGACTGCACTGTCATTGACCAGGCCCTTGCACAGGACCCCCGCTCTCTTGAAGGCGACGCCTCAACCACACCGCTTCACACATACGTGAGCAAGGGAAATGTTACCGCCGTGGAGCACCTTATAAAACTTGGTGCCCCGTTAAATAAGCAAAACAAGGAGGGGCAGACGCCCCTGCATATCGCCTGCAAAAATGGTTTTTACAGGATTGCCGCCCTGCTCCTGCATCATCAGGGAGAGGTTATTACCACCCCCTCAGAAAAAGTCACCCCCCTGCAATACGCGGCTTTGATGGGTTATCAGGCAATTGCAAGGCTGCTTTTGACATGCGGCGCGCAGATGGACCTCTTCAGCGCCGCGGCATTGGGAGACACAGAACAGGTACGCCTGATTCTTGATCAGAAAACACAGGACATCAATGCCTCTCACGACATCATTGGGGGATCTTGCCTGCACTGCGCTGTGCTCCACGGACAGACCCGTGTGCTCGAAACGCTTCTGGATCATGGGGCTGACACCGAATGCCGTGACACCGACGGGAACACGCCACTCATACTGGCTTGCTATCTTGCACGCACAGACATGGCGGAAATGCTTGTTGCAAAAGGCGCCAATATCAACGCCATCAATGCTCAGGGGCAACGGCCCTTGTGGTGGGCCATAGAAAAAGACAACAAACCACTGGTGCAAATACTCAGCAAACGCGGGGCAAAAAGATAGCTTTTTTTAAGTATTGATCATCCCCCTTAATGTGATAGAAGGGGGGCATGAACGGAGAAAACGACAAAAAAAAAGAGGTCAACCCGCAGGACGAGACCATCATCATCGAAAACACCCTGGATGACATGATCATCGACGAATCCATTCTCGAAGAAAGCTGTCTTGACAGCACCATGGTGGATATTGACGCAAAGGGGCTGATCCTTGACCCTCCCGATACCCACAAGGCCTCTCAAGAGCCAAAAACAAAACCCAAAAAAACGACACCCGCAGATGATGCCGAGAATGAAGAAAACGAATCCATCGAGGCCATGCTTAAAAAACGCAGGTCATTTAAGTACCGTCTGAGTCAGTTATTTAAAAAGAAGCCCAACTGATTTTAACATCATCTTTACCTTCGAGGAAACCCTTATGATCAAAACTGCTCTCACCGAAAAACTTAAGATTGCTTATCCCATTGTCGCTGGCACCATGATGAACATCACAACACCAGAATTTGTAGCTGCCTGCTCAAACGCCGGCGGGCTCGGCATACTCGCCAGTGCTATTTATAAAACAGCCGAAGACTTAAGGACCGCCATTAAAAAAACAAAGCAGCTCACAGACAAACCTTACGCCGTCAATGTCAATCTCTTTCCTGCGCTCATGCCAACTGATCAACTCACACATATTAAAATCATGCTTGAAGAAGGTGTTAAAATTATCGAGACATCAGGTCATGCAGCGCCCGAAGAATACGTGCCCATTTTTAAAGAGGCGGGTGTCACATGGATCCACAAATGCGCCGGTATCCGCTATGCAATAAAAGCAGCGAAGCTCGGTGCCGATATGATCGAGGTTGTGGGATACGAAAACGGGGGGGCCACAGGCAAACTCGATATCGGTACGCTGGTCATGACGCCCACAGCCGTTGATGCCGTCAAAGTCCCTGTGCTGGCGGGCGGCGGGGTCTCTGATGGGAGAGGGCTCGCGGCGATTCTCGCCCTCGGCGCACAGGGCGTCGTCATCGGAACACGTCTGATGGCCACAAAAGAATGTCCCATCCACGATAACATCAAACAAATGCTCATCGAGGCCAAAGAAACAGACACCGTACTGATCATGCGCTCGCTGGGCGGCACACACAGGGTCTGGGACAACAAGGCCGCCCGTCTGGTGCTTGATCTCGAATCCCAAAAAGACTCCAACCCCATGGATATTTACGACGTGGCTGCGGGGTCCAAGGCCAAAAAAATGTACGAAACGGGCAACCTTGATATCGGTGTCATCTCGTGCGGTCAGGGTGTGGGTCTCATTCATGACGTGCCAACCGTCAAAGAATACTTCGACAGGATCATGGCAGAGGCAGAGGCCGTCATTAACAATCTGCTTGATCGAAAAAACTGATCAATCAACTTTAGCCGTCCATGCCATTTTCCAAAAAAAGAACATACGAAATGCTCCAATTGTCCTGGCCCATCCTGCTCGGACAGATGGGTCATATGCTGATTGGCGCCACCAATGTCTTTGTAGCCGGAAGACACAGCGCCGATATGGTGGCGGCCATTGCCATTGCCAACAGCTTTTCGCTGCTGGTCTACATTTTTTTTCTGGGTTTTCTGATGGGAATCTCGCCGGTCCTTTCCAACAAGCGCGGTAGCGGCAAAGATTGTGGTGACTGTCTCCTCACCTGTCTCGTCTACGCGTTTGCTGTCTCTGTGGCCGCCATTCTTGTCCTGATCGCAACCTGCTCAATTGTTCCTTTTGTCGGCATAGAAGCAAAACTTGTCCCTCTGGTGCAAGACTACATGTTCTGGTTCAGTTGGTCTTATCTGGGTGTCTACATGTACGCAGCAGTCAGGGAATTTCTGCAGGCGAGAGAGGACGTCATGTTTGTCAACATGGTGGCCCTTGTCGCCGTAGCGATCAATCTCTCTCTCAATTTTATTCTGGTCTTTGGTTACGCGGGCCTCCCGGCTATGGGACTGAACGGACTGGCCGTTTCAACCATCATGGTCCGCACTTTGATGATGTTGATTGCCCTCCTGTATGCCAGTCGATTTCTCAAAAACAAACAGTTCTTTGACCATTCTCTGATCCCCGAATTCATCAGGGTCGGCTTTCCGACAGCCCTCGCGGTCTTTCTGGAGGTCGCTGCCTTCTGCGGTTCGACCCTGCTGATTGCAAGGATCGACACGTTTCAGACCGCCGCTCACAACATCGTGTTCACGCTGGCCTCGATCACTTATATGGTCCCCCTCTCCATCGGGGCAGCCGCCGCTGTCAAGGTGGCTCACGCACACGGCGAGTCCAATAACAGGAGACTTAAAGAATACGTCTCCGGCGCACTGTTTTTATCCATTCTTTTTATGGCCGCTGGCGCTCTGTGTTTTGTACTGATTCCAGAACACATCATGGGCATTTTTACACCAGACTCCAGACTGATCGAAATCGCAACCCCCATACTCTTTGTCGCCGCGCTGTTTCAAATCATGGACGGTGCGCAGGTCACACTCGCCGGAATTTTACGGGGACTTCAGATCACAAAACCGACATTTATTGCATGTTTTATAGGCTATATCATCCTCGGCATCCCCTGCGGCGCGCTCCTCGCCTATCGCTATCACTTGGGGGCCGTGGGTATCTGGATAGGCCTTGCCGTCGGCCTCTTTGCGGTCACGATCATCTTGTCGGCCGTTCTGTCAAAGCAACTCAAGAGGAACACTTGCGGGCAAGCCCAGTAATACATTCTCTTTACTTTTTAGAGGTCTCTCTATGACAATTTTAAGAAACGTCAAAGCTGCAGAAAACTTTATGGGCAGACTCACCCACAACGCTGATCTTCTGGATGAACTCACCCGCATCTGCGTGGAGAACAACATCAAAATGGGCCGCATTGACGCGATTGGGGCCGTTAAAAAGGCCTGTGTCGGATTTTACGATCAGGACAAACGCGTCTACGAATACATCACATACAACAAACCCCTCGAAATTTTAAATCTTACGGGCAATGTTTCGATAAAAGACGGCGCCCCCATGGTTCATGCGCATGTCACGCTTGCAGATCACGATGGCACGGCCTTCGGCGGTCATCTGGCAAAAGGAACCATCGTCTTTGCCTGCGAATACACCCTGACATCTTTCTCGGGAGAGTTGTTAGAACGCGGCATGGACGGCGAAACAAGCCTGCCACTCTGGAAAAACTAAACAGCACAAAAAAACAACCCCCTGATCGCATTCCTAAAAAAAACAGGGCATCATTTTAACAGATGCACTTCAACAACAGCACCTGCGGGCATGGCGTCGACATCATCGGGGAGAACAATGAGGCAGTTTGCCTTTGCGAAGGTGCTCAGGATGTGCGGCCCCTGTTTTTCGAGTGACCTCACCCTGAAGATGCCGTCTTCTTCAAAAACAACACCGCGCGCAAACTGGGTCATGCCCTTTCTTTTTTTAATCGCCTCGCTCAAGAGAGCCTTTCGGGACAAGAGCAGAATCGCATCATCCGGATAACCGATTGATTTTAACAAAGCCGGTCTGATGTACTCATAAAAGCAGACCAGCGCACTGGCCGGATTTCCGGGAAGAGCAAAGACGTGCGTTTGATCGTGTCTGCCATAGAAAAACCGGTTTCCAGGAAGCTGTGCCACCTGCCAGAAGACCTCTTCGACCTTACAATCTGCAAGAATGGCCCGGGTGTAATCGTGATCGCCGACCGAGACGCCCCCGCTCACAATCACATGAGTGGCTGTCTTTAATGCCATCCTGAAAAAATTGAAAATTTTCGCCCTGTCATCCTGAACCGGATTGCACGAGAGATAATCAAATCCCAGTTCTTTAACTGCAGCCCCCAGTGCATAAGTATTGCTTTCATAAACCTGACCGGCACTGATGGGGTTTCCAGGACACACAAGCTCGGTGCCTGTGGGAATAATCACAATCTTGGGACGGGGATAAACTACACAGGTTTCGATGCCGGCGCTTGCAAATAACCCTAGTGTTGCAGGACTGACGATGTGTCCTTTCTCGGAGATCACTTCGTCTTTTTTGACATCCTCGCCCTGCTGTCTGATATAACAGCCTCCGTACACCTGCTTGTTTAATAAAATTTCGTCTTGAAAACACTGCACATCACCCTGCACCACAACGGCATCAGCACCTTCCGGCATCATCGCCCCGGCTGTGATTCGGGCGCAAATTCCCGCCGTGATTTTTTTGTCGGGTGTCATTCCTGCCAAGACATCTTCGGTAATTTTAAGTTTCACAGGTGTGGTTAAAGCACCTGATGTGTCCTGCGATCTCAATGCATAGCCATCAATACCTGCCGCACAAAATGACGGCAAATCAGTCTGCGAACGCACAGCGGCAGACAGCACAAGACCGCCCGCATCCTTAAGACGCACAGATTCCGGCTTCTGAGTGATTTGACCAGATAAGATAATTTGTCTTGCCTCGTGGCAGGATAACATGTTCCCTCCGTGTCTCTGTTTTTGATGGTTATATCCGGTTCTCAAAGAATTGTCATTTTTTTCGTTTAATGATACATAAGCGGGAATGACAGACAATAACTTTATCGATATTATTAACAACTCCTATTTTTTTCGAGCCCTCACTGGTGAGCAGATCGCACTGATTGCGGCCCGTGCCAGAATGGTCAGCTACCCTGGGGGACAATTAATCGCCTCCGAAAACCAGGTCAGCAACAATTCCTGGCTTCTGGTCAACGGAGAAATAGCCATTTTTAGAACCGGCCTTAACGACGATGCAGAGATTATAAAAAACCTTAAGCCCGGGGCTCTTTTTGGCAAAGGTCCCATTATAAAAGAAAATGAAAGCGCCAATTTTAAATCCATCGGTCATGTCACCCTGCTGACGTGGGACAGCACCGCTATTGAAGCCATTCTTGATCAGGACAAAGAACTCAAAACACAACTCGCCGTTCGTCTCTCTCTCACCCGCCGCTATTGGGAACTTGTAGACCTTTTAAAAAAATCGCATATCTTCAGGGGAGTGAGCCCCTCACTCCTGCAGTGGATGCTCGAAAGTTCCACACTTGTTAAATACAATGAGGGTCAGTGGGTCTGTCACGAGGGAGAATCGGCAGATTGTCTCTACCTTATTGCCAATGGTTCTGTCGAAATTTTATCCAAAATCGATCAAGACAATTACAACCCCATCAAGACCCTGTTTGCGGGCAACTGCTTTGGCGAGATCTCCCTGATCAACAACACCCCTAAAATTGCCTCCGTGAGGGCCCTACGGCGCTCAGAAATCATCATCATTGGAAAAAAAGAATTTGATGACCTTTGCAGACACTCCAAATCATTCAGGCAAAACATCGGCACACTGTCCCAAAAGCGGCTGGCCGTGGGCCACACAACACAGCAAAAGGCCGAACTCATCTGGATGATCAACAGAACCTCTTACAACACCGGTGTCATCTGTTATCAGATCAAACAGGCCCTTGAACGCTGTTACAATGAGAGGACCGGGGTTGTCTATTTTTCGGACAGTCAGGAAATCAAAAAAAACTGTCCCGATGATTTTGAAATCAAAATCATTGACGGAAAAAAAATTCCCGTCTCCCGCGAAATCATCTTTAAAGAATATGCAGGCAAAGACACCCGATACATCCTGGTTTTCTCGGACAAACACCTTGAACCAGCCATTCACGAGACACTCTCCGACGAGTTTGCACTTTCTGTCTTTCTCACACACGACATGTCCGACCCCTTTCCATACTCCCGCATCAACAACCAGTTCGTAAAACACGTCCTCATCATGAACGCCGACCACAAAAGATGCGGCATTGTCAGGCGCGGCTCGATCAGACTCGATTTAACGGATCTGCCAGTGCAAAGCGGGTTTGCGGACCTCGGCCTTAATCTTAACAGACGCTTTGAGCGTCTCGCCCGCCTGGTCACGCGAAGGCTGGTTGGCGTGGCACTCGGTGGCGGCGGGGCCTGGGGTTACGGCCATGTTGCCTTAATGAGACGTCTCTCTCAATTACAGATCCCCGTCGACTTTTTGGCCGGCTCAAGTTTTGGGTCTGTCATCGGCTGCTGTTATGCCAGCAAGGGGCTTGACGGACTGGACATGCTCATTGATCTTGCCTCGTTTGTGGGAGGACTGGCAAAAAAATCCCATTTTACAATGACCCCTCTGGGAAAAGCCGTGGCAAAGTTTCTTAACCACACCGACATCGACGAGATGGAAACCCCCATTTACACGGTCTCGCTCGATATCCGCCGCAGCACCGAAAAAATCTTCAGGCAGGGACGCATTTGCAGCGCTGTCTCCGCAAGCTGCGCCTTTCCAGGGCTCTTTGCGCCATTTTATTACAACAACACACGTTACATAGACGGCGGTGTGATCAACAATGTACCCGCAAGCGTTGTTGCCGAAGAAGGTGCAGATTTCATCCTCGCCTCCAACGTTGTCCCCTTAAAACGCCCCTTCAGGGCGGAGCCGCAAAAGGGGATCAAAAAACTCATCAGCCGTTATTCGCCCTTTGGCCGACTGATGGATGTCGAGCAGTCCCTCTACCTTTTTCTGGGTCATGCGGGCGAACGTCAGGCCAATGGCGCCGATTTTTATTTTTCACCTGATCTCTCGCGCTTTTCATCCGGTGATTACAAAAAGGCCAAAGACATCATCAAAAAAGCCGATGAAGATTTTGAAACCATTCTCAATCATGTAAAAGAAAGATACCGCGTCTTTTGTGCCAGATAACAACATAACCCGCATAAAGCGGAGTGCATTGCGATCAAACATGAAGAGTTTCATGTTTGGCGCTATGCGCCAGACACTACGCGGGCGGACACCATGCAAAAATTGATGCCGAAACGCGTAGAAAAAACCTTCCAAGGTTCTGCTGACGATGACTACCGAAATTTATACTGCATTTCTGCAGATAAAAGGCAGGAATTTTTTGTGCGACTCGGTACAGATTGATAGTTACTGATGTACTCGTAACCAAGGTCCAACTTGAGACTGATGGGATGCCTCAATCGAATGTGATGTTGAGAGATGATCGAATATCTCTTTTCGGCAGGGCCATCGAATGTTGTTGTCACATCCAGAATATCCGTGCCAACCCCGTACTGTTTGTTTTCACGACTGGCAAAGCGGGCCGTCAATCCTGTCATATATTTGCGGTCCCACTCCCGCTTCCATGAGACCAGAAAGCGGTTTCCATTAGACCCCAAAGGGTCTGCCACAATATTGTGATTCACAACCCACCCGTTGTTAAATTCGGTATGTCTGTAGGAAATCGGTGACGAGTTGGTGTATTCCAACCTGAGTTCGTCGTGACAGGAAAACAAAAAACATGTAAAGACAACACCGGCCTGATAAGAACTGTTGTGCAGAAAATGCTTTTTAAAAGCCCTGGTACTCCCCGTGTTGGCGTCATCCATAAAATATGAAAGGTAAATCTCTGTCCCCATCAGCGGTGGAATGAAAAATCGGCCGTTAATCTCGGACATCTTGTTGCTGCCACGGGGGCTTGTGCTCGCTATATGCGGAATAAATCCAAAAAACTCGCGTATGAATGTCTCAACCCCCAGCTTCTCTGCGCCATTCCCGCCAAACTCAAAAACATGCGACATATTCAACTCAATAAACTTGAGGGGCTTAAATCCAAGAGTCAATCCTGTAAAAAAAGGCCAGGGGTATCTTTGCTCGGGGCCCAGGGTTCCAAAAATGAGACTGAATTTTAAATCGCCTATATATTTAAAGAACCAGGGGAACCTGAAGGCCTCTGTCGGTGTGAGTTGAATATGATCAAGGGGGCGCACATTTTCGCCAAAAATAAACCCGCCATGTTCGGCCTGCCCCCAAACAACAGGGGCCCTTCCGGCAAGTATGGTGAGCTTCCAGAGATCAAAGAGAAGATAGGCCTCCTGAAGGGTTAACCGATAATCATCAACATTATTGAACTCATTGTGAACGAGAACATCAAAACGGGGAAGGACAACAAGTTGTTGCTTAAGCCATGACAGCTCGTGTTCTGTCTGAACAGAAAACTGATGTCCCACTCCAAAAACCCTGCCCTGCTCATACTCCCTGAATGTGTTGATCACGGCATCTGTCCCACCGGCCTGAAAAACAGAGTCCCCACCCGGCATCAGCCTGTAGCCTGCAGACACACTCTCGACGGGGTTTAAAGACAGTCTGTGCTTATTGCTTAAAACTGATTCTTCCCTTGTGATGAGGGGACTCAATCTCCGGATTGTCTCTGCCACAAACTCTTGTGTACAACGCGATTTTATATTTTCCCTGTCAATGGCCCTGATCTCTCTTGCTATCTCACGAGTGGTCCACAACCTTTGACCAAAAAAAGGACGTTTGACAGCCCCGCAGGCAATGAGCCGCTGATAGTCATCCAGAAATTCCCAGTCTGATGCGACGACTTTTGCCTGCGCAGATGGTGTGGTCACCAAGCACAGCATGGTCATAATAAGAATGTAAAAAAGTCTTTTCATATTTTTTATTCTACAAACGGCAATTGAACCACGCTAAACGACAGGAGATGCCCTCAAACGAGACGCTCAAACCTCCCGCTCTCCATCGAACGATAAGCCGCATCAATCAATTGCATCTCCATCAAAATCCTGTCCATGCCTGGTTTCCAGTCATGACCACTCATATAATCATCTACAAAATTTTTTAACATGTCGCGATAACCTGTAAAACCAAAGGGCGCGAATATTTTTTTTATTTTCTTTTTTCCATAGACCGAGAGAAAAAGGCCGTTACTCTCAAAAGTGATCACACCATCGGAACCATACACCTTGGACAAACCAAGACCAAAAAAACGATTGGGGATGCGCCACGAATAAGTAAGTTTGGCAATCATGCCGTTTGAAAATTTTGCAAGAACCAGCGATGTGTCCTCGAAGGGAATGTTGGTTTGAACAGGGACATCGGGTTTCACCGCAAGGACCTCTGTTGGATTTCCTCCACAGATGGTCAGTAATGCGTCTATCCAGTGGACCCCGCCCTCAAGCAGGGCACCCCCGCCCATAAGCGCTGCATCTGTACGCCAGCCCGTGATGGCGGGCCGTTTTGTCTGCGCCATCTCCAAGACCATCGGCGTGCCAATCAGCCCCTCTTCGATGATTCTTTTAATCTCCAGATACGCCGGTTTGTAAAAATAATTTTCGGCGACTGTACATCGCACACCGTGCTCCTTTACCGCCTTAAGCAGATCATCAAGTTCAAAAAGTGTGCGGGTCACAGGTTTTTCTATGATCAGGTGTTTACCATGACGGGCCGCAAGGACACCCAGTTCGGAGTGATAGGCATGCGGTGTTGTGATAAAAACAATATCCACATCGGGTGAGAGTGCGGATTCCGCGAAACTGGCAAAAGATGGGAGCCCCGTGTGAGGTCCGTTGTGACTCGCGTGGGAAAGCCTGATTGCGGGAAAAAGTTTTTTGAGCCGCTTGATATGGGCACGGGCAACAGCGCCGTATCCCCAAAAACAGATGTGTGGTATTGTATTCATCACAAGTTACTAACTTGACTTTGACGCGGTTGAGTTTCCTCGTCATGCGAGGTGCGCACCCGCGCTCTGTCAACTTTGAAATTCATAACCCGCATAAAGCGGAGTGCATTGCGATCAAACATGAAGGGTTTCATGTTTGGCGCTATGCGCCAGATCCTACGCGGGCTGGCACCTTGTAAAATATTGATGCAAAAACGCGTCGAAAAAACCTACTTAGGTTCTATACATATATTTATTCTCCAATAAGATGCTGTCCAATCCTCAGCGCATTTGCGGCAATGGTCAGACTGGGATTGACCGACCCCGTATAGGGAAGCAAACTCGCGTCTGTGATAACAAGATTTTTTACCCCCCACACCTGCCCCAGTGGATCGGTCACCGAAGATGCGGGGTCATTCCCCATGCGGCATGTGCCAAAGGCGTGCGAAAAGGTCTCGATCGGCACATAGTGAACATAGAAGGCACCAACCTCGCGCAAGATCTCTCGCGCCTTGCCGCACAAGAGCCTCAAGACCTGATAGTCACGGGGGTGGTAGCGATGATAGACCTGTGCGAGAGGGACACCAAACTGGTCCACACGATCGGGTTGGACATACACACGATTATTGTACTGTGGGCCATCGGCAGCAATGCACAAAAGATTGGTAAGCCTGTCCCTGAAAAAGGCACCAAAATGTTTAAACCCAAAAGGGGCCCGTTTCATGATCAACCCCTTGCCAAACGGGCCGATCTCCTGCAACAAACCCCACGGCCCTTTGATGGCAGATTTTTTTAGAGGATCACCATGATAAAAATCCGGGATCCCAATCATCTTCTGAAGGGTCCCGGGCACATTTGTCCTGTACGTAAACGCCCCCGCCATAACACCATTGATGTGCCTCATAAGGCAGCGGCCTATGAGTTTGCCCGCAGGTGAAAGTTGATCAACCCCGGAGACAAGAAGCATCTGCGGTGTGGTGATGGCCCCACAGGCAAGGATGACCCGCTTTGTCTTGATGGTCCTCCTCATTCCAGTATTTAAATTAAGAACGACGACACCCTGCGCTGCACCATTTTTTATTTCAATCTTCACAGCGCCATGCTGATCCAGAATCTCTGCCCCGTTTTTCATGGCAGACGGCAATACAGCGAGGGAAAGATCGTTCTTGGCGCACACTTTACATATAAAATAATCGCAGGTGTTGCACAGCACGCACTTGCCCTGACCGTGTGCGCCATCGAGATTGATCGCCATGGGCAGGCGGCAGGGGTGGAGTCCCATTTTGCGAGCAGCATCCCAAACCCTCTGCGAAGGCGGTGAAAGCTTGTTAAAGGAACCTTGTGGATACGCGCCACGTGCAGGCTCTGTGATGTCCTCTCCCAGGGCACCAGCAACACCAAGGATATTTTCGGCCTCATCGTAATAGGGTGCGAGCGCCTGATAGTGAAAGGGCCATGCCGTTTTTGAAACGGGACTGTTTGAATCCAACGAGTCCAGATGGACCTCTCCTTTAAAATCGGATTCACGGAGTCTCAGCGACACACCGCCATAAAACGTGGACATGCCGCCCACAGTCTCATAGGGATATGTTGCCATAAGGCCGCCCCGTTTTTGATCAACATTAAAGGGGATCTTTCCCTGATAAAGAGGCGGTGTATCAAGGTGCAGGGCCTTTTCGTCCCAACAGGTTTCATCACGCCGTACCCAGACACCACGGTCAACAACAAGTGTTTCCTGACCAGCCTTTGACAGGGCATACGCCACCATGCCCCCCCCAAAGCCGCTTCCAATAACGATGTTTTCGTACGAATTTTTCAAGTTACCAACTTGACATTGACGCGGTTCTAGTTTCCCCGTCATGCGAGGAATGCACCCGCGCTCTGTCTGCTTTGAAATTCCTAGCACGAACGCTATGTCAGGCAAACGGAAAGACTCCTTCCTGATAAGCGCGAACCAGTAAAACAAGAAACATCCCGCCCTCCAAAAACCATGTCCAGGACTGCATGTATGTCCCCTTAAACGAAAACCACCCGGAGTGCCCCGTATCAGCCCAAAGGTAGCATGAAAATCGTTTTTTTGAAAACGGAAGCAACAACGGAAGCCCGACACTGCTTGGAGAATCGGCAAGGTAATGCAAAATAAGACTGACAAACGCAAGAAAAGACCACGATGGATTAATGGGCAAAAGGAGCGCACCCACAAGAATGGCAAAAAGAAATGTGTGAGACCATGTGCAATGAAACGAATCCTTTGCAAGACCAAGTCTGATAGGTACCACATCAAAGTTTGGCAAAAAATGGGCGAGAAAAACCACAATAACAGCCTCCCACGAAAACGCCTCAACAACAGGCCCTCCCGTCACACCAGTGATCTCTGGTGCGTATGAGGCAATCACGGCAGCCAGCGCCGCATGTCCTACTTGCATGATTCCTCCCATTTTTTTAGATATTTATCAGCAGCTTCTGGGTGTTCGTAAAAGTTTTCCTTTAAGAACTCTTTTCGCAAGGCCTGCGGGGCGGGATCAAGAAACATGGCCAGCCCCATTCCAGGGAGTACGGAGACCATATAAAGTAAAATGAGTTGAAAGAATGTAAAAGGTCTCTCGGGGTATTCAAAAAAATGCCACACTCCTAAAAGGATGAGGGCCCCAAACAATAACCCAAGATAAGGTGTAAGTTTTCTGGCAAACATAACAACGCGAACTAATGCGTCACAATGATCTTGGCAATTGTTTTATGGGGCTTGCCGTCAAGACAGATTCTGCACATACCACCCCATGGCCTCGTTAAGCCCCCGAGAAATCGTGTGGGTGGGTGAATAGCCAAGAAGCCTCTTTGCCTTTGAAATATCCGCCAAAGAGTGTAGGACATCACCCAGCCTGAAATCCCGATACCCCGGCTGGGCATTTTTGAGGTGTGAAAAATCCGCGGTAAGCGCCAAACGCATCATTTCATAGAGATCATTAAGCGAAGTACGCTCACCAACCGCCACGTTATAAACCTGGTTTACGGCATCCTTGTTATCTGTAAGTGCAGACAACAGATTGGCCTGCACCACGTTATCGATGTAACAGAAATCACGCGTGGTACTCCCGTCTCCGTTGATAAACACAGGGTTGTTCCTGATCATGTCGCTGATCCATTTGGGGATCACCGCCGCATAGGCGCCGTCTGGGTCCTGCCGGCGGCCAAAGACATTAAAATACCGCAGGCCAATCAGCTCTGTGGCATATGTTCTGGCTATCACATCGGCGTAGAGTTCGTTGACGTACTTGGTGACGGCATACGGTGAGAGGGGTCTGCCTATTTGATCCTCGACCTTGGGAAGCCCCGGGTGGTCTCCGTAGGTGGAACTGCTCGCAGCGTAGACAGTCCTCTTGACCTTGTTATCACGTGCCGCAATAAACACATTTAAAGAGCCCGTGATGTTGTTTTGATTTGTTTTTAAGGGATCTTCGATGGACCTTGGGACAGACCCTAAAGCCGCCTGATGGAGGCAGTAATCGATGCCACGGGTGACCGCCAGACACTGCGTAAAATCACACACGTCACCTTCAACAAAACGAAAGTTTCTCCACTGACCTTCTGTGACCTGCGAGCGCACGTCATCAAGGTTTTGCTGTTTACCTGTTGAAAAGTTGTCGATGCCAACAACCCGCTGATCAAGTTTAAGTAGGGCCTCTAAGAGATTGGAACCGATAAAACCCGCCACACCTGTGACAAGCCAGTTTTTCTGCAAAAGCTTAAGCCTCCCCCTCACGGAATCAAAATAAGCGGTCATGCATGATCCTTACGTTTTTTTAGTTTTTTCGGCCCGTTTTAAATACCGCGCACTGATAAAGAGCAGCCTGGGGCTGTTCTGGCTCAATCACAGCCTCCACAACTTGAATCCGGCGTGCCTCATCTCGTCCTGAGGATAGATCCCCTTGACATCAATAAAAACGGTGTGCCCGTTGAGTGAGATGTGTTTAAAGTCCCTGATTGAGAGATCCTTATAAAACTTGTGGGCAACAGCAACAATGATCGTTGATGAGTGGCCCAGTTTTTCAAAATCCACAAGGTCAATCCCGTAGACCCTTTTGGTTTCTTCGACGTCAGCGCAGGGATCGTGTACCTGCACCTGAATCCCGTAATCTCTGAGTTCGTTGATGATATCCATGACCTTGGTGTTTCTGATATCGGGACAGTCCTCTTTAAAGGTAAGTCCCAGTATGGTTGCCGTGCTGCCAAGAATATTGTTTTGTCCCGCCTGCACCATGAGCTTCACCGCCTGATTGGCTATGTGTTTGCCCATGTTGTCGTTGATACGCCTGCCCGCGAGAATAACCTCGGGGTGATAACCCAGCCTCTCTGCCTTGTGGGTAAGATAATAAGGGTCAACCCCAATGCAGTGCCCGCCAACAAGACCGGGTCTAAAGGGGAGAAAATTCCACTTTGTTGCAGCGGCCTCGATGACCTCGTTGGTGTCGATACCCATGCGGTCAAAGATAATCGAAAGCTCATTCATCAGTGAAATGTTAAGATCCCTCTGTGTGTTTTCGATAATTTTTGCAGCCTCTGCCACCTTGATCGACGAGGCCCTGTGCACACCCGCCTTGATGATCGCACCATACATGTTGGCGACGACCTCGAGCGACTCTGCATCTTGGCCGGACACAACCTTCATCACATTCTCAAGGGTTCTCTTTTTATCGCCCGGGTTGATTCTCTCGGGACTATACCCCACCTTGAAATCAATCCCATTTTTCAACCCCGAAATTTTCTCTAACAGAGGCACGCACTCATCCTCGGTGACACCGGGATAGACCGTAGATTCGTAAACAACGATATCACCTTTTTTAAGAACCCTGCCCGCTGTCTCCGTAGCACCCAGCAAGGGCGTCAAATCCGGTTGATTAGCCTCTGTGATAGGCGTGGGCACCGCTACAATATGAAAATTGGCCTTTGCAAGATGGCTCTCTTTGTTTGTAAAAAAGACCTTTGACGATTTTAAATCTTCGGATCTCACCTCGTTGGTTTTGTCCAAACCTTCAACGAGCTCCATAACACGACGCGGATTGAGATCAAAACCAATGGTCTCGCACACCCTGCCAAATGCCACCGCCACAGGAAGCCCAACATAACCTAAACCAATTACTGATACAATTCTGTCTTTAACTAACATATTCTTTTTTCCTTTATAATTTTTTTATTCTCACTTTGATACCATAAAACACCCAGCATCTTTGCTTGATCATTGTCACAAACAAAGCGCAAGGTGTTTATCATTTATTAAACAACAATGCCACAAAAAAAACAGGACCCGTGTGTCGTATAACAAACATCCGTCGAAGACAAGAAAAAAATAATTTACTCATCAATTTCAGCAAGTAAGAGGCTAGACAAGCCGTTCTGCCCGTTGTGCAACTCTCTTTGTGAGCCCCCCGATTTCTGCCACCTTATCACGCGGGCACACCAAGGTAACACCTTGAGATCGCACAATAACAAGGTCCTTAATACCGTAGGCCACAATCATTTCTCCCTCTTGATCGTTCCAGATGATACTGCGATCGCTGTCCACCACAAGCGTCTCACCCTTTGTGACATTACCTTTAATATCCTTGTCAAGATACCTATAGACGGCCCCCCACCCCCCAAGATCACTCCATCCCATGCTCACAGGGATCACGACTGCATTGTTTACGTGTTCCATGAGTCCATAATCGATAGAAATGCTTGGAAATTGCTCGTACAATTTAATATCGCCCGCACAGCTACCAGTCTGTGCTAGTTGTAACGCAATCCCGTAAATTTGGGGTTGGTATTTCTGCAACAGTGATAGAAAAACAGCGGCCTTAAAGACAAACATCCCGCTATTCCAGTAATAACCGCCCTCAGAGAGATACCTTTTTGCAGTCTCTGCATCTGGTTTTTCGACAAAACGATTGACCGCCTTGACCCTCCCGCTGTCAAAACCCGCCACGTCGCTTTTTGCCTGAATGTAACCGTATTCCACAGAGGGCGAATCAGCTGTGATCCCGAAGAGTGTCACATAACCTCTCTTTGCAACCTCGACCGACAGATTAAACGCCTCTGTAAATTCCCGCTCGTCCGCAATGAGATGGTCTGATGGAAAAACACCGACAACCGCATCAGGATCGTCTTGATGGATCTTTGCAACGGCCCAAGCAATGGCCGGCAGGGTGTTTTTTGCAACCGGCTCGGAAAGCACATGACTGCAAAGATCGGGTGCCACATGACCAAGATGTTCCAAGACCAGAGACGCCTGATCCTGGTGAGTCATTGTCACAACCCGCGCAGGATCGATATGCCGCAATAGTCTTTTTGCCGTCACCTGCAACAGGGACTCATCCCCATCAAGGGCAATGACCTGTTTGGGTTTAACCCTGCGGGAAAGTGGCCAAAGACGCGTCCCAGAGCCCCCCGCCAACAAGATAACTGTACAATCCATCATACCCATTTCTCATTTCTCAAATACAAGTTACTCACTTGGCTTTGATGCCCCGAAGGGCTACAACATATCAAACGGTATCGTCAATCCACAACCCGCATAAAGCCGAAAATCCTACGCGGGCGAACACCGCGCAGAAATTGTTGCCGAAACGCGTAAAAAAAACCTTCCTAGGTTTTACAGACCCAGGATTTGACCCCATACCAATCCCATGCCCCGAAGATCTTCATTTTAAAATCTGCCAGATCATCAAGCCCGCTGATCTCTGTCCGTTTGAGTTTCATCAAGTGGCTTGCGCTATTGTTGATCCCTGCCCTGGTCGATACGGCAATGGAATAACCAGCCCGCACAACCGCCTGCACGACTCGTTCGTTAACAGCCCCATGCGGATAGGCCATGATCCTGACTGGTTTGGAAATCACATCTTCCAGGAACTCACGACTGGTTTTTAACTCCGTTACCAGTTCCTGGTCGCTACATTCCGTTAATCTCTTGTGAGTTGCTCCATGCGCGCCAATAGTCACTTGCGCAAGTCTCGAGATCTCCCTGATCGCGTCCTTGCTCAGGTATTCAGGACCAGTGCGTTGAGCATATGACTTTGTGATGAACAGCACAAAAGGAATCCCCATGGGAACAAGTATTTTTTCAGCCACAGGCAAGATATCCCTGTAACCGTCGTCAAAAGTAAGAGAAACCCTGCAGGGCGCGGGATCCATCAAACCCAGTTCAAGGCTGGTCATCTTGATGAACGCGTGCTGTGATAAATACTCCATCTGCTGTTTAAACTCATCAGGAGTCACCGAAAAAATCCCCCTGAAATCCCCTTTTACCCGCGTCCCAACGGCATGATACATGAGTATTCTATATCCTCGTCTGGGCCGGTGTGTATAAGCAACCCTTGAAACCAACTGCGACACACCTCTTGATATAAGCCTTCTGGTACCCACTAACACCCCCTGCCCCTCAACAAAACCGTCAGGTCGTTTTTGAATAGAAAGAGATAACAAAAAATGATCCTTTTGTAATATGCAAACGCACTCATTTGGTTTTTTTGTTTACTGATGACTTTTAAAAGGCACTCAAACATACACTTGTAAGCCGCCCTGTTGCTCAATGACAGGGGATTATCAGCCTTAAACTCACCCAAAAATGCATCCAGAAAATAAAAACGATACCGCCGTGAAAGTCTCAGCCACAAATCATAATCCTCCGCCACCATAAGACCCTCGTCAAATGGATGCTCAACAAGACATGTTTTTTTTATTGTCACGGCCGACGGTGACAAAAAGTTTTTACCAATCAGTGTGCGAAATATTTTTTGGGGTGGGCTGCTGTTAATATCTTTGAGCGTCCTCGAATAATACAACTCTTTTATTATTTTGCGGTTCACAACCATGTTTTCATTGTGGCAGACAAGATCCACCGTGTTATCGCCACTCAAGATGGCCATGACAGTCTCGAGTTTTTTCGGATACCAGACATCATCGCTGTCCAGAAAAGCAATATAATCACCTGTGGCAAGCCGAATCCCCTTGTTTCTGGCAGCAGAGGCACCCCTGTTTTTTTTAAAATAATGAGTGACCAATCTGTTATTTAATCCGTTTTTTTTTCCAAACGACTCTATGATTGATCTTGTGAGATCATGAGAACCATCATCAACAACAATGATCTCCCAGTCGGCAAACGTCTGATCAAGCACACTCTTAAGGCAATCATGGATGGACTTTTCGGAATTATAAGTTGGTATGATAATGCTGATCATTCAAATAAATCCAATGTTCTCTCAAAATTTTTTTGAACCCACGGAGGTCTTTCGTAGCACTTTTCGCAGAGTTGGACCTTATCAAAGGCGCAACGCATGTGGTGCCTCCTGACCTCGTCAATTTTTTTGCTGTTAAACATATCAGGGATGGACTGCTCATTAATATTGCCCAGAAGAAAACTCCCCTCGTAATCCACACAGCACAAGGAGCAATCACCATTCCACAACACCGAGAACGAATCCCATAGCCTCCTGCATGGCTGTTTAACATTTGTATAAGGCACAGCAGCAATGCCCTCCACCCCACCAGACCAGCTATGCAGCCCATAAGGTTTTGTCACGATCACCCTGTCACTCAATTGATTAAGCTCCCTGTAAAACTCATTTGAGTTTAAACGACCCTGCGTCTCGGATAGATCAAATGCCACAACCACCACATAGGGTTTTTTAAGTCCAAGCTGCCTTCTTTTATTTAACAAACCCAGTGTGTTGTTTTTTACCCGATCAAAGGCAAGATCCCTTCTGACACGCTCATAAGTCTCCTGCGTAAATCCATCGATGCTCAGACACACTGTATCCACACCGCAGGAAAGCAAATGATCCTGGATCCTGTTATTGAGAAGACTCACATTGGTAAAAACACCAACCTCTTTAATGCCATTTTCTTTGGCGTATTTTATCTTCTCAATGATCTGTGGGTCTATGAATGGTTCCCCTGTCCCCGCGAGGACTATTCTGTCGATGTGCGACAAGACGCATTCATGAATGACGTGCTTGTAAAGGTCGAATGTCATGATGCCCTTTTCACGCCTCATTTTGTCGTTGGGACAGATAATACACCGCGCATTACACTTGTTGGTGTTTTCAATAATAACCAGTTGGGGCAGGCCTTTCCACCTTTTGATACGGATTTTTGCAAATAAAGGGGAAAGACAATAGATAAGCCCCCTTTTAAAATTGGCAG
This sequence comes from Deltaproteobacteria bacterium, assembly GCA_015228875.1. Lineage (GTDB taxonomy): Bacteria > UBA10199 > UBA10199 > UBA10199 > JADGCS01 > JADGCS01. Next base: position 9,593 of record JADGCS010000008.1, on the reverse strand, counting down.
GAATGATTTTACGTAATAAGCCAATCATAATTAGTGTGTTCTCAGCATCCTTTGCTTCAAGGAATACAAAAATGGATGCACACTCATCAATCGATAAATTTTATAAAGCCGGGCATGCGCCCTGATCGTCCTGTACAAGGCGGCATATAACAAACCAAGGATAGGCCTCCTGCCTCTGTAGACATACCAATCAAACCACCTGAAGTAATGCGTTACCTGTCTGTTGGAAAACTCCGGCAAGTTTAAAACAGGGACATACCTTTCCATAACATCATCACTCGAATCCAACTCGATCCCCCTTTCAAAACAAGTGTTATACAACCCCGTACCCGGGTAAGGGAAAAAAACTGACAAAAAATTTGCATCGGGGAGGCATCTTCTGTTTATCTTGATGGTCTCTTTAAAATCATCCGGCGTCTCTCCCGGCAGCCCAATCAAATTGTAGGCATTTACCCTTAACCCTGCCTGATGCGCTTCGTCACAGGTCCTGATGATGTCCTCGTTGCTCTCGTGGCGCTGCAGCACCTGCCTGCGGACATTTTCGCTGCCAGACTCAATCCCCATGTTGATATAACCAAAACCCGCGCGGACAAATGTGTCAAACAGACCCCTTAAACTTTTATTTCGTGGAGCCCTCACATTGGTTCCAAATAAAAGCCTGCGCCCCCTTTTTGCATTAAAGGCCGTGAGCAAACGACACAATTCAAGGGCCCACTTCTCGTTGGCTGTGATTGTTTCTACCTCAAAATAGACCTCGGAAATATTGGGAAACGCATCACAAAGATGCTGCAGTTCCACCAGGATATTTTGCGGCGCCCTTAAACGCACGTACTGGCCCTTGGAGATCTCCCTGAGCTTGTGATTACTGCAATAAGTGCAATTGAAAGGACAACCCCTGCCTAAAAGTATGACATGCCTGCTGTTATCTGCAACCCACGGCCGCCACATCTCCCTGTCTGGCAAGGGAAACGCGTCAAGGTCCTTCATAAAATCCCGGGTCTCATTTTTGATAACAGCATCATTATTTTTAAACCACAAATTCTGCACTACGCAGTGCTTTTCTACGCGTTTCGGCATCAATTTCTGCATGGTGTCTCCCCGCGTAGAATTTGCCGCGTTACGCGGGTGAGGTATGTGCGCTGGCCTCTGACCAAGTTGCAGTAAGGCAGCAAGCTCCCTGACAGGAAGCTCTCCCTCACCCACACACACACAATCAAACGCCCCTTTAAGTACCTCGTCTGGTTGCAGGGAAGCGTGTGCCCCGCCGATGACCATATAACAATCAGGAATTTTTTTGCGTATGTAACGGGCAATCTTGTTCACAAAATAGAACTCAGAAGCGACAGAGGTAAAACAAACGATGTCAGGCGGGTCTAAAGCAATGTCTGCATCAATCACCCTGCTGTAGTTTGCGTGCGGTAACACGATGAGCCGCGTCGCAAAGCCACACGACTTGAGGTAAGAAGAAATATACGAGATCCCCATCTGGATATCATTCCAATACCTGATCGGCCTCGCTGGAAAAGGCAGGGCTTCTTTTGTGGAATAAATAAAGAGTATCTTCATTGGAATTGATTTTTACTTTGTCAAACAGAATGTCATGTCATCACCACGATCCATTTTTCCCATCATTTGCAAAAAAGAATTCAAATGAATGGCCTCGTCAATATGGTCACAATAATACCTGTACAATTCCGGCAGCATGAGATTGAGTGCCTCCAAAAAAAGAGACAAATAAGAAAACGTCTGATAAGCTACTATTTTATAATCTAATTTATCACAATATTTTTTAAAAGTCCGCGTATCAAAATAATACACATGCACAGGCAGTTCCACACAATGAGGAAACAGTTTATAGACAATACCATCATAATTAGGGACGCTGATGATTAATTTTCCACCCGGTTTAAGCACCCTTTTGCACTCCGACAAATACAGGGTGGGGTGATGCACATGCTCAAACGACCAGTTCATCCGTATGACATCAAAATAATCATCCTTAAGTTCCGCCGTAACAAAATCTGGAAAAACGTGTTGGATGCCCCTTGATTTAAGGATGTCTCTTGCCCGTTGAGAGACTTCAATACCATAAACCTCCCAGCCAGCAGCACAGAGTGCAACCAAAGTTTCATTTGCGGGACGCAGATGTATGGTCGACCCCGAACCGCAGCCAATATCGAGAATTCTTTGGGGGGTATTCAAATCAAAATATGAGTTAATTTTTGGCACCAACAAATTTAAATATTTTCTTTTAACGAATGGCAGGTACTTAAAAGGTGACAAGATCAACCGCGCCGTGGCCTTTTTACAGCAACAACCTGTTTCAAAATAGGCCCACTGGAATAGTTTTTTAATCTTTTCTTTGACAAAAACACTTTTTCTGCTTTTTTGAGAATAAAACCCGTAGTCATCCGGATAATGATGGGTCATTTCCGAAACTGTTGGCCGTGGGTTGAGATAATGCAGACCACACTGTCTGCACCTGACCATATGAAATTCTTCATCAGAAACCCTGTAAAAAAGGTCCTTTTGCTTAAACAAGTCATCGTATTCACTTGAGCCACAGAGATCACACGAAACTGTCTCCATAAAGAAACACCTTAATATAAATTGTGTCTGTCGGACAACTCCTGGCACACTACATTAATTTACCCGTTATTGCAAACAAGGGCATAATACCGTTCAGCCATTTTTGAAGCTGTAAAAAGTGCTTGATACCTCTGGTATCCAAGGCCGCCCTGCTCTCTTCTCAATTTTTCGTCCGTCAGAAAATTGATCACTGCCTCCGCAAAACCAGACACATCATCAGGCGCAAAACAAAATCCACCCGCTCCGTCTGCCACAACCTCCGGAATCCCCCCCACATTGGTCGCCACAACGGGAACCCTTAAGGCCATGGCCTCAACTGCGGTGAGACCAAAGGACTCGTGAGACTGCGAAGGAATAACCAGCACGTGAGCCTTAGCAATCAGTGCGGCAACATTGCTTTTAAAACCCGACAGGTGAATTCTTTGAGACAGCCCTGACTCTGACACCATCTTTTTAACCCCGGCAACCTCATGCTCTTTTCCATAACCACAGATCACCAGATGCACCCCGGTTATTTTGGCAGCCACTCTTTTAAACACCTCTATCAGAAACCGGTGCCCTTTGCGCAACTCGTAGGTCCCCAACATCAGGCATATCTGTGCCCCAGACGGCAGCATGAGCGCCCCTCCATCAAGGGAATCAAGTGCCTCGGCGGCCATGTCTGGAATGCCGTTATAGACAACATCAACGGGTCTCTTGTGAATTAAAAGTCCGCGCCATTTAAAGGATGCCGCACAAGCATGGGACACCGTCACAATACGGCTCATGCTGCCCGCCACCAAAAGGTCGATACACATCTCCTGCAGAGCCTCAAACCACCGTGATCGTGTTGCATCATTATGCACACTCAGTACAGGTTTGTGACCTTTAAGCCACAACCTGCAGGCGATCGCCGCTGCCCTGCATGTATCGCCACCGGGATAGCCACCCATGATGATCATCACACGGTCCGGACCGATTTTTTTAATCAGCCTGCCTAACGTAAAAATACTGATAAAAAAACACAGATACTTAAAAATCGGTGAGAGCAATTTTCTAAAAAACGATAATATGGGCGACCGCTCGGTTAAAGTGATGATCCTTCTGTACGCAAAGGCCGTGTGCCTGATCATCACAACAGGTCGGCTGATCTGCCCTTCCATGTCGACAAGACCGGGATGCTCCGCATTGCAGGCCAGCACAAGCTCATCCTGCGGATCGGGCCAATGATTGATCAGGTTGATCATCACCCGATCCATCCCTCCCCGATGTGTGTTCTCGGTAAAAAAAAGGATTTTCATATTTTACACAATTTTGTTAGTGACCTGCGCATGCGCGCGACAAGGGGTGTTAATATCTTTACACCCACGCATCAACCGGAAAGTTTGCTTTGCAATCTCCATGAGTAGTAAAGAGTGCCTGTCGAGAGACACTCAATACACTGAGGGGAGATGGGGTTTTTATGATTGTGGTCCCGGGTAACGCTGTTTACAACAAATTCTGGCCCTCATCAAAAAAGGCCATCCGATCCCCGCACAAGAGATGGTTTTCCTACGGCCGTCACGCCTTTGTCTCATACTTTAAATACCTCGAACACCAGTTCCAAAAAATCAATACCGTTTGGGTCCCCGATTACATCTGCCATGAGGTCGTCAATTCCTTTAATGCTTACAACTACGAAGTCAAATACTACCCGTTAAACGATGAGCTGGAACCAGACTTAAATACCATCGCATCAATTACAAAAGAGGCAGTGCCACACGATGTATTTCTCCTCTGTCATTTTTACGGCAAGATCGTTAAAAATCTCAAAGAGATTTCATCACTGCTCACGAGCAAACAAATCCACCTGATCGAGGACTGCGTTCATCTTCCCTTTGCCAACCTGGAAATATCCAGACCAGCTCACTCTGCAGCCAGAATGTTCTCCTTTAGAAAAATCTACCCTGTCCCTTACGGTTCCTTTCTTGTGACAAAAGACGAGCAGAAAAAATTCACCAACTTTCTCTCACAGCACATCGAAGCGCACGTTGATCACCAGACGGCCCGAGTCATCAGGTGGATGGCAAGGGAATATTTAAAGTCACTGGCCCTCCGCTTTAAAATTCCGGTCAAGAGAAAATACACCAATCTGTCACTCGATCCTCTCCAACCATTTAACTTTGCGCATCCCCTGGTTGAAAGAATGATTGATCAAAATGACTGGCACGTTTGTTTTTCACAACGCCGTGAAAACTATGTTCTCTATCAACAATACTTTAAACCACAGACTGACTGGATCAAGCCATTTGAATTCGATATACAGAATGACTGTCCTTATCAGTTCCCCTTAACCCTGGCCAGCGGTATGGAAAGAAAACACTTTGTGAGCTACTTTCTTAAACACGGCGTGGCAGCACAGTTTGGACTGGCATTACACAAAAACGTACTCGATCGTTTGCCTAAAGACCATCACTACAACCGACACGTCACGCTGCCTGTTCATCAGGGAATATCAGAAAAGGAAGTCATGTACGTGTGTGACCTCTTGAAACAATATGAGGAAACTTTCATCTCAAATTACTAACTTGACTTTGACGCGGTTGAATGCCTCTATTTTGCGAGGAATGCACCCGCGCTCTGTCAACTTTGAAATTCCTATACATTAAAATAGGGTCTGTCCTATGCCACATTGGAAACTTCTGCCCAAAGACACAGATAAGGTTTTATGGAACAATCAACTTAAACAGTTTGAAAATTACAATCTTTACCAAACATTCGGCTGGGGAGAATATAAAAAACTTGCGGGCTGGATCCCCCATCGATTCATGGCTACAGGACCTGACAATACTGTTGTCTGCATGGCACAGGGACTGCTTAAAAAATACTTTCCGGGCGTGGGTGTCCTCTGGTTTCCCGGAGGACCCTTGGGAGAACTTGATCACTTGAACGCGGATTTTGTCCGGTTCCTTAAGGAGATCACAGAACAAAGCACATTATACATACGAATCGGCCCGTACCTTGAAGACACAAGCGAGCAGGCCTCTCGACTGGCAGCCCTCAACTGGAGAAGGTGTCAGATTAAACTTTGGTCGGGCATCAGCTTGTACATTAATCCCAGTCTGCCGGCCAAAATCCTGAACGACGGGCTGACAAAAAACTGGAGACACAATTTAAAAAGGTCAGCAAACTCTGATCTCGAAATTACCAGGTGGGAGCACCCAGATCTGGATCAAGTCCTGTCCATTTACCACGACATGGAAAAGAAAAAAGGGATCCCCCCCTTTTTTAACAAGCAATCCATCGAACACCTCTATCACTGCTTTGAAAATCATATGATCGTTGTTAAATGTTCCCTGCGTTCCAGCGGCAAGCTCCTGGGGATCAGGGCCTGTGCCACAATACATCAACACGCCCTTGATCTCTGGGCCAGCGTCAACGATGAGGGCAGAAAAGTTTATGCATCTTATGCCTTGTTTTGGGCGTTGTTGGAAGAATGTCGCAAAGAAAGCATCAGCCACTACAACCTGGGCGGCGTGGACCCCCAGCAGAATACAGGTGTCTATAACTTTAAAAAAGGGACAGGCGCCGCACAAATTAATTTTTTGGGGGAATGGGACAAGAGTACATCATATGTGCTGAAAAAATTAATGGATATCAAAATCAAGAGGATGGCACGAGGTTTTTAAGAGTCATCAGCATCTTCAGATCACTGATCACCCCACCATCATCATCACGCGTGGTGTCTTTTTTTCCCCTTAAGATCCGGACAAACCGTACACCGCTGCTCTTGGCAATAACAGCATCCTGCTCATCGTCTCCCACAAAGAGGATGTCCGACGCCTGACACCCCTGTGCCTCGCAAATCCTGTTAAAATGCCCGGCCCCCTTTTCAAAACCTGGGCTGCTGCCAAAGACCTCTTTGAACAGACCGGCAATCCCGCATGAATCAACAACACGGGCAAGCTCATCCGCAGCAGACGCCGAAGAGATGTACAGGGGCCACTTACCGGATAAGACCTGCAAGGTCTCAAGCACATCGGGATGGAGGGCAGATTTTTTTGCGGACTCGATATTGTACTCTGTAAATTTTTGCGACAGGCCCTCAAGTGTCTTATTGTCGACCGGCAATGAGTAGTGTTCACATATTTTTTTAAAAATGGTTCGGCGGGGCAGCCCTGAGTGTTTTAAAAGCAGGGCCTTCACTTCGTCATGCGGGCAATGAAACTCTTCTGCAAACACACGCCCCGCATTCACAGGTTTATATCCCATTGAATCAAATAATGTCCCATCCCAGTCGAAGACAATGACCTTGATTGTGTTCATTTTGTTTACCATGCCAAGCGACGGGAGATGCCGGATTTAATTGAGTTCGGAGAGTCAAAGTTGCGCAACAGCTAGTGACGCACGGGAAGTCGCGTAGAACTCAATTAAATCCGGCATCTCCCGTCTGTTTGCTCGTTCATGCAGTCGTTTTCAGGTTCAACATCTTCCCAGTTATAAATCACACGGCCGCTCACATGCGTTGCAAAACGGCCACGATAATAATCCCGGTTGAGCAGCTCGGCATGCGACAAATCCCTTGTTGCCTTGCCCATCATGATATCAAGATCAGGGACCTCTGTGTCGAGATACAACTTTTGATCCGGTTTTGACATCATGGAAAACCGCACCATTTCTTTTAAATGATGAGGCACAATAGAAACAGGCCCGTCCCTTGTTTGGTCGGCGCTTAAAATTGTAAAGTGGCGCTCGATGTACTCAGCCCCCAGATAAACAGCCACAAGATCCGCCTTGATCCCGTCCCTCGCCGTGAGGGGGTGGCTGCTCAAGCCGACATCTGACGCAAATTGTTTGAGAAAGAGCATCCGGTTGAGATGCATTTCACAAAGCGGTGTCGGGTAAATGGTCACGCAGTGCAAGAAGGCATAATCAGAACCAAACACCTTAAGGATCGCCGCTGCCCCTTTGATTTCTTCATCGTAGCTCGCACCTGTCGAAACAATGATGTGTTTAAATTCTGTGGCAAGCCCCTTTAAAAGGGGCGCCGCACCGCAATCGTAACTTGCGACCTTGATCGCACCCCACTTTAATTGAGAGAGCGGTTCCACCGCACCGCGTGTGAAACACGTGGTCATGGGGATGAGTCCGTACCTGTTGCAGTCCTCGATAAACTGCGCCTGCTGTTCGTAACCGATCTCCAGACCTTTAAGCCGCGCATACTCCGCCTGGTAGGGCCGCTTGATAACTTTAATCACCCCGTCTTGCTCGACCCCCTGTTCAAACCTCTCCCGAAAGGTTAAGTCATCGGCAAAAATAGTCTGCATCTTGCCATACACAGCGCCACTCTCTGCGGCCTGATGGATCATCTCTTGAAGGAGGTGATAATCACCGTTATGATTCTGACAAAACTCTGCGATGATTTTTACCATATTTTTCTCATACCTTGGCACCCAAGCCATGAATCAGATGAAGCAGGGCCTTCGCATGCGGCGTTAACTCAAGTGTTTCAGGACTGCATGGGGTGCCATGTTTGTTTGCGGACAAATAAAACTGCCTGCTTGGCAGGTGATAAAGATACACCTCACGCCTGAGCGGGACAACCCTGCCATTTTGTTCGTGACACTCTGTATCCAGCAACACAAGATCGTCCATGGAGCAGGGAATATCAAGATGCACGGCATACAGCAGGTTAACCTCTCCGTTTGTTTTGTTCACATGACAGTGTGTCCTGTGCGCTGAACAAACATCGCCCCCAACGTGAACAATCAGTTGATCCTGGTGATACTCCGGTTTCAGACAGGCATCGACCGACTCCAATCCGGTGAATGCGTGATGAATATTTTTAACAACACCGGCAATTATTTTGGTGATATCCAACCCGGACCACGCCCCTGTCCCTTTAAATGAGGGGATCAGCAGGCTGTTTCTCCTGCTGTTAAAGATGACAATCTCTTCAAACAACTCCCTGATCAACAAGCAAGGCTGCTCCAATTCCTGATCGGTCTCTGCCCTGCCTGTAGAGACAGTCAGACGGCCGGGATTGGTGGGACTGTCGGCGGATCTTTTAACAAGTGGCACCCATTCGTGATTAATAATGTAAGCCCCACCGCCTGAGACCCATATCAATCCTTTGCTTCCCCAGTTTGCTTTTAAGCTGGCATAATCTTGAATATAGTGACGTTCTTTTTTTGGGGGGACATGAACAACAATTTTCTTTGTGCCGTCCGGACCTGCAGTCAAGGAATAATCGGTGATCAGAAGCAACATGTATGGCGTTAGTTTTTGCATGACAAAGCTCAACCCTTCTGACTCTCCCACCAGACGATCTTCCACGATAACGCCCCATACGATATGATCCGGCTCCGACTGTTTTTGATCCCATTAAAAAAGGGATCGAGGTTTTTAAACTCCGCCTTAAAATAAGAAACAAGGCATTTCTTTCCCAACCCGTTTAATTTGTCTATCGCCTTTGCTATATCGCTTAAGTAGTACAAGATCTCGCAGGCCACAACGAGGTCATATTTTTGCCCGTTGGGCGGTTGATATGAGTTGATATCTCCGACCTCAAACGTGGCATCGGGGCAATTTTTTGCGGCCCGGGCCACCGCCTTTTCGCTGATATCGATGCCATAAAGTTTGTCTGTCACATCTTTAAAAAACAACGACTGATGCCCTTCCCCCGAACCAATCTCGAGCAGGGTTTTAACCGCGCCCATTTCTTCTTTGATCACGCGTGCTGTCTCTTTAAGACGATACTGTTCCCTCTCCGAAGCCATATTCCAGGGATCGTGGACCAGGTAGAGTTGTTCCATTTTATTACAGGCATCCTGATAATGCGCCTTTCTGAGCAGCAGGCGCATCCAGATTTTTTTTATGGTAGCGAGCATATGTGGAGTCTGTCGGGAAAGCCCGTTTCACGTCATTGCGAGGAGCGTTAGCGACGAAGCAATCTCCCGTAACCAATTGATATCCGGGAGATCGCCACGCTTCGCTCGCGATGACGATCCTCTTTTGTTGTTCAAATCGAGGATTTCCCGACAGAC